>JBBSCP010000353.1:0-4864 GCA_038250135.1 Acetobacterales bacterium | reverse complement strand
GCTCGACACCGGCGCCATCCTGCTGCGCCCCCAGAAGCCCTTCATGTTCAGCTCCGGCTGGGCGAGCCCGGTCTATGTCGATGCGCACCGCGCGCTGTCCTTCCCGCTCGCCCGGCGGGCGTTGCTGGAAGATGCAGAGGCCTGCATCCTCGACACGCTCGGCTTCGACGGGTTCGAGGCCATCGCGGCGACCGAGCAGGGCGGCGTGGCGCTGGCCGCGATGCTCGCCGCACGCTTCCACCTGCCCTTCGTCACGGTGCGTCGCCGTCCTCAGGGGTTCGGTGCGGATGCGCATATCGAGGGGGCGCTTCGGCCCGGCAGCCGCTGCCTGCTGGTCAGTGACGTCACCACCGATGGCCGCAGCAAGGTCGCCTATTGCCGCGCGCTCCGCCGGGCGGGGGCGGAGGTCTCGCAAATCTTCGTCCTGTTCAAATACGGCGTCTTCGACCGCGTGGTGACAGCGGAGGAGGACCTCGGCGCACGGCTTTTCGCACTCGCCACCTGGCAGGATGTGCTGCCGGTGGCGGAGGCGCGCGGCACGCTGCCGGAAGGCCAGCTCGCCGAACTACGCCGCTACCTCGCGGACCCGGTCGCCTGGTCCGCCGCGCATGGCGGCCTCGCCGCGCCGGATCCCGCCTGGCGCGGCTGACGCGTTACGCGGCGAGGCTCGTCCGCTCGGTGATGAAGGCGGCAAGCCTTGCCTCGGCCTCGGCCGGCAGGTTCACGAAGCTGCCGCGCAGGCGGCCATCGGCGCTTTCGAGTACGCGCAGCGCCACGATCTGCGTGAGCCCGATCGCCGGTGCCCGCAGCTGAAGCTGGCTGCCCGGCGCCAGTTTCTCCCGGGTGGCGAAAGCCAGGCCGCCGATCGACACGTCGAGGATCTGCGCTGTCACGCTGCCCTGGGGCCCGCCCATCAGCTCGACCTGCAAGGTGGGATCAAGGGCCAGCCGGGGATTTACGCGGCGGTCGGTCTCTGGCGCGCTGGTGCGGATGACGGCGGCTAGGGTGCTCTTGAGATCGGCCACCGCTTTTTCGGCCTGGGCCGTCTCCCCGCGCACTTCCTCGACGCGGGCGCTGGTGGTGGCACTTTCCGACGCCACGAGGTTGATGCTGCGTGCCACCTCGCGGGCGGCCTCGGCGGATTGCGCGACGATGCCGGCGATCTCACGCGTCGTGACGGCCTGTTGTTCCACCGCCGCGGCGATGGCGCCGGCCGCCAGGTCCACCTTGCCCACGGCGTCGGAGATCGCGCCGACGGCGGTGATGGCGCCGTTCGTGGCGTTGGCGACCTCTGCCACTTGGCGGCTGATATCCTCGGTCGCGCGGGCGGTCTGTGCGGCGAGCTGTTTCACCTCGCTCGCCACGACGGCGAAACCCTTGCCGGCCTCCCCGGCGCGGGCGGCCTCGATGGTGGCATTGAGCGCGAGCAGGTTGGTGCGGGCCGCGACATCGGCGATCAGCGCCGCGGCGCCGCCGATCCGCCCCACCGCATCGGCCAGGCCACGGATGCTGGCGCTGCCCTCGCCGCACAGCTTGCTGGCGCCGCGGGCAGCCTGGGCGGTGTTGCCGATCTGCTGCGAAATTTCGCCGATCGAGGCGGTCAATTCCTCGGTCGCGGCGGCGACCGAGCCGGCGGAGGCGAGGGATTCTTCGGCGGCGGCCGCCACCGAAGCGCCATCACGGGCGATGCTGTCCGCCGAAGTCGAGACCGCCTCCGCCCGGTCGCGCAGGCTGGTCATGCGGAGCATCACGGCATCCACGGAGTGGCGAACGTCGGTGTCCACGCGGTCCGCCATGGTGCGCAACGCCGCGTTGCGTTCCTCGGCGGCGGCGACGCGCTCGGCCGTGGAGGTTGCTTCGAAGTCGCGGGCAGCGAGGGCGCCCAGCCGCAGCCCTTCGGCTGCGACCAGCAGCTTGTCGATGTCGTCGGCCCAGCGCGACGCGAGGTCACGTCGTTGCAAGATGGGTTTGTCGAGTTGCCCCCAGGCCAGGTCGCTGACGGCCTCCACCGTTTGTTGGATCGGCCGCGTGACCACTCGCCCCATGACGAGACTCATGCCGAGCACGATGCTGATCGTGAAGAGCATGGTCACGCCATCGGTGATGATTTCGATGCGGCTGTTGTCGCCTTGACGCGCTACCCCCTCGCCGACCACGCGCCCGACCACCTGCTGGGCGGCCAGGATCTGCTCGATGCCGCGCGTGGAGGTGGCGAACCAGGCCGCGGCGGTGACGGGATAGGCGGTGCCGGCATCGCTGGCCTGCTGCACGGCGCGGCGCAGCGGCGCCACATCCGTATCTCGCACGCGCTGCGCCTCGGCCAGCGCGGCCTGCACCGTGGCGGGCAGGTGCCCGGCCAGGGTCGCCGCGCGCTCCCATCCTGCGCTCATGCGGGCGTTGAAGCCGCCGAGGCTGCGCTGCTCCACGGCGTTCGGCGCGCGACCGGCGGCGATGATGCCATTGAGCAGGCCGCGCTCCCGCCCCGCCTGCTCGGCGATCTCAGCGAGGGTGGAACGCAGCGCGGTGCCGCTTACCGCGGCGTCGCCGCCGCCCAGCGTGGCGGCCTCGACCGCCAAGCGTAGCGCATCGGCATTATCGATCACGGCCGTGGTCGCGGCGAACCAGGCGGCCGGCGCGGGCAACCCCTCCCGCGTGCCGGGCTGGCGGGCCAGATCGTCCAGCGCGGTGCGGAAGGACAGCAGGTCGGCGCGGCTGTCTCGCAGCCTGTTCAGCGACTGGGCGATGTTTTGGCGTGGCGCGGTCGGGTCGGAGTCGAGTGCGGCCAGCGCGGCGTCGAGCGCCCTTTCGCCGGTCTGACGCATTTCCTGCAAACGGGCGAAGGCCGCCGGCGTGGAGGCGGCCGCATTGGATAGGACTCCATTCCCCGTGCCGCGTTCAACCCCGAAGGCGGCGGTGGCTTCGAGCATCAGGCCAATCTGCTGATGCGCCCGGGCCTGCGCGCCGACGCGGTTCTGGTCGGCCAAAGTGTTGAACAGGCCGATACCCAGCAGGGCGACCAGCATGGCCCCGAGCAGGAGGAAAGGCAGCATGATCTTGAGGCGCAACGACACGGTGATCTCCAATCCGATCTCGGTAAAATGGGGCCTCGCCCTTGCGCGAGCGTTAACGCGCCGCGAGCAGCGCCAACCTTCCCGCGCTGCTGCGCCCGGCGACCGGTACAGGCAGGCTACGATAGGCGTCGAGACCGCGCCCGGTGGTGCCGGGTGGGGCGGCGATGGTGGCCGCACGCGCCGACCCGTTGGCGAGAAAGCCGCCCCCGCCAGGCCCGGCGGCCAGTTGCGCGGCGCTGGGGAGTGGCACTGGCGGGTGCGGCCGGCCCTGTTCCTCCGCCCAGGCGGCCATGACTCGGGCGCGGTAGGGCTCGGCGAATTCCGGCGTCTGCGAATGATAGGCGCTGGCGGCGCGCGGCCAGTCATTGCGGGTGCTGTTGAGCTCGGTGAGGAAGCGCGCGGCGTAGCGGGCATTCGCGACCGGGTCGAAGGCTTCCTCAAGGTTGGCGAAGGCGTTGGGGTGATGGCGCAGGTTGATCTGCATGCAGCCGATATCGATGGAGCGCACGCCGCGGGCCTGTTCGGCCTGCACGCCGGCAATCGCCGCCGCCTTGGTGGGAAAGAATTGCCCGCGCCCCTCGGCGTTGATGGTCCAGGGCCAGGGGTGGAAGGCGCCGGTTTCGGGGTCGCGCCGGCCTGATTCGATCCGGGCGATGGCTGTCAGCAGATGCGGCGGCAGATTGGCCGCGCGTTCCGCCGCCTGGATCGCGGCGCGGCAAAGCCGGCCGGGCTCGGCGGTTGCCTGGGCCTGGGCGCGGCTGGGCGCGACCAGGGTCAGCGGGATCAGAAGGATGGCGAGAAGGGTGCGCATGCGGCAGACAGCGCAAGCGCCGTGCCAGCCTGCCGGACCGAGGCTACAGAATCGGTGCGGTGGGCGGTTCGGGGGCGGAGGCGTCGGGCGCCGTGGCGGCCGGGGACGTCGCCGGGGGTTCGGGCTCGCTCGTGTAGTCCGGCACGATGCGCGCCTGGCTGCCAGCGATCACCAGCACCCGCGCGCCGAGCGCCAGCGGTATCGCGTCCCGCTGCGTGACGGAGACCAGCGTGCCATCCGCCCGGCGCACGATGTATTCGATGGCGGTGGTATCGCCCGCCACCCGCTCGGTCGCGCTGCCGATCAGCCCGCCGACCAGCGCGCCGCCAACCGCCCCGATGGCGCCCACCATGTTGCCGCCCGCGGTCTGGGAGCCGACGATCCCGCCCGCCGCCGCCCCGGCAGCCGCGCCGGTGGCGCCCTCGGCCTGCACGGTCACCCGCCGCAGGCCGACGATGATGCCCTGCTCGACCCGGTTCACCTGCTGCACGGCGCCGGTGGCGTAGGCATCGGGGGAGAAGCGTTGGCCGCAGCTGGCTAAAGGCAGCAGGGCGAGGAGGGGCAGTATCAGGGCGCGCATGATGTGCATGACATAGGCCACCGCCCGCCCGCCACCCGCGGACTTCATCCGCATGTCATGCCCAGTCGCCGGCAAGCCTGTAGACAGGAGGCGCTTCAGGGAAAGACAGCCAGACATGGACAGTGTGAAACGTCAGATCCTCGACCTCTCACGCCGCGGCCTGCTGCGCGGCGCGACCGCTGCTGCTGCCTTGGCAGCCTTGCAACCAGCCTTCAGCCGGACCGCGGTGGCGCAGCCCGTGTTCCGCGCCTACCCTTTCACTCTGGGCGTCGCTTCCGGCGATCCGGCGCCTGACGGGGTGGTGATCTGGACACGCCTGGCCCCCGAGCCGCTCGCCGGCGGTGGCATGCCGCGGATTGCGGTCGAGGTGGGGTGGGAGGTCGCCTCCGACCCGCAGATGCG
>JBBSCP010000352.1:0-4866 GCA_038250135.1 Acetobacterales bacterium | reverse complement strand
GCGGCGGCGAGTGCGGCGAGGATCGCGGGGTCCGGCACCATCCCGTGGCGCAGCGCAAGTCCCGCTATGCCACACATGGATCAGCCTCCGGCGGAGCGACGTACGGATCAGCCTTCGGCGGAGCGACGTACGGATCAGCCTTCGGCGGAGCGACGTACGGATCAGCCTTCGGCGGAGCGACGTACGGATCAGCCTTCGGCTGAATGCCACACATCAGCCGCGCGCCTTCGCGAACCAGGCGGCATCGTCGAGGAAGCGCGCCCAGGCGGCGAGCACCGGCGCCTCGGCGTGGCGCGTCTCGAACTCCGCGCGCCCGGCCTCGGCGAGCGTTCTTGCGCGGACCGGATCGGCCAGCACGCCGGCGATGGCGGTGGCGAGCGCCTCGGCATCGCCGATCGGCACCAGCACGCCGGTTTCGCCATCGCGCATCACCTCGCGCGGGCCATCCGCGGCGGTGGCGATCACGGGGCGCGCGGCGGAAAAGCCTTCCAGCACCACATTGCCAAGCGGCTCGACCCGCGAGGGCACGACCAGAATCTCCGCCTCCGCCAGCAGCGGGCCGACATCCTGCCGCCAGCCGAGGAAGCGGACACGATCAAGAAGGCCGAGCTCTCGGACCTGAGCCTCCAGCGCCGCGCGCTCAGGCCCCTCGCCGGCGAGGTCGAGCTGCACCTCGGTGGGCAGGCGGGCGAGGGCGCGCAGCAGCGTTGGGAAATCCTTGTTCGGGTGCAGTCGCCCCATCGCCAGCAGCCGGCGCGGCGTGGACACCGCAGCGGGCGCCACGAACAGATCAGCGGCGAAATTCGGCACATGGCGCAGCCGATTGCCCGGCCAGCCGTGGCCCGCGATCCAGGCGCAGAGTCCCTGCGTGTTCGCGGCCAACAGGTCACAGCCGGTGTAGTTCTTGAGGTCATAGCGCCCGCCGAGACGCCCCACGAGCGACCACGGCGCTTGCGTGCTCGCGGCTCGGCAAAAGCGCGTGGCGCGGTTCATCCAGGCCACCACCACCTGCGGCCGGAAGCCGTCGAGGTTGCTGCGCAGCCTTCTTCCCGTCAGCAGGTCGAGCGGCCCGCCGAAGCCGAGCTGGACGGGGCTCAGCCCGCCTTCGGTCAGGCGTTCGGCACGGCCGGGTTCGCGCCGGATGACGGCCAGCACCTCCATCCCGGCGCGATGCTGCGCGATGGTCAGGCGTTCGAAGAAGGCCTCCGCGCCCCCCTGCACCGCCCCGCCCATCACATGCGCTACGCGCATATCCTGGCCCTCAGACAGCGGGTGCGGCCATCCGGCCGCTTGCCGTTGCGCCGACGCGCTGGGGTATGGGGCCGAGCGGCTTTTCTGCGCGCGAGGCCGCTTTCGCGGCCGAAAAAATGCGGAGCACCCGTCATTCAAAGGCTCCCGTCTTGAGGAGCGCCTCGGCGGCGGCGAGGACGCGCGCGGTCGGGATGGCATCCATCTCCACGGTGAAAGGCGCGCCATCGGCCTGCACCGCCACCGCGCGCGGGCCGCAGGGGCCGTATTCGGCGGCGTTGCTCGGCGCGAACAGGCCAAGTGTCGGCGCACCGGCGGCCGACGCCAGGTGCATCAAGCCGCTGTCATTGCCGAGATACAGCGCCGCCCGCCGCAGTACCGCCGCAACCTCCGGCAGGCTCAGCACGCCGACCAGATCAACCGCGCCAGGCAGCGCCGCCAGCATGGGGCACGCCATCGCGGCCTCCTCAAGCCCCGGGCCGCCGAGTACGGCGATGCGCGCGCCCTCCAGCGTCCCGCCAGGCGCGGTCAATGCGCGCGCGACTTCGACGAAACGCTCGACCGGCCAGACCTTGCGCGCCCAATTGGCCGTCGGGCCGAGCACCAGCCAGGGCCCGCCCGGCAGCAGCGTCGCGGCCCGCCGCTCATCCTCGGGCGCGGTCCAGACCACCGGCAGCGGCGCGGGGTCCAGCCCCAGCACGGCGCCGATATGGCTCAGCCGATGTCCAGGCCGCCGCCCGCCCTTGCCGACGGCGCGGCTGCCCGCCCACAGCGTCCAGGCCAGCGCCGAGGCGCGCAAGTCCACTACCAGATCCCACCGCCGCCCCACCACCTGCGCCCAGAGCGCCAGCCAATGCAGTGACCAGCGCCGCTTCGCCACCACGATCAACTGCTCGAGCCCCGGCATCCTTGCAAATACGCCGGCCGCGGCCGGGCCGCAGGCCACCGTGAAGCGCGCGCCGGGATGGGCGCGGACCAGATGGTCGATCAGGCTGGTGGACAGCACGGCGTCCCCAATTCGGGTCGCCGTGACAAACAGGATTCGCATCTGGCGTTCCGCATAGCACGCGCGCGCCAGCCGCCCCAGCCTGCTTGCCCTCACGCCCCTGGCGCGCCCATATGATACGTGTGGACCTTGACTTCACCGACGCCGAGTTGAACCGCTATTCGCGCCACATCCTGCTCGAGGAAGTGGGCGCGATCGGCCAGGCGCGGCTGCGCGCGGCCCGGGTTCTGGTGGTCGGCGCCGGCGGGCTCGGCTCGCCGCTGGCGCTGTATCTGGCGGCAGCGGGGGTGGGCACGCTGGGCGTGATCGACGATGACCGGCTGGAACTCTCCAACCTCCAGCGCCAGATCGCGCACAGCACGGCGAGCCTCGGCCGCAACAAGGCGGTGAGCGCGGCGGAGACCATCGGCGCGCTCAACCCGGAGGTGCGCGTCGAAGTGCATGAACGGCGGATGGACCCCGCCACGGCGCTGGCGCTGGTCCCGCACTACGACCTCGTCTGCGATGGCACCGACAATTTCGCCACGCGGTTCCTGCTCGGCGATGCCTGCCATCTGCTCGGCAAGCCGCTGGTCAGCGCCGCCGTGCTGCGCTTCGAGGGCCAGCTTTCGGTGTTCCGCGCGCATGAGGGCGCGCCGCATCCCTGCCATCGCTGCCTGCACCCGGAGCAGCCGCCGGAAGGGCTCGTCCCCACCTGTTCGGAGGCCGGCGTGCTTGGCGCCGTCACCGGCGTGATGGGCACGCTGCAGGCAACGGAGTCGCTGAAGCTCATCCTCGGCATCGGCGAGGGCATGTCGGGCCGGCTGCTGCTGTGGGATGCGCTCGACATGCGTTTTCGGACTGTGCGGCTGAAGCGCGACCCGGCCTGCGCGCTGTGCGGCGAGCACGCGACGATCCAGGATCTCTCGGCACATTTCGGGGGCACCGTGCCGGCCTGTTCGGTGTGAGCCGGAAGCTCGGCATCCTGCTGCGGCATGGCGATCACGAGGCAGCGCATTACGCGCTGGTTGCCGCCACCGGCGCGGCCGCGATCGGGTGGGCGGTGACGCTGTTCGCCACCAACGGCGGCTGCCGCCTGTTCCTGGCCGCAAGCCCGCTGACCGCCGACCCGCGGGAGGCGCTACTGGAAGCGCGTGGCGTCGCTGGCATTACGGCGTTGCTGGCAGCGGCGGGCGAACTCGGCGTGCAGCTGATGGCTTGCGAGGCCGGGCTTCGCGCCGAGGGGCTGGCCGCCGAGTCGCTGGCGCCGGGCGTCGAGGTGGCCGGCATCGTCACTTTCCTGAACGCCGTGGGCAGCGGCCAGATGCTCGCCCTTTGACAGACGCTTGACCGCGCGGCCCCGGATGGTGAAGGGATCAGTCATGCGCCTTCATCGCTTGCCCCTGCTGACGCTGCTGCTGCTGCCACCGGCCCTGCTGGGCGGGGCGGGGGTGGCGTTGTCGCAATCCGCGGCGCCGGCGCCCACCGGCAGCCTGCCGCCGCCCCGCCCTGTTCAGCCGGCCACGCCGCCCGCTGCCCCGAGCACCACGGCACCGACTGCGCCGGCCGCCGCGCCCCGCCCACAGGTGACAACACCGCGCCCACAGGCGACAACACCGCGCCCACAGGCGACGCCCCCGCGCCCGCAGGCGACGCCCCCGCGACCCACAACCCCGAGCACCGCCACGCCACGCCAAGCCGGGCAGGCGCCGGCCGCGGGCCGCCCGCCGCCGACGACCAACCGCCGTCCCGCCGCAGCCGCAGGGGTAGCAGCAGGTGCGGCGGCAGGTGCCGCCGCTGCCACCAGCCGCCCGCCGGCACCGGCGCAGCCGCCGCCACCGCCGATTCCCGCCATCGGCTCGGTCACCGGGCTCGCGCTGCCGCGCTACGCGGCGCTACGCTCGGACGAGGTGAACATGCGGGTCGGGCCGAACACGACCTTCCCGATCGAATGGACCTTCCAGCGCCGTGACCTGCCGGTGATGATCGTGGGCGAATTCCAGCTCTGGCGTCGCATCCGCGACCCCGACGGTACTGAGGGCTGGGTGCATTCCTCGACTCTGGCGGGCCGGCGCACCGTGCTGATCCGCCCGGCCGCCGGCGCGCCGGATGCAACGCTGCGGCGGCGGCCGGAGGAGGGCGGCGTGACCGTGGCGAAGCTCCGCACCGGCGTCATCGCCAGGGTGCGGGAGTGCGAGGCCAGCAGCACCTGGTGCGAATTGCAGGTCGGCGGCCACCGCGGCTTCCTCCGCCGCGCCGAGCTTTGGGGCATCGGCGCGGAGGAGGAGATCAAGTAGGGCGGCGGCGCAGGTCGCGTTAGGCCGCAAAGCGGCCCCGCGCACCGACCGGATGTCGGCACTGGCGCAACAGTGCGTCGGCGCGAAGGCAAGGGCGCGGATGCGCTCGCCCGCCGTCTGAGGGCATCAAAAAAATCTCAGGGCACCAAAAAACTCAAGGCATCGATATATCGATGCCTTGATAGAAATAGTTCTGGGCGCGGATCTGGTCGTCCGTCAGGCGCGGACCCGCCGCGATCACCTGCGTGCCGTCCTGCCGAACGATTGGCCCGTCGAAGGGGTGAAGCGTGCCGGCCGCCAGCGCATCACGGATGCGCGTGGCCTCCGAAACTTCCT
>JBBSCP010000351.1:0-4875 GCA_038250135.1 Acetobacterales bacterium | reverse complement strand
TCCGCGCGGCGGGGGCGTGGGTGGCGGCGCGGGCGAGCAGGGTGGCGAAGCCCGCGCGCAGGGCGGGGGCATCGGCGAGGTTCAGCAGCACGCCGCCGATCTCGCTTTTGTGCAGGATGTCGGGCGCGAGAATCTTGGCGACCACGGGAAAGCCGAGCCGTTCGGCGGCTGCCACCGCTTCCTCGGCGGTCGTGCAGGCGGCTTCGGGCGCCATCGGGATGCCGGCGGCGGCGAGGATGCGCTTCGCCTTGGCCTCGTTCGGCGCCGTTTCGGGCAGGCGCACCACCGGCAGCGCGGGGGGCGGCGGGATCGCGCGCGCGAAGGCCGCGCCGATTCGGCCCATGGCGGCCAGGGCGACCACAGCGCGTGAAGGGTCTTCGAGGCAGAGGAAGCCATCCGCCTCCCATTCCCGCAATCGTTCGGGGGCGCCCAGGATGCTCAGCACGAACAGCCTTCCCGGGTGGCGGTCCAGCACCTGTTTCAGCTCGGCGCGGAGACGCGGCGCCATGGAGGGGCTGGAGCCCCAGGCGGTGAAGAAGGCGATGACGCTGGTGTAGCCGCCCTCGGCCACCATGGACTCTGCGAAGGCGCCGATCACGCTCATGTCGTTGAAGGCCTGGGCGGTGCAATCGACCGGGTTGAGCGGGCTGGCGAAGGGCACCAGCGCTTTCAGCCGCGCCTGCGCCTCGGCTGGCATGGGCGGCATGGCCAGGCCCGCCGCCTCCGCCGCGTCCGAGATCAGCACGCCCGCGCCGCCGGAGATGGTCACCACGCCGAGCGTGTTGGCGCCGGGGTAGATCCGCTTCTGCGCGACATAGGCGATGTCGAGCAGTTCTTCGGTGGTGCGGGCGCGGACCACGCCAAATTCATCGAGCACAGCGTCGAAGATGCGGTCGTCGCCGGCGATGGAGGCGGTGTGGGATTGCGCGGCAACGGCGCCGAGCGCGCTGCGGCCCACCTTCATCATCACCACCGGTTTTCCCGAGTTCCGCGCGGCTGCGAGTGCCGCCAGGAATCGTGTTCCATCGGCGATTCCTTCCGCATAGGCGGCGATGACCTCCACCTCGGCGCTCGCCGCCATCCAGTGGATCACGTCGGCGATGTGCAGGTCGGCCTCATTGCCGGTGGTGACCAGCACGGGGGTGCCGATGCCTCGGTCGCGGGCGGCGGCGAACAGATGGCTGCCATAGGCGCCCGATTGACTTGCGATCCCAACCCTTCCCGGTAATGGCCAGCCGCCCTCGAAACTCGCGGTGAAGATGGGGAAGTAGCCGATGGTGGCGTTGAACAGGCCGAGGCAATTCGGCCCGGCGAGCCGCATGCCGTGCCGGCGCGCGGCGGCGACGAGGCGGGCCTGCATCGCCGCACCTTGCGCGCCCACCTCGGCGAAGCCGGCAGTGAAGACGATGGCGGCGCGGCAGCCGCAGGCACCCAGCGCCTCGACCGCGGCGATGGCGCCCTCGCCGGGGATGGCGATGATGGCAGCTTCGGGGACTTCGGGCAGATCGGCGACGGTGGCGAAGGCGGGCAGACCCTGCACGGTCGGGCGGTTTGGGTTGACCGGCATCAGCCGCCCGGCGAAGCCCCGCGCGCGCATGTAGGCCATTGGCCGGCCGCCGATGCGCGTGGGATCATCCGAGGCGCCGATGATGGCCAGCGAGCGCGGTCGCAGCAAAGCATCGAGTGGATGTGATGTCAGGGGTTGTTCCTCCCGCCAAGGGAGGCAGCGTGCGGCGATGGCGGTGAGGGGGCAAGCATGCCGCCCAAGGTTCAGCCTGCCAGCGTCAGTTCAGCAGGAGCCCGATGGCCGCCAGGAAAATCACCAGCACCACCCCGGCGCCCAGCGCGGTAGCGGTATCGCTGGTACCACCCCGGGGTTCGTCATCCTCGCTGTCGCGACCGGAGGAGACTATCTGGTAGTTCGGGCGAGCCGGCAGCTTTTGGTCGGTGAGCGCCGCGGCGGTACGGCGGCCTGCCGAAGGGCGGCTCGCCGGCTCCGCCGGTCGGCTGAGACCCAGCAGGGCGTTGGGGACGGGCGCATGATTTTTCTCAATAACCATACCGACATGATAATAGGTGTCGGTTTCGAATCCACTAACCTGCGGTAGTAATTTGTTGGTGCTTAAGTTCTGGTGGGATTATTTCCCGTCGCCCGACATCGTTCCGGGGGTCGGGTCAGGCCCAGGGTAGGGTCATGCGCCAGGCGCCACCACCACGCAGGCGCCCCGACCGCGTAGCCGAGTACATGCCTGGTCGGCTGCACCGCGATTACCCAGGCCAATCAGCCGGGCGCGGAACAGCCGGCTGCGGCCCTGGGTCACCGGCTCGACCACCATGCGGGTGCCGGCGCTGCCAACCTGCTCCCGCGCCTGGCTGGCGGCGGCGCGAGCGAGGTTTTCGGAGGCGAAAGCGCCGACCTGGATCCCCCAAGGGCCGGCTGCTGGGCCGCCTGCAATCGGCGCCGGGCTGCGCGATGCGGCGGGGGCGGCCAGCGCAGTCACCAGTGCTGGCGCGGTCAGGGTGCGCGGCGGCGCGGGCAGCGTGCCGGCCTGGGCCTGCGGGATCAGCGAAAAGCCGCGGGAGGGCGCTACCGGCGCGGCGGCCAGCGCCATGCTCCGGCCAGAGGTTTGGAGCACAGGAGCAAGCGGCTCGGCCTGCACCGTCCCCGGATCGCCGGGGCTGACGATGGGGTCCATGCGGGTCACGCGGTCGCCCGCGCTGACGATAGGCTCCATGCGCATCGTGTCACCGGGGCTGACGATGGGGGACATGGCCACCACGGGCCCGGCCGAGGCGAACTGCGTGCGCGGCAGGTCGATTGGCGCGCCGGAGGCGGTGCCGTACGTGCTGCCATCCGGGATCGGCTCCATCCGGAAGACCGGGCCGGGCGGCAGCTGTGCCATCTGGATGGTGGGCTGCCGCGCCGCGAGGCTCTGTTCCCGCAGTGCCAACATGGTGGCGCTGTCGGCGCGGCGCGGGCCTACGGGAATGTTCAGCGGGATTTCAGCGGCGGCATAGATCTCGGCTGCCGCGCGGCGGCCCGGGCTGGCGCCCTGGATGCGCGGGCCGATGCGCGCGACGTAGTTGCGCGTCTCGTTCGGCAGGCCGCGGTTGCCCCATAGATAGTCTTCGAGCCGGCGCGGTCCGGCATTGTAGGCGGCGAGGAAGGCAGGGTTGCCGTACAGCTCATACATCTGGCGCAGATAGGCCGTGCCGGCCATCAGGCTGTCCCAGGGGTGGTAGGGGTCGGGGCCGAGGCCGTGTCGGCCCTGCAACTCGCGATAGGTGCCGGGCATGA
The DNA here is from genome assembly GCA_038250135.1 of Acetobacterales bacterium. Lineage (GTDB taxonomy): Bacteria > Pseudomonadota > Alphaproteobacteria > Acetobacterales > Acetobacteraceae > Falsiroseomonas. The sequence goes on along the minus strand of JBBSCP010000351.1, from coordinate 1,577 downwards.
CCTGCATCAGCCCCATGGCACCGGCGTGGGAAGTGGCGGAGGCGCGGCCGCCGGATTCCTGTCGCATCACCTCGCGGATCCAGCGTTCGGGGATGTCGAAACGGCGGCTGGCCTGGGAAATCCAGGGGCCCCAGGGGTCACCGGGCGGGCCCGGCGGGTCATAGGAGGTTGGCCGCGGCCAATATCCGTCGGTGGCGGCCGCCCGAACGGCGGGTTCGCGCGTCTGCCCACAGGCGGCAAGAAGGCCAAGCGCCAGGCAGGCGGCCATTGGAGCCAGCCTGACCCGCAGGCCTGACCCAGGTACAGGCCCCGTGCAGCGGAAGCGGATCATCCGCGTTCTCCGTCGGTTTTCGGGCATTCGTTTCCCGAGGCCTGCCCCCCTCAGGATGTTCGCCGCCAGCGCGGCGCCCATCCCAGGCCAACCCCGAATTCCGTACCCACTGTTCCGCCTCGGCGGCCCTTCGGCAACCCCGGCATCCATGCTGACCGTGCCGCTTACCGCACTTTGGCAAGTGCGGTTGAGGAGGCACGTCAACTGCAACCCACAAAGCCCTACAGCAATGGACCAAGCGGAAGCAAGGACCAGATCAAGGCATGGTTGCCGCAGGGAAGCCTTGAAGTGATCCGAAACATGGGTCCATCGCGTCGGACGGCGCCAGGGTGCACTATGGAAGCCGGACGGGCGATCCGTCCGGCAGTTGAGTTACCAATGTTCAGACAAGGGTGGGATCCAATGCGCATCTCCGCAAATTTTCGGCCGGCGCTGGCCGCGCTGGCTTTGCTGTCGGCGGTGGCGGCCTGCGCGCCAGCCAATACGGCCAACACGGTGTCGGCCCGCTCCCTCGGCGGTGAGGCCGATGTCTCGTTCGGTACCATCGTCGGCACGCGCCCGGTGACGGTGGCCGGCAGTAATTCGGGCGTCGGCACGGTTGGCGGCGCCGTCGCTGGCGGCCTGGCCGGCAGCTTCATCGGTGGCGACTGGCGCTCCAACGCCATCGCCGGCGTCGGCGGCGCGATCCTTGGTGGCCTCGCCGGCGGCGCGGTCGAGCGCGGCGCGACGCAGGGCAATGCGGTGGAATTCGTCGTGCGGCAGGACCGCGGCGGCGACATCGCCGTGGTGCAGACCAACGAGGCCGGGCTCCAAGTCGGCGACCGTGTGATGGTAGCGCGCGGCGACCGGGTGCGCCTGTCGCGCGCGGCGGGCGGGGAGGTTGGCGGTTTCGTCGGTGCGGCGCCCTCGACAGTGCCGGGCGGCGTCTCAAGCAAGTAGCCCCACGTAGCCCCGGGGCGCTGGCGGCGCTACAGGGGGGCTGATGACGCCCCCGGACAGCGCCGCGCCCTCGGCCACTTATATTTTCGACGCCGCCCGGCCGGACCGCCAGGCGCGTGCGCTTGCCGACCTCACGCTGGGCCTGGCGCGCTGGCGGCTAGCGCTACGGCTCGCCTGGCTCGACATTCGCAACCGCTATCGCGGCTCGGTCATCGGGCCGTTCTGGCTGACGCTCTCGACCGGCGTGATGCTGATCGGGCTCGGGCTGCTTTATTCGGCGTTGTTCCGGCTGAAGCTGATGGAGTAT
>JBBSCP010000350.1:0-4877 GCA_038250135.1 Acetobacterales bacterium | reverse complement strand
TCAGCCGCGCTCAACACGGAAATGGGCGCCTTCGTGCAGCATGAGACCGTAGCGCAGGAGGTGGCGGCGGAACACGCGCGGCTGGCCGACCCCGCATTGAGTTGGCAGGTGGTGTGGAAAGATGGAGAGCTGCGCTGGCGCGACGGAGGTGCGGACGCGCCGCGCATGCTGCGGCGGGAACCTGCGGCAGCATGGTGGCGGCGGGCGCTGGCCTGGCTGGTCCGGTACCTGCCGCTCGAAGAACAACTCTGAAACGGCGTACGAATCGGCTGCGGGACTTCATCTGGAACGACGCGACATCCGCCCCGACGGAAGTGCCCTTTCGTTGCATCGGTGTGACTGCGTCCGTGCCCGCGATGCATTCCCCGGCGGCGATCACGCCGGTGACGTTGGGGGTCATTTCAGCCGGACGCCGAAACCCGAGCCATGCTCCTGCTCATTGCCACGTCACGGCCGATGCCCGCGTTGAATTTACACATGGAGCGACGCGCATGCTGCTCGCTTCAGTCCTTATTGAACCCGATGCGGCGCGGCGGGGTTGTTCGAGTCCAGCCCCAGGGCCTGCAGGGTCGCTGGATTGATTTGCCCGGTCGCCTGCAGGCCGCGCCCCTGCTGGAAGCGCTCAATGCCTGCCTGCGTACCGGGACCCCAGAGACCGTCGATTGCACCGCGATAGAACCCGAGGGACCGAAGGCGCTGCTGCAAGTTCCGCACCGCCGCTGCACTCAGGATTTCTGGCGCCACCACGCCTGACGAAGCCGCCGCGGGCGGCTGGGCAGGCTGTGCCACAATCAAATCTCCGGGGGCCACGCCGAGCGTCGCCGCCGTGGCCTGGTTCAACTGCCCCGTGACCTGAAGGTTGCGCGTCTGCTGGAAGCGCTCCAGTGCCGTTTGGCTATCCGGTCCCCAGATGCCGTCGGCCTGACCGGCGTAGACGCCCGCCTGGCGCAGCTTCTGCTGGATAAGGACGGTGGCAGCGGGCGAAAGCGCCTGCGTGTACAGCAGCACTGATGGGACTTGCGCGCGGCTGGGCTGGGTCATCATCGGTATGGCGAAGACCAACCCGACCAAAAGTGCGTGTGAATGCCTCATGCTTCCCGCTCCTTGACGAAATACCGCACGCGAACAACGCCGAGGCCGCCATCTGGTTGCATTGGCGCGCTCGTTCAGTGCCTTCCGCCCCATCAATGGGCCAAGGGGTAACCTGAGGGACGGGATCTGGTGTGATGGAGATCGCGGCTTTGGGGATCGCGATAGCGATGCCTCCACCGCGCTGGAGATCTGCCGCGCCATCACCGAATGGCTCGACCTCGCCTATGCCCTCGGCACGCTGTTATTCCCGATCCGCCTGCGCGGCGCCCTTTATGCCCGCTTCATGGACGCGTCCGAGGCGCTGGAGGCGGCGATCCTCGACTGGACAGCGCGGTGGGGCGACGCCGACCCGCAGCGGGACCTGCTCTCCCGCTTCGTCAACGGCCCCGACGAGGCCGGGCTAGGCCATCAACATGCTGATTAGACCGCCGCCGTCGCCGTCAGCGTCGAGCCAGATCCGTTCGGCTGAACGACGACTTCATGAGCGGGGTGCTGGTGCCTGTCTCTGAATGAGATCGGAACGTCCGAACTCGAGCGGGATGCCCGCCAATGACGGGCTGAGTCGGACCAGTCGAATGATCTCGACGTCCCTGCCGAGCCTCCTGCTCATCGTGTATGGTAACCGAAGTGACTGCCCCCGATGTTGTGGTGCGGTCACACGAAGCGAGAATGGTCGGAGAAGATGATGAGCGGCAACACGCCCTTTGACTGCCCGCGATGCGGCGCAACGCTTACCATGAGCGAACGGCAAGGCATTGAGATCGACTACTGCCCGCAGTGTCGCGGCGTCTGGCTGGACCGCGGCGAACTCGACAAGATCATCGAGCGCGCGGATGCCGTGCGATCGTCCCCGCCTCCACAGCCTGCCGCGTCGCCGCCTTCGCAGCCTCATGGGGCACCCGCAAGCGGCTGGACTCAGCCCGTTGCGCAGCCGCAGCAGCAACCCTGGCGCGGTGGCGATCGTGACAGGGACGATGACCGCGACAGCTACCGCCACGGTCAGCATGGAAAGAAGCGCAAGGGCTGGCTTGGCGAGCTTTTCGACTAGCACCGGCGCCAGGAGGCGGAGGACCGCTGCTCTGCCATGATGGATCAGCCAGCATTGGCCGCGTGACTCAAACCAAACAGCCTCCGGCAAAACCGGGGCTGTTCTGTGCGGCTGGCGGCGCGGGCTTGTGCGGCGTAACACCCGCGCATGGCACGCATCTGGATGGTTATGGGCGCCCTGTCGGGGCTGGTGGCGGTGGCGATGGCCGCCTATGCGAGCCACGGCATGCCGCCCGAGACGGCCGCATTGGCGAATACCGGGGCCTCCTTGCAGGCCTGGCACGCGTTGGCGCTGCTCGGCTGCGGCCTGCTGGCGGAACGGCGGCGCGGGCCGCTGGTACATGTGGCGGCGGCGTGCTTCGCCTTTGGCACGCTCGCCTTCAGCGGCGGCGTCTATCTGCGCGTGCTGAGCGAGCATTCCCTTGGTCTGGTCACGCCGCTCGGTGGCACGGCGCTGCTGGTCGGCTGGGGCGTGCTGGCGGCGGCGGCGGCCTTGGCGCCCGACAAGTGATCGCCTCCGCCTATCTCGCCGCCGAGGATTTCGCCGAATCGCTGGCCGAAGAACTGGCGCGGAGCGGACGACGCGTGAGCGGCTGGCACGGCCGCCTGGCGCTCTCGCCCGATCCGCCAGCGCCCGCCGCCTGGGCGCTGGAAGTCTGGACGGCGCCGCAGGAGATCGAGATCGCCTCGGTGAAATCGGCGGCCGACGCGCTGCGCGCGATCCAACGCAACTGGGCGCTCTACGCCTGCGCGCATCACCGCCGCAGCGCGCTGATCGCCGAGCGCCTGCCGCCGGTGAAGGCGCGCCCGCTCGCCTTCCCCGAAGCCGCGCCGACCGGCCATCTCGGCGCCTGGACGCTGCTGACGCCCGACCGGCTACTCGCCAGCCCGACCAAGTCCAGCCCCTTCGTCAATGGCGAGGTGCAGTTCGTCGAGGACAAGGCCGGCCCGCCATCCCGCGCCTATCTGAAACTGTGGGAGGCGCTGACGCGGCTCGGCGCGCATCCGGGCCCCGGCGATCGCTGCCTCGATTTGGGCGCGGCCCCCGGTGGATGGAGTTGGGTGATTGCCAAGCTGGGCGCGCAGGTGGTGGCCGTGGACAAGGCGCCTGTCGATGCCGCGGTGCTGGCGATGCCGGGCGTCACGCAGCGCCTGGAAAGCGCCTTCGGCCTTGAGCCGCGCGAGGAGCGGCGCGTCGATTGGCTGTTCAGCGACGTCATCTGCTATCCCGCACGGCTGCTCGCCTTGGTGCAGCGCTGGATCGCGGCGGAGGCCGCACGCAACTTCGTCTGCACCATCAAGTTCCAGGGCGAGACCGACCACGCCTTGGTGGCGGAATTCGCCGCCATTCCGGGTGCCGTGCTGTTCCATGGCGCGCACAACAAGCACGAACTCACCTTTGCCCGAATTGCAGGAGGCCCATCGACTTGACCCTCTGGGTGCGTTTTTCCCATGCTGGCGCGGCCGGCTTCGGCACGCTCGAAGGCGAGGAGATTGCCGTCCACCACGGCGACCTTTTCAACACCCCAGTACCGACCGGCACGACGATTCCGCTGGCAGCGACGACACGTCTCGCCGCCGTGCAGCCGGGACGCTTCATCGGGTTGTGGAACAATTTCCACGAGGCCGCGGCGAAGCAGGGCTACGCGATTCCCGAAACACCGCTGTACTTCCTGAAGTCACCCGGCAGCGTCATCGGCCCCGAAGCCGCGATCCTGCTGCCCACGAGCTACCAGGGCCGGACGATCTATGAGGGCGAGCTCGGCCTGGTCATCGGCCGCCGCTGCAAGGATGTCACCGAGGCCGAGGCAGAATCAGCGATCTTCGGCCTGACCTGCGTGAACGACGTGACGGCGCTCGATTTGCTCAACGCCGATCCGAGCTTTCCGCAATGGGCCCGCGCCAAGGGCTGCGACACATTCGGCCCCGTCGGGCCCGCCATCGCAACCGATCTCGACTGGCGCGCGCTCACCGTCAGTGTCGCGCTGAACGGCCGTGTGCGGCAAAACTACCGCTGCGACGACATGATCCTGCCGCCAGCGCGCATCGTCGCCTTGCTGTCGCGCGAGATGACGCTGGAGCCCGGCGACCTCATCGCTTGCGGCACTTCGCTCGGCGCGCTGCCGATGCGCCCGGGCATGGTGGTGGAGGTCACCATCCCCGGCATCGGCACACTGCGAAACGTCTTTCAGCCTACAGCACTATCCGACCATCCTAAATAAGGGTCATTGGTTTCCGTGCTGTAGCTCCAAGTTCGATCAATAGCAGCTCGCGCTGCGGCCGCGCGCGCGGACCAGCGCCAGCACCGTCTCGCAGGTCGGCGCGGGCATGCCGGTGAGCATGGCGAATTCCACGATGACGCCGAGCAGCGCATCGATCTCCATCGGCCGGCCGCGCTCCAGATCCTGCAACATGGAGGTCTTGTGCGCGCCGACCTCAGCCGCGCCGGCGATGCGCTTGTCCACATCGATGCCGAAGCGCACGCCGAGCTTCTCGCCTATCGCCTGCGCCTCGACCATCATGGCGCGCGCGATGCCGCGCTGGCCGGGGTCTGACGTGATCACGTCGAGCGTCGCACCCGTCAGCGCGCTGATCGGGTTGAAGGCGAGGTTGCCCCAAAGCTTCACCCAGATCTCATCGCGGATCTTGGGCCGGATCGGCGCCTTGAAGCCGGCCGCGATCAGCGCCTCCGACAACGCCGCGACGCGCGGCGTGCGCTCGCCGGAGGGCTCACCGAG
>JBBSCP010000349.1:0-4881 GCA_038250135.1 Acetobacterales bacterium | reverse complement strand
GTTCTTCGCCCCCATCAGCCTGCTGATGATGGTGCCCGTGCTGCTGGGCGGCCGCGTCTGGACCGTTATTCTGGGCGCTGCCGCCGTCGCGATGCTGCCACTGATCGTGCTCGGCCTGCCCGGCGGTGCCGCGCCGTAAGGTCCCCATGCCACGATGTGACGCCTGTCTCTGCTCCCAGGGAATTGCCTCGATGATCGACGCCGTGCTCCACCAGACCGCCGATGCCGACCAGTATTTCCCGATGCTGTCGGCAACCCTGCCAGCCAACCGCGCCTTCTGCCGGCGCCGGGGGGTCCGGCTGGAGGCCTTCATCGGGCTGCGGCGCGGCTTCCACCCCTGGCACGCCGCCTTCAACCGGCTCGGCTTCCTGCGCGACCGGCTGGCCGAGGGGTTTCGCGGCTGGGCCATCCATCTCGATGCCGATGCCTTCGTCGCCGATCTCGACTTCGACCTGGCAGCCTACCTCGAGGCGCATCGCGATGTGGCGATGATCCATCCGCCGGGCGCGAACAAAGCCGCCTGGGATGTGAACTCCGGCGTCTTCCTGTGGAACTTCGCGCATGCCGCGGCGCGTGAGGCCGCCGCGCGCTGGATCGCCGGCTTCGATGCCATTGCCGAGTCGGCACTGCGCGCCGCGCCGGAATGGGATGACGTGGATAATGACCAACTGCTGCTGCACCGCCTGTTGCAGCAGGACAAGGCGTTGATCGCCGCCCTGCACATCGAGGATGCGGCGCTGATCGGCTACCAGCACTCCCGCTTCATCAAGCAGTTCGTGCGCAACGACGTGCACACGCCGCAACAGCGCCTGGTGCGGATCGCGCGCGAGGTGGCGCTGACGCTGCGCCGTGCCGGGGAGGTGCCGCCCGTCGATGGCCCCGCCGTGGTGCAGGCCTGGCAATTGCTGCGCGGCGGGCCGCCCGAGACGCTGGAGGCCGCCTTCGCCGCGCTCGAAGCGGCCGACCTCTCGGCGCTGCGCGCCCTGCTCACCCGCCCGGCCGAAAGCGGCTGAGCTGCGGTCGCAGGGTCGGCAGCAGGCGCGTCACGAACCATTCCTCGTAGGCCAGCTCATGCTGCAACGCGGCACTCGCGGCGTCGTAGTAGTGGCCCTGCTGGCCCGGCTGGAAAAAATCGAAGCCGAACAGCGTGGCCGGCCGGCGCAGGATCATCGCGACCAGCACGATGGCGCGGAACCCCGTGGTGCCGCGGCCGTAGGATAGCGCCGAGATCAGCCGGATCAGCGAGATCGGCACCTCCGGCGGCCCCCCCTGGTTCACCGGCCCGGGCAGCGTGCCAGTCGGCGTGCCGAGCGCTGGTAGCCCAGGATAGGCGGCCTCCCGCGCCAGGCGCTTGTCGAGATGCACGCGATGCGCGCCGTCGAACAGCATGAGGTCCGTCCGGCTGCCGACATCGGCCGTGAAGCCGCTCAGCACCGGGTAATTGATCCGCAGCACGAGGTCATGCGCCTCGATCCGCGCCGCGGCGCCGCTGCCCTTGAGGCTCGGCCCATTGCCGACGATGGCGACCGACTTCGCCTCACGGAGCATGGCCACGGCGGCGGCGGCGGGGCCGCCATCGCGCGCGATGGTGGCCAGCGCCTCCGCCAGCAGCCTGTCCAGCGTGGCGTCGAGCGCGATGGTATCGGCGATCTTGCCGGCGGCGAAACGGTCCTGCACCACATAGCTGCGTTGGGACAGAGCATCAGCCTGCGCCATCGCGACGTCCCAGGCGGCGGCGTGGGCGGCGTCATCGGCCTCGGGGTCGAGCCAGGCGAGGCGCATCAGCTCGCGATGGCTGTCCTGCCCCTGGTCGGGAGACAGCGCGAGCAGCCGCGCGAGGCTTCGCCGGGCCGCACCGAAGTCGCGTTCGCGTGCCTCGCACCAGGCCTGCGTGCGCAGCGCCACGCGCTGCGTCGGCGCCTCGGCCAGCACGGCCGCGCAGGCGCGGCGCAGTGGGCCGAGCCAATTGCGCGCGAGGTCCAGGATGCGCTGGTTGCTTTGCTGGCCTGCGGATTCGTGCAGCATCGCGCTCAGCATCTTGACCTTGTCCACTTCATCCGCGGCGCGAAACGCCTTGGCGCGGGCCTCGAAGGCCGGCTTGCCAGGGTCAGGCTGAGCCGGCACGGGCGGCAGCAGGATATGCCGACCGACGAGCTCCGGGCGAGGGTCGGCCTCGATCAATGTGCGAATCAGATCGAAGCCGTCGCGGTCATCGACATCGAGGCCGGTGATGCGCGGCAGGATGATCGGGTGGATGCGCCTGCCCATGAACAGCGAACCTCGCGCGCGCCAGCCCTCATGGCGGAAGATTTCGAGGTTGAAGGGTTGGAACACACGCTCGAATTCCGACCGGCGCATCTTGGAGCGCCTCGGATCCCAGCTCGGCGGGGCGGGCTCCAGATACCCCTCGGCGTTGATGCGGTGCAGCCGCGCATCGGCCTCGGTCACGATGCGCACGGAATCGAGCTCCGGCCGGCTGCGCAATGCCTCGATCCCCTGGGCCACAGCTGCGGGGTCGCGGAAGGGGCAGGTGGGCTTCAACCAGACCCAGATGTCGGGCAGCGGGATGCCGAGCGCAGGCAGGCGGGCATCGAGGTCGGCGAGTATATCCTCCTCCATCGCCGTGTCGGAGGCCGCCTGGGCGCCGCGCAGCATCGGGCTTTCGGCGCCATAGGCGCGCCCGATCTCGGCATAGCGCGGGCTATCGGTGGAGAGCAGTACGCGCTCGACCGGGATGGCGAGGCCAAAGGCCACCGAGTAGGCCAGCAGCGGATGCCCGGCGATGGGCAGGATGTTCTTGTCCGGCAGGCCCTTCGAGCCCGACCGAGCCGGGATCAGCGCATAGGCGCGCATCGGCTCAGCCTGCCTTCCGTCGCCTCTTGACCGCCAGCGGTACCTCGACCGTACCCTCCCGCGCCAGGATCGGCTGGAGAAAGCGGCCGGTATGGCTTTCCGGGGTCACCGCCACCTGCTCGGGCGTGCCGGCAGCGACGATGCGCCCGCCCCCCTCGCCGCCCTCGGGGCCGAGGTCGAGAATCCAGTCGGCGGTCTTGATCACTTCGAGGTTGTGCTCGATCACGACAACAGTGTTGCCCGTGGCGACCAGCGCCTGCAACACCTCAAGCAGTTTCCGAACGTCCTCGAAATGCAGGCCGGTGGTCGGCTCGTCGAGGATGTAGAGGGTGCGGCCGGTGGCGCGGCGGGAGAGCTCCTTGCTGAGCTTGATGCGCTGCGCCTCGCCGCCGCTCAGCGTCGTCGCCTGCTGGCCGAGATGGATGTAGCCGAGCCCGACATCGCGCAGCACCACCAGCTTGTCGCGAATCGCGGGCACGGCGGAGAAGAAATCCACCCCCTCATCGACCGTCATGTCGAGCACGTCGGCGATCGACTTGCCGCGGAACTTCACTTCCAGCGTCTCGCGGTTGTAGCGCTTGCCCTTGCAGGTGTCGCAGGTGACGTAGACGTCGGGCAGGAAGTGCATCTCGATCTTCAGCACGCCATCACCCTGGCAGGCCTCGCAGCGGCCGCCCTTGACGTTGAAGCTGAAGCGGCCGGGGGCGTAGCCGCGCGCGCGGCTATCCGGCATCTCGGCGAACCAGTCCCGGATCGGGGCGAACAGGCCCGTATAGGTGGCGGGGTTGCTGCGCGGCGTGCGGCCGATCGGCGATTGGTCGATGTCGATGATCTTGTCGAGGTGTTCGAGACCCTCGATCCGCTCATAGGCGGCGGGCACCTCGCCGCTGCCCATCAGGCGACGCGAGGCGGCCTTGTACAGCGTCTCGACGATCAGCGTCGATTTGCCTCCCCCCGAGACGCCGGTGATGCAGCAGAAGGTGCCGAGCGGAATTTCCGCCGTCACGTCCTTGAGGTTGTTGCCGCGTGCGCCGACCAGGCGGAGCGTGCGTTTGGGGTCGGTCGTTCGGCGTACCTCCGGCATCGGGATGCGGCGCTTGCCGGACAGGTATTGGCCGGTGATGCTCTGGGGATTGGCCTCGACCTCCGCCGGCGTGCCCTGCGCGATGATGCGCCCGCCGCCCTTGCCGGCGGCGGGGCCGATGTCGATCAGGTGGTCGGCGCTGCGGATCGCGTCCTCGTCATGCTCCACCACCAGCACGGTGTTGCCGATGTCGCGCAGCCGGCGCAGCGTTTTCAGCAGGCGTTCATTGTCGCGCTGGTGCAGGCCGATGCTCGGCTCGTCCAGCACATAGAGCACGCCGGTCAGGCCGCTGCCGATCTGCGAGGCGAGGCGGATGCGCTGCGATTCCCCGCCCGAAAGCGTCGCCGAGGCGCGGCCGAGCGAGAGGTAGTCGAGCCCGACATCGACCAGGAATTGCAGCCTGTCCTCGATCTCGCGGAGGATACGGCGCGCGATTTCGGCGCGCTGCGGGGTCAGCGTCGGCATGACCACCGCGAACCAGTCCCGCGCCTTGCGGATCGACAGCTCATTCACCTGGCCGATATGCGAGCCTGCGATCTTCACCGAGAGCGATTGCGGCTTGAGGCGGTGGCCGTTGCAGGCGGGGCAGTGGCGGTCTGCCTGATAGCGTGAAAGATCCTCCCGCACCCAGGGATTGTCGGTCTCCCGGTAGCGGCGTTCGAGGTTGGGGATGACGCCCTCGAAGGCTTTCTTCACGTCGTAGGCGCGCAGCCCGTCCTTGTATTTCAAGGTGACGATGTCCGCGCCCGTGCCGGTCATCACGGCCTCTCGGAAGGGCTTTGGCAGGTCGCCCCACTGCGTGGTCATCGCCACCTTGAAGTGCCGCGCGAGGCTTTCCAGCGTCTGGTCGTAATAGGGCGAGGAGGCGCCGGCCCAGGGCTGTACCGCGCCGTCCATCAGGCTTTTCGTGTCGTCCGGCACCACCAGCTGCGGGTCGAAGAAGC
>JBBSCP010000348.1:0-4883 GCA_038250135.1 Acetobacterales bacterium | reverse complement strand
GCTGGAACGCGCGGCCAAGATGAACGATGATTTCGGCGCGGGCTCGCTCACCGCCCAGCCGGTGATCGAGACGCAGGCCGGCGACGTCTCGGCCTAGATCCCGACCAACGTGATCTCGATCACCGACGGCCAGATTTTCCTGGAGACGGAGCTGTTCTTCAAGGGCATCCGCCCGGCCGTGAACGTCGGCCTCAGCGTGTCGCGCGTCGGGTCTTCCGCGCAGATCAAGGCGATGAAGCAGGTGGCCGGCAAGATCAAGTTGGAACTGGCGCAGTATCGCGAAATGGCGGCCTTCGCGCAGTTCGCCTCGGACCTCGACAGCACCACTCAGGCGCTGCTGGCCCGCGGTGCGCGGCTGACGGAATTGCTGAAACAGCCGCAATACAAGCCAGTTCCGGTCGAGGAGCAGGTGGTGGCGCTGTTCGCCGGCACGCGCGGCTACCTCGACCGTTTCCCGGTCAACAAGGTGGGCGAGTTCGAGCGCCAATTGCTGTCGGAATTGAAGGCGCGCGCACCGGACATTCTGAATTCGATCCGCGCCGATCGCGAGATCAAGAAAGACGTCGAGGCCAAGCTCGTCGCCTTCCTCGACGACTTTGCCAAGTCGTTCGGCTGAGGAAGCGGAGACCCTCCGATGCCCTCGCTGAAAAGCCTCCGCGCGCGGATCACCTCGGTGAAATCGACGCGGAAAATCACTCAGGCCATGAAGATGGTCGCAGCAGCCAAGCTGCGCCGTGCGCAGGCACAGGCCGAGTCCGCGCGGCCCTATGCCGAGCGGATGGAGCGCATGTTGGCTTCGCTCGGCGCCGCGGTGGCCGGCAACCCAGATGTCCCAAAGATGCTCGTCGGCTCCGGCCGGGACCAGGTGCATCTGCTGATTGTCGTCACCGGCGATCGCGGCCTGGCGGGCGCGTTCAACACCAATGTGGGCCGCTTCGCGCGCACCCGCATTCGCGAACTGGAAGCCGCCGGTAAAACGGTGAAGCTACTCTGCGTGGGCCGCAAGGGTGCTGTTTTCCTGAAGCGCGAATTCGCCTCCCGTGTCGCCGGCGAGATCAGCTTCGCGGGCAAGAAGCGCATCGGGTTCGGCGAGGCGCAGGAAATCGCCACGCGCGTGACTGCGATGCTCGAAGCCGGCGAATTCGATGTCTGCACGCTGGTCTACAACCGTTTCCGCAGCGTCATCGCCCAGATCCCGACCGGCCAGCAATTGATCCCGACCATGCTGCCCGAAGCCACGAGCGCCTCGACGCCGGCTGCGCCGCAGCCGTTGTACGAATACGAGCCGAGCGAGGAGGAAATCCTCGCGACGCTATTGCCGCAGAACCTGGCGATCCAGATCTACCGCGCATTGCTGGAGAATGCCGCCGGCTTCTTCGGCAGCCAGATGAACGCGATGGACAACGCCACGCGCAACGCCGGCGAAATGATCAACAAGCTTACGCTCAACTACAACCGCACGCGCCAGGCCAACATCACCAGGGAGCTGATCGAGATCATCTCTGGTGCCGAAGCACTCTGAGGGAAAGCACGCAGCCATGAAGAACAATGTCGGCAAGGTCACGCAGGTTCTGGGCGCCGTCGTGGACGTGCAGTTCCCGGCCGAACTGCCCAACATCATGAACGCTCTCCAGGTCCGGATCGACGATCGCACGCTTGTACTTGAAGTGGCGCAGCACCTGGGCGAGCGCACGGTGCGCACCATCGCCATGGACACCACCGATGGCTTGGTCCGTGGCTTCGAGGTTGTGGATACCGGCGCCGGCATCTCGGTGCCGGTGGGCAACGAAACACTCGGCCGCATCATGAATGTGATCGGCGAACCGATCGACGAACGCGGGCCGGTTGGCGAGCAGAAGCGCTACCCCATCCACCGCGACGCGCCCTCGTTCGAGGACCAGGCGACCAGCGCGGAAATCCTTGTCACTGGCATCAAGGTCATCGACCTGTTGGCCCCATACCTCAAGGGCGGCAAGATCGGCCTGTTCGGCGGCGCCGGCGTGGGCAAGACCGTGACGATCCAGGAGCTGATCAACAACATCGCCAAGGGCCATGGCGGCGTATCGGTCTTCGCCGGCGTCGGCGAGCGCACGCGCGAAGGCAACGACCTCTATCACGAGATGGTCGATGCCGGCGTCATCAAGCTCGGCGAAGGCACGACCGAAGGCTCCAAGGTGGCGCTGGTCTATGGTCAGATGAACGAGCCGCCGGGGGCGCGCGCGCGCGTGGCGCTGTCGGGCCTGTCCATGGCGGAGTATTTCCGCGACGAACAGGGCCAGGATGTGCTGTTCTTCATCGACAACATCTTCCGCTTCACCCAGGCGGGCGCCGAGGTTTCGGCGCTGTTGGGGCGCATCCCCTCCGCGGTGGGCTATCAGCCGACGCTGGCCACCGACATGGGCGCGCTGCAGGAGCGCATCACGAGCACGAAGAAAGGCTCGATCACCTCGGTGCAGGCCATCTACGTGCCGGCCGACGATTTGACCGACCCGGCGCCCGCGACCTCCTTCGCGCACCTCGACGCGACCACGACGCTGAACCGCTCGATCGCCGAGCTCGGCATCTTCCCGGCCGTCGATCCGCTGGACAGCACCTCGCGTGGCCTGGACCCGCGGATCGTGGGCGAGGAGCACTACAAGACGGCGCGTGAAGTGCAGCGCATCCTGCAGACCTACAAGTCGCTCCAGGACATCATCGCGATCCTGGGCATGGACGAGCTGTCGGAGGAAGACAAGCTGGTCGTGACGCGCGCCCGCAAGCTCCAGCGCTTCCTCAGCCAGCCCTTCCACGTGGCCGAGATCTTCACGGGTTCGCCCGGCGTGTTCGTCAAGATGGAAGACACGGTGCGCAGCTTCGCCGCCATCTGTGCCGGCGAGTACGACCACCTGCCGGAAGCCGCCTTCTACATGGTGGGCACGATCGAGGACGCGGTGAAGAAGGCCGAAAGCCTGAAGGCCGCGGCGTAAGCGCTCGCCAGGGGACAGGGACAGCATCATGGCGACCTTCAAGCTGGAACTCGTCAGCCCCGAGAAGCTTTTGTTGAGCCGCGCGGTCGAAATGGCCGTGCTGCCGGCGGCGGAAGGGGAGATGGGAGTGCTTCCCGGCCATGCGCCGATGATCGTGACACTGCGTGGCGGCGTGATCGCCGTGACCGATGGCGGTCAGGTGACCGAACGCCTGTTCGTCGCGGGCGGCTTCGCCGAGGTGACTCCGGAGCGCTGCACGGTATTGGCCGATGAGGCCATCCCGGTCGGCCAACTCTCCAAGGCAGCCGCCGAGGCCCGCGTGCAGGCAGCGGAAGCTGCCTATGCCGCTGCCGCGATGGACACGCCCGAGCACCGCGATGCGGCCATGGATAAGCTGCTCACCGCCCGGGCGATGGTCATGGCGGCCGAAGCCGCCTGACAGGGGTAAGTGCGCGTCTTCCCGCCCTGGAGTTGCGCCATCCATGCAGCGACGAAGCCTTCTGGCACCCGTCTTGTCGATGCCCTTCCTGTCACGGCAGGCGCATGCGCAGGCTTTCGGACCAGGCAGCGCGCCGGATCGGCCGCTGACTGAGATCGCAACCTCTCGCGGCTTCACTTTCGGCGTCGCCATCAAAGGGACCCAGCTCGCCGAGGAACCCGTGTTTGCGGCGCTCGTGGCGCTCGAGGCCGGGCTTCTCGTGCCGGAGTATGAGGCGAAGTTCGCGGCCCTTCAGCCCGAGCAAGGTCGCTTCGATCCGGCACCGCTGGATGCGGTGTTGAACTGGGCGCAGGCCTTCCGCAAGCCGGTGCGCGGGCATGCGCTCGTCTGGCATCAGGATTTGCCGGATTGGGCGCGGACGGCGCTGGCAGGCGGCGCAACACGCGCGCGCGCCGTGATGACCGCGCATTTCGACGTGGCGCTGACTGTGGCGCGCCGCCAGATCCGCGATTGGGACGTGGTGAACGAACCGATCGCCAACCCGCCCGGTTCGGATCTGCCCGAGCCACCCGGCAACAATGGCGACCTTCGCGATACGCCTTGGCTAAGGGCGCTCGGTCCGGACTATGTGGCGATCGCCTTCCGCGAGGCCCGTGCCCGCGACGCCACGCTGCGCCTCACGCTGAACGATTACGGGGTCGAAGCTGACACACCGCCGGCTGAGGAGAAGCGGCGGCGCCTGCTGCGGCTGCTGACCTCGCTGCGCGAACGCAACGTGCCGATCGATGCCGTGGGCATCCAGGCGCACCTGCAGATGCGCGAAGCCTTCCGGCCAGATGTCTTCCGCAATTTCGTTCGGCAGATCAGGGCACTAGACCTCCAGGTGCTCATCACCGAGCTCGACATGCGCGAGAACCGCCCGCCGATGGGCACCCATGCCGAGCGCGACCTGGCGGTGGCGCATCGCGTGCACGCCTTCGCCAGCAGCGCCTTCGAGGGCGGTGCGCGCACGCTGCTGACCTGGGGCCTCAGCGATCGCTGGACCTGGCTGCAGCGTGAGCCCGCCGTCGCCATGCCGACGGGCGAGGTGCATCGCGGCCTGCCCTTCGATTGGGAGCTCAACCGCAAGCCGATGTGGCGCGCGCTCGCCCGCGCTTTTCTCGGCCAGCCGGCCGGCTGAGCGCGATCAGGCGCGGGCACCGCGCCACAGGCGCGAAGCCACCGGCCACATCAGGCCCAGCAGCGTGACGGCGACCAGCGACATCGCGATGGGCCGGGCCAGGAGTTGCGTCAGGTCGTCGCCGAAGATCAGCAGCGATTGCTTGAGCGTCTCCTCCACCATCCCGCCCAGCACGAGGCCCATGATGAGGGGCGCCGGCGAGAAGCCGGTCCGGCGGAACACCAGCCCGACCACGCCCGCGACCAGCATGATCACGACGTCGCCCATCGACTGGTTCGGCCCATAGGCGCCGATGATC
>JBBSCP010000347.1:0-4924 GCA_038250135.1 Acetobacterales bacterium | reverse complement strand
TGCTCGGCGTGTTGGCCGACCTCGCCGAGGGGCCCAATGCGGCGCTCGATGAAGCGTGGCAGGGCAGGGTGCTCGAAGTGCTGAACAAGGCCGATCTGATGGGCGGGATCGATGCCGTGCCACCCATGGAGGGCACCATCGCCGTCTCGGCTTTGACCGGCGACGGGCTGGACGCGCTATGCTTGGCGTTGGATGCGCGGCTCTCGGCCGGGATGGTGATCGCCGATTACGTGCTCGCCCCGCAGGAGGGGGCGCGCCTCGCCTGGCTCCATGAACATGGCGAGGTGCTGGTGCGAGTGGATGAGGATGAGGCGATCCGCCTCACCGTGCGCCTTACACCCGCCAACCGCGCCCGCTTCGAACAGGACATCTGATGGAATTCGACACCAAGGCCTCCCGCGAGGTGGCCGCGCTGCTGCGCCGTGCCACCCGCACCGAGATCCTGCCGCGCTTCCGCCGCCTCGCCCCCGAGGCGGTGCGTGCCAAATCCGGCCCGCTCGACCTGGTGACCGAGGCCGATGAGGCCGCCGAGCGGGTGATCGAGGCCGGGCTGCGCGCGCTGTTCCCCCGCTGCGTCGTGGTGGGGGAGGAGGGCACGGCCGCCGATGCCTCGCTGCTGACGAAGCTGCACGATGCCGACCTCGCCTTCGTCGTCGATCCGATCGACGGCACGGCGAATTTCGCCGCCGGCGTGCCGTTGTTCGGCTGCATGGCTGCGGCCTATGTGAAGGGCGAGGTGGTTGGTGGGTGGATCCACGACCCGCTCGGCGATGACACGGTGATGGCGCTGCGGGGCGAGGGCGCCTGGGTGGAGGATGGGGCAGGGGTCAGGCTTGGCGATCTGCGGGTCGCCGCCCCGGTGCCGGTGTCGCGCATGGTGGGGGCGGTATCCTGGGGCTTTCTGCCGGAGCCGATGAAGTCGCGCGTCGTGTCGCACCTGCCGCGGCTGGCGGCCTCGTTCAACTTCCGCTGCGCCGCGCATGAATACCGCCTGGCGGCGAGCGGGCACGCGCATCTGCTTTTGTACAACAAGCTGATGCCCTGGGACCATGCGCCGGGCTGGCTGCTGCACCGGGAGGCCGGTGGCTATTCGGCGCGGTTCGACGGCAGCGCCTATGAAGCGTCGCATCACCTGACCGGCGGCCTGCTCTGCGCGCCGGACCGCGCCTCCTGGGAGGAAGCGCGGACGGCCCTGCTCGACCCGTGAGCGAGGAGGAAGATGAGGAAGAAGGCCCGCCCGGCCTGCCCGCCGGCACGCCTTTCTACATGACCCCCGCCGGCTACGCGGCGCTGCGCGAGGAACTTCGCAAGCTCTGGGATGAGGAACGCCCGAAGGTGGTCGAGGTGGTGAGCTGGTCCGCCGGCCTCGGCGACCGCTCCGAGAACGCCGACTACCAATATGGCAAGCGGCGGCTGCGCCAGATCGATGGCCGCGTGCGCTTCATCCGCAAACGGTTGGAGCGTGTGCAGGTGGTGGACCCTGCGGCGCAGGCGCGACGCGAGCAGGTGTTCTTCGGCGCCACCGTGACCTATGCGAAGGCCTCCGACGACGCGGAAGTCACCATCACCATCGTCGGCGTCGATGAGGCGGACAGCACCGTGGGCCGGATTTCCTGGGTCGCCCCGGTGGCGCGCGCGTTGCTCGGCGCCAGGGTGGGCGACACCCGCAAGCTCCGCACGCCCCTCGGCCCGGAGGAGATCGAGGTGGTCTCGATCGCCTATCCGCTCTGACCTGATGATCACCATCCGCGGCCGTAATTCGCGCCGAGCGCGCGGCCCCTTATGTGGTGGACCAATCCACGGAGCGACGCGCCATGACCGACCCGACCAACCCCCTGCCGCCCGGCCTCGAGATGGTGCTGCTGCCGCGTACGCACGACATCGGCGGCTTCGAGGTGCGGCGCGCGCTGCCGGCGACGCAGCGCCAGATGGTCGGCCCCTTCATCTTCTTCGACCAGATGGGACCGGGCGAGTTCCTCACCGGTGCCGGCGTCGATGTCCGCCCGCACCCGCATATCGGGCTCTCGACCGTGACCTACCTGTTCGAAGGCGAGATTGTGCACCGTGACAGCCTTGGCACCGATCTGCCGATCGCGCCGGGCGACGTGAACTGGATGACGGCGGGCAGGGGGATCGTGCATTCCGAGCGCACCGCCGTGCCGCGCCGGGCCGCAGCGCACCGGTTGTCGGGCATTCAATCCTGGGTGGCGCTGCCCAAGGCGCAGGAGGAAACGGCACCGGATTTCGTCCATCACGGCGCCGCCAGCCTGCCGCTGGTGGAGGATGGCGGCCTCACGCTGCGGCTGATCGCGGGGGAGGGCTGGGGCCTGCGCGCGCCGTTCGCCACCCCCTCCGCCCTGTTCTATGCCGATGCGATCCTCGCACCGGGGGCGGCGGTGCCGATGCCCGCGCAGCATGAGGAACGCGCGGCCTATGTCTTTTCGGGCAACGTCGAGGTCGCCGGCACGGTGTTCGAGGCCGGGCGAATGCTGGTCTTTCGCGCCGGCGATGCGATGTCGTTGCGGGCGGGTCCGGAGGGCGCGCGGCTGCTGCTGCTCGGCGGCGCGGTGATGGACGGCCCGCGCTACCTGTTCTGGAACTTCGTGAGTTCCTCGCGCGAGCGGATCGAGCAGGCCAAGGCAGATTGGGCGCGGGACCGCTTCGGGACGCCTGTGCCGGGAGAGACCGAGTGGATTCCGCTGCCGGAGAAGCGTGTCGTGCAAGCCGGTCAGTGAAGTCTTTACAGGCCCTTCGGGGGCGGACGTAGCACTACTACACGCGCCGCGGTACGCGAAAGTTGTTGTAAATCGCCTTTACAACCGCCTTTCGGCGCGTTTCGCGGCCTGCCAAAGCGCCTCCATCTCGGCCAGCGTCGCGTCCGCCGGGGCGCGGCCCTCGGTCGCGAGACTGGCCTCCACGGCGCCAAATCGGCGCTCGAACTTGGCGTTGGCGGCGGCCAGGCAGGCCTCCGGGTCGAGGTCGAGCTTGCGGGCCAGGTTCACCATCACGAACAGCAGGTCGCCCACCTCATCGGCCTGCCGCGCCTTATCCGCGCCTGGCAATTCGGCCCGAAGTTCCGCCGCTTCCTCCTCAAGCTTGTCGAGCACCGCGCCTGGTTCCGGCCAGTCGAAGCCGACCCGGGCGGCGCGGCGGGAGAGCTTGAAGGCGCGGGTCAAGGCGGGCAGGGCGAGCGGCACGCCAGCGAGGGCGCCGGTTTCGGCGCGGCTGGCACGCTCGGCGGCTTTTTGAACCTCCCAGGCGCTGGTCTGGGCCTCGGCGGTGCGCTGCTCGGCGTCGCCGAAGACGTGCGGGTGGCGACGGATCATCTTGGCGCTGATCGCCTCGGCGACCTCGGTGAAGCCAAAGTGTCCGGCCTCGGCCGCCATCTGCGCGTGGTAGACGACCTGGAATAGCAAGTCGCCAAGTTCATCCAGCAGTTGCGGGAAATCCGGCCCGCGGGCGATGGCGTCCGCGACCTCGTAGGCTTCCTCGATGGTGTAAGGCGCGATGGTCGCGAAATCCTGCACGCGGTCCCAGGGGCAGCCATCGGGCGCGCGCAGCCGGGCCATGATGTCGAGCAGGTGCGCCAGGGCACCGGCGGGGTTGGAATCGGGGTTGGGCATGCGGAGGCTCCGGGGCAAGCGGCTCGGGCTGATTTATCCCCAAGTCTGGATGCTGCATAATGAATATTATGGAAAGAAATTCAGCTGGGGATAAGGTTGTGGATGGCTGTGGGTCGCGGCGCTCCCGCCGCTCACCGCTCCGGCACGTCCAGCACCATCCCGTCATGGCCAGGCTCGATGCCGGGCGGCAGGTTGGCGCACATCCAGGCCCAGTCGAGGTCGCCACTCATATGCGTCAGCACGCAGCGCCTTGGCCGCAGCCGCGCCACCCATTCCACCACGCGGTCGATATTGGCGTGCACCGGGTGATAGTTGCGTTGCAGGCAGCCGACGACCCAGGTGTCGAGGCCTTCCAGCGCCTCCAGACTGTCATCGGGCAGCGTCACCACATCGGTGGAATAGGCGAATTGGCCAATGCGGAAGCCGAGCGTCTCCATCACCCGATGGTCCTGGCGGAACAGGCGCACCGGCATGCCGGCCATGGCCACCGTCTCGCCTGGTGCCACGGCGCGCGGGGTCAGCGCGGGTCGGAAGAAGGTCGGCGGCGCGGGCGGGCGGAAGGCGTAGTCGAACCGCATCTTGAGCTCGGACAGCGTCTGGAAGGTGCCGAAGGCGTCGATCGTGCCGCCTCGCAGCCGGTTGACGATGCGCAGTTCGTCCACCCCCATGATGTGGTCGGCGTGCCCGTGGCTGAACACCACGGCCTCAAGATCCGCGAGCCCGGTGGCGAGAAGCTGGCCGCGCAAATCCGGTCCGGCATCGAGCAGCAGCCGGCGGCCGGAGCCGTTCTCGACCACGGCGGAGCTACGGCTGCGGCGATTGCGTGGCTCGCCCGGGTCGCAGTCGCCCCAATCGCCGTGGCCCTCAGGGCCGCCCAGCAGCGGCACGCCGCCCGATCCGCCGACGCCCAGCAGGGTGACGCGCAGCATGGCTCAGCCCACCGCGCGGGGGAACAGACGCCGGAAATTGCCGGTGGTCAGCTCGGCGAGCCCGGCCAGGGGCAGCCCCCTCACCTGCGCGAGCCTGGCCGCGGTGAAGGCGGTGAAGGCGGGCTCGCAGCGCTTGCCGCGATGCGGCACGGGGGCGAGGTAGGGGCTGTCGGTCTCGACCAGCAGGCGCTCGGCCGGGGCTTCGGCGGCGATGGCACGGATCTGGTCGGATTTCGGGAAGGTCAGCATGCCCGAGAAGCTCAAATAGCCGCCGATCGCCACGGCACGGCGCGCGAGCTCCGCGCCGGAGGAGAAGCAGTGCAACAGGAAGGGGAAGGCGCCCTTGGCGTGCTCATCCTCCAGGATCGCCGC
>JBBSCP010000346.1:0-4931 GCA_038250135.1 Acetobacterales bacterium | reverse complement strand
GGAGCGGCTTCAGGCGCGCGTCACCGGCTGGGTGCCGGAGCGCTACACCCTCGCCTGCAACGGCGTGGCCGTGCCGCTCTCCCCCACCGGAACGGCCGGCGAGTACGTGGCCGGCGTGCGTTTCAAGGCGTGGGACCCGCCCTCCGCGCTGCACCCGACCATCAAGGCGCAGGCGCCGCTGACCTTCGATATCTACGATTCCTGGAGCCTGCGCAGCCTCGGCGGCTGCACCCATCACGTGGCGCATCCGGGCGGGCGCAACTACCAGACCTTCCCGGTCAATGCGAACGAGGCCGAGGCGCGACGACGCACGCTGTTCAACGCCTTCGGCCACACCGCCGGCGCCATGCCCGCGCCGCGCGAGATGCCGAGCCGCGCCACGCCGCGCACCCTCGACCTGCGCCGCGCGTGATGTTCCCCGCGGCGGAGGCGCCGCCGCCACTCGACGGGTCGCAGCTCGACGAGATGGTGGATGGCGGCGGGCGCGTGCGCGGGCAGTGGCGCGCGCTACTCGGCGCCTATTCCTCCATCGGCTACGCCGCGCTGGCCGAGCGCGCGCGCCGGCTCGATCGCGCTTTCGACGAGGAAGGCGTGGCCACCGTCCTCTCGGTGGATGCCACCGGCCTCTCGGCCAATGGCTATGGCGCGCAGGCCCGGGCACGGCGGCCCTGGCGGTGCGACCCGGTGCCGCTGATCCTGACGACCGGCGAGTTCGCCCTTCTGGAAAGCGGCCTTGCTCAGCGCGCCAGGCTGCTCTCGGCCTTGGCGGAGGATCTCTATGGCGCGCAGCTGCTGCTGCGCGACGGCGTGCTGCCGGCCACGCTGGCCTTCGGCAACCCGCATTTCCTGCGCCCGTGCCGCGCGCCGAGCCGGCACGCCTTTCCGCGCATGGTGTTCTACGGCGCCGATCTGCTGCGCGGGCCGGATGGGCGGTGGCATGTGCTGGCCGACCGGACCGGCGGGGCCAATGGGGTGGGCTTCGCCGCCGAGAACCGTGCCCTGCTGGCGCGCGTGCTGCCCGAACCCTTCCGCGCCATGCAAATCCGCCCCTTGCGGCCCTTCTTCGATGCCTGGCTGGACGCGTTGCAATCCCTCGCGCCGGCGGGCACCGACAATCCGCGCCTCGCGCTGCTGACGCCCGGCGCCAAGCAGGAAACCTGGCTGGAGCATCTGTACCTGTCGCGCGAACTCGGCCTGGAACTGGTCGAGACCGGGGACCTCACGGTGCGCGACGGCGAGGTGTTCCTCAAGACGCTGCGCGGGCTGCGACGCATCGATGTCATCCTCCGCCGCACCAAGGGCGAGGGCTGCGACCCGCTGGAATTCAACCCCGGCGCCGGCGTGCCCGGCCTGATGTCGGTGCTCCGCGCGGGCCGCGTGCGCATGGCCAATGCGCCAGGCTCGATGCTGGTGGAGGCGCCGGGCATGACGCCCTACCTGCAAGCCTGCGCCTGGCACCTGCTGAACGCGCCGCTCGACCTGCCGATGCTGGAGACGCTCTGGCTCGGCGATGCGGCGTCGCGCGATCGCGTCTTGGCCGAACCCGATGCCTGGCGCCTGCGCTCGGCCTTCGACCCAGGCGCGGCACCCCGGCTCGGCGCGCTGGAAGCGCTTTCGGGCCACGAGCCTTGGCAATACGCCGCAACGCGCCCCATGCAGCCCTCCGCCGCGCCCTGCCTGAAGGGCGAACGGCTGGAGCCCGCCCCGGTGGTGCTGCGCATGTTCCTGATGCGCGACGCCGCCGGGGACTGGCGCGCCATGCCCGGCGGCCTCGCCTTCATCACCGAGGGGGAGGAGGCCATTGCGGCCCCGCCCTCGCGTCGCGGCGCCGCCAAGGATGTCTGGGTGATGGCCGAGGACAGCACCGACATCCTCGGCCCCGGCGCGACGCGCGTGGCGATGCTGCCGATCCGCCGCACCGGCGCCGAATTGCCGTCCCGCGTGGCGGACGACCTGTATTGGCTCGGCCGTTACCTCGAACGCCTGGAAGCCGCGGCCCGCCTCACCCGCGCCATGCTGACGCGCCTGCTCCGCGGCGCCACCCTGCCGCGCGAAATCGCCGAGCTGCGCGCCCTGGCCAATTGCCTGGAGGCCGCCGGGCTGCTCGATGCGGAAGCCGCGGCGAGCCCGGTGGATGGCAAGGCGCTGCCCCGCGCGCTGGCAGATGCGGCGGCGCCCGGCGGGGCGTTGCTGGCGCTGCTGGAGGCGTGCGAACGCCCACAGGCCGCGGTGCGGGACCGCCTGACGCACGACATGTGGGCAGCCTTCGCGCAGCTCAGCCAGGAAGGCCGCGCGAGGCTGGCGGAGGGCGCGCTGCGCGTCGATTCGCTGGCCGACGCGGCGAGCGCGATCATCCGCGGCTGCACCGCTTTGGCCGGCATCGCGGCCGAGAACATGGTGCGCGGGGGCGCCTGGATGTTCCTCGACCTCGGCCGGCGAATCGAGCGTGCGGCGGCAACGGCGTGCTCGCTTGCCCATGCGCTGGACCAGCCACCGGCGCGGATGGAGGCGGGGCTGCGCCTTGCGTTGGAGCTGTGCGATTCGACACTTACCTACCGCGCCCGCTACCTCGCCGCGGTGCAGCCCGGCCCGGTGCTGGATCTGGTATTGGCCGACCCGGGCAATCCGCGCGCGCTGGCCTTCCAACTCGACGCCGTGGCGCTGCGCCTCGCCGAGATCGGCGGCATGGATGACAGCCTCGCCGCAACCGCCGCGGGGCTCGCGGCACGTCCGCAGGCGCTGGTGGATGTGGTGCTGCGTGCGCCCGATCGCGCCGCGGCGGCGGCCGCGCTGCCTGCGGCGCTGTTCGCGCTCGAGGCCGAGATCGCTGCCCTGTCCGATGCCGTCGCGCGGCGCTATGTCTCCCACGTTCGCCCGCATGCGCTGGGCGAGGAGGAGACGGCCGAAGGGTGAAGCCTGGCATATCGTTAAGGCACAGGCGGCCCGAAGGGCCGAGCGCCCGACTGGGCGCCGCCGCTAGTGCGGCGAAGCCAAGCCCGCGGAGCGGGCGCGTCACGCCGGAGGCGTGCCTTCGGCACGTCACGCCGGAGGCGTGCCTTCGGCAAGACGCGCCTGAGGGCACAAAGTGACCCGCTACGCGCTTCGGCATCGCACGGCCTATGAGTATGCGAGCCCGGTCGATCTCGCCGCGCATCTGCTGCACCTGACCCCGCGGCTGCTGCCGGGGCAGGCGGTGCAACAGGCGCGGGTGACCTGCTTGCCCGTGCCGGGGCATCGGACGGAGGGGCTCGACCATTTCGGCAATGGCATCACATGGCTTTTTCTCGAAGCGCCGCACGCCGTCTTCGAGGTGACTCTGGATGCCGTGGTGGAGGTCGCCTTCGGCGCCCCGCCGGAGGCGCACGCGACCCCAACCTGGGAGGCCGTGCGCGACGCCGCGCAGCGGCGCAGCGGCTGGAACGCGGTGGAATTCGCCCTGCCGAGCCTTCACGCCGCGCCCGAATCCGCCGCCGGCGCCTATGCCCGCGCGAGCTTCCCGCCCGGCCGCCCGGTGCTGGCGGGCTTGCGCGAGTTGACCTGCCGGATTCAACGCGACTTCGCCTTCCGGCCGGGTGCCACCACGCTTTCCACCCCGGTGGCGCAGGTGATGGCGGACCGCGCGGGCGTCTGCCAGGATTTCGCGCATACCATGATCTCGGGCCTGCGCGCGCTCGGCCTGCCCGCGCGCTACGTCAGCGGCTATATCCGCACCCGCCCGCCGCCCGGCGAAATCCGGCGGCAGGGCGCGGATGCCAGCCATGCCTGGGTCGGCTGCTGGCTCGGCCCGGATTTCGGCTGGGTGGACCTCGACCCGACGAACAACCTTGTGGTGTCGGACGAGCATGTGGTGCTCGGCTGGGGGCGCGACTATGCCGACATCAGCCCGGTGAAGGGCCTGCTGCTGGGCGGCGGACGGCAGGAGTTGGAAGTGGCGGTGGACCTCGTCGCCATCTGATCGTCGCTTGTCACGCGGCCGACGCTCGACCCGGCGCGCCCCGCGCGGCACCTTGCGAAACCGCAGCCAGAGGCGCCCATGACCATCACCTTCGCCAGCTACAACATCCAATACGGCAAAGGCCAGGACGGCCGATTCGACCTGGAGCGCATCGCCGCCGAGATCGAGGCCGCGGACGTCATCGCGTTGCAGGAGGTCGCCACCGGCTTTGCCCGCAACGAGTTCGTCGATCAGGCCGAATGGTTCGCGCAGCGGCTGAACCGCCATGCCGTGTTCGGCGCGACCTATGATGTCGATGCCAGCGTCACGGACGAGGCCGGTCGGGTGGTGAATCGCCGCCGCCGCTTCGGCAACATGGTGCTCTCGCGCTGGCCGATCCGTTCAACGCGCACCCTGCCGCTGCCATTCCAGCCGCCCGCCTTGCAACGTGACGTGCAGCGCTGCGCGGTGGAGGCGGTGCTCGACCTGCCGGGCGGGCCGATCCGTCTTTACTCGCTGCATCTCTCGCACCTGACGGCGGGCACGCGGATGCCGCAGGTGGAGGCGCTGCTCGCCATGGTCGCCGCCGCGCCGCGCGATGGCATGGCCTGGACCGACGATTCCGGCCCCGATGAGGGCAATTGGGCCGAGGGCTGGGCCGAGCCCACCCCGCCCGAGCCCTGCCTGTTGATGGGCGATTTCAACCTGCGCCCAAGCGGCCCTGAGTATCCGCTGCTGACGGGCGCGCTTACCGAGCGCCGAGGCCGCGTGCCCGTCCGCGGCCAGTTCGTCGATGCCTGGGTCGCCGCCGGCAATCCCGAAGCCAGCGGCTGGACGCTCGCGGAATGGGCAGGGCAGGAGGGGGCGCGGATCGACTCCGCCTTCCTGCACCCCACCCTGGTCGGCCGCCTGCGCCGCACCTGGATCGACACCACGGCGCAGGGCAGTGACCACCTGCCGATCTTCGTGGAGCTCGACCTCGGCTAGGGTCTTACTC
>JBBSCP010000345.1:0-5037 GCA_038250135.1 Acetobacterales bacterium | reverse complement strand
GCCGGGGGTGGACCTTGCATGGAAGGCTCCCCCGGTGCTTCCCCGTCACGCAATGGTGCGCCAGCCTTGCTCCGGGATCAACGCGCAAAGCTGAGCGCGGCGTTCCGGAGGCGTGTCAGGCGCCGCGGACGGAGGGAAAGGGGATTGTATGCGTTTCGTCAATGCCGAGGCGGTTCGGGCCGCGCTGCCCTGGGCCGCGCTGGAATACGCGCTGGAGCGGATGTTCCGCGAGGGCTGCGCCGCGCCGCTCCGCCACCGCCACGCGCTGCCCCAGGCCGCGGGGCCGGAGGCTATGCTGCTGCTCATGCCCGCCTGGAGTGAAGCCACCGACGCCCCCGCATGGCGCGGCCCTGCCGCGACGCGCTACACCGGCGTCAAGATCGTGCATGTCAACCCCGGCAATGGCGCGCGCGGCCTGCCGGCGGTGCAGGCGGTGTACCTGCTCTCGGATGGGGAGACGGGGCAGCCCATCGCGCTGCTCGATGGCGGGGAACTGACGGATCGGCGCACGGCGGCGGCCAGCACGCTCGCCGGGCGTTTCCTGGCGCGGCCGGACAGCAGGCGCCTGCTGGTGCTTGGTGCCGGGCGGGTGGCGGAGGCGCTGGCCGAAGCCTGGGCGGATCGATTCGCGCTGGATCAGGTCGCGATCTGGTCCCGCCGGCCGGCGCAATCGGCGGCGCTGGTGGCGCGGCTCGCAGCGCATGGCGTGCCGGCCGTGGTGGCGCCGAGCGCCGATCCGCGCGGCTTTGACATCGTGAGTGCCGCGACGCTCGCCGAGGTGCCGCTGATTCGCGGCGCCGAGGTCGATCCGGGGGCGCATATCGACCTGGTCGGCGCCTTCCGCCCCACAATGCGGGAGAGCGATTCGGCGCTGCTCGCCCGCGCGACCCTGGTGGTTGACACGCGCGCGGGCGGGCTGGCCGAGGCCGGCGACGTGGTGCAGGCGATCGCCGAGGGCGCGATCACGGCCGAGCACGTGGCGGCCGACCTGGCCGATCTCTGCCGCGGCACCCATCCCGGCCGCTCGCGGCCCGAGGAGGTGACCGTGTTCAAATCCGTCGGCTGGGCGGGCGAGGATCTGGCCGCCGCGATTCTCGCCGTGGGGTGAACTTCGCAAGCGCGATCAAGCGGGGAGGCGCCATGATGTGCGCATGGAGAACGCAGCCCCCCGCCTGAAACCCGCCACGCGCCTCGATTATGGCCGGCGCATCGCGCGCGCCATGGCGCTGATCGCCGCCGACCCGCGTCACGCCCCGAGCCTGGAAGCCCCGAGCTTGAAGGAATTGGCCGAGGCCGCCGCCTTCAGCCCCTTCCACTTCCACCGCATCTACCGCGAGCTCACCGGCGAGACGCCCGCCGAGACCCTGGCGCGGGAGCGCCTCTCCCGCGCCGCCGCGCTGCTGGCGCGCGGTGGGCAGGCGCGCGGTGGGCAGGCGCGCGGTGGGCTGGCGCGCGGTGGGCTGGCACGCGGTGGGCTGGCACGCGGTGGGCTGGCGGTGGCCGAGGTGGCGCGCGCCTGCGGCTATGGCAGCGCGGCCGCTTTCACCCGCGCTTTTCGCGCCGCCTATGGCCTGCCGCCCGCGACCTATCGCGATTCGGGCGGTATCGGCGCGCCCCTGCCCACCCCCGGACCCAACCAACAGGAGAGCACGATGTTCGACATCCAGATTCGCGAGGAACCCGCGCTGCGTCTCGCCACGCTGCCGCATCGCGGCGCCTACACCGCCATCGGCACCACCTTCGATCGCGTCATGGCCTGGGCCGCTGCGCGCGGGCTGGTCGATGCGGAGACACGCTTCATCGCGCTCTACCACGACGATCCGGAAAGCATCGCGGAGGCCGATCTGCGCTCTGAGGCGGGCCTGACCGTGGGGCCGGAGGTCGTGGCCAGCGAGGGCGTGACGCTCCACCATCTGCCACCGACGCGTGTGGCCGTGCTGGTCTTCAAGGGCCCCTATGCCGAACTGGAATCCGCCTACACCCGGCTCTACCGCGAATGGCTACCCGCCAGCGGCGAGGAGCCGGCCGACCAGCCGCCGCGCGAGGAGTACCTGAACGATGCGCGCAGCCTGCCGCCGAGCGAATTGCTGACCGCGGTGATGCTGCCGCTGCGGGAGCGGGTGGGGCTGTAAAGCTGCCAGGCCGGGCAGGTTGCGGGCGACGACAGCGCCGGGCGCAATCGCGTCCGCCGAAAAAGGACATAAGAATCTTCTCGGCAGGCCTGCCGCAGCGCTGCCCCGATCAGATCGGCCACCGCGCCGCTCGCCGTACCGAGCTGGCTCCAGGTGCGGTCGCGGCGCGGGAGCGGAACGAGGGGGAAGGGCCCTCAGATGTCCAGCATCAGGCGCCGCGGATCCTCGATGCTTTCCTTCACGCGCACCAGGAAGCTCACCGCTTCCTTGCCGTCCACGATGCGGTGGTCGTAGCTGAGTGCGATGTACATCATCGGGCGGATTTCCACCTTCCCGCCGATCGCCATGGGGCGTTCCTGAATCTTGTGCATGCCCAGGATGCCCGATTGCGGCGGGTTCAGGATCGGCGTGGACATCAGCGATCCGTAGATGCCGCCATTGGTGATGGTGAAGCTGCCGCCGGTGAGCTCATCGAGCTTCAGCGCGCCATCGCGAGCCTTTTTGCCGAAGGCGCCGATCGCCTTCTCGACGCCCGCGAAGGACATGTCGTCGGCGTGGCGCAGTACCGGCACGACCAGGCCCGAAGGGCCGCCGATGGCGATGCCCATGTGCACGAAGTTCTTGTACACCACTTCATCGCCGTCGATCTCGGCGTTGACGGCGGGGAACTCCTTCAGGCCAGCGACGCAGGCCTTCACGAAGAAGGACATGAAGCCGAGCTTCACGCCGTGCTTCTTCTCGAAGGCGTCCTTGTATTCGGTGCGCAGCGCCATCGCAGCACCCATGTCCACCTCGTTGAAGGTGGTGAGCATGGCGGCGGTGTTCTGCGCCTCCTTCAGCCGGCGCGCGATGGTCTGGCGCAGGCGCGTCATCTTCACGCGCTCCTCGCCACCTTCGAGCGTGCGCGGCGCCTTGGGTACGGCGACGGGGGCGGCGGCAGGCGCGGGCTTGGCGAGGAAGGCGAGCACATCGCCCTTCGTCAGGCGCCCCTCCTTGCCGGTGCCGGTGCCGATGGTCTCGGCCGTAAGCCCGGCATCGGCCAGGGCCTTGGTCGTGGCGGGGCCGTTCGGCAGGGCGGCGGCAGCGGCGACCGGCGCAGCGGCGGGCACGGGCGCTGGCGCAGGTGCCGGCGCGGCAGCCGGTGCGGGCTTGGCGGCGGCGGCCTTCGGTGCGGCGGCGACGGCACCGGCGGTGATCTCGCCCAGCACGGCACCCGGCCCGACTTCGGCGCCTTCCGCGGCCGCAATGCTCGACAGCACGCCGGACTCGGACGCGTTGACCTCGACTGTCACCTTGTCGGTTTCGAGCTCGACCAACGGCTCATCCGCCGCCACGGCCTCACCCAGCTTCTTCAGCCAGCGCGCGATGGTGGCGCTGGAAACGCTTTCCCCGAGGGGGGGAACGATGATGTCGGTCATAGTTGTCCTGCCTTTTTCGCAACCGCTTGCCGCATCAGTGCGCCCTGGATCATGCGGCCCGCAACGCCGGCCGAGCGCCCGAACGGGCGCCACAGCAAGTGCCGCGAAGCCAAGGCCGCGGATGCGGCCGCCCGGCGTCTGAGGGCACACATATCAGCCCAATCCGAGCGCGCTGCGCACCAGGGCTTCCTGCTGCTGTTGATGCACCTTTGCGTTGCCCGTCGCCGGGCTCGCCGCTTCGTCGCGGCCCACATAGATCGGGCGCTGCGCCTTACCGCCCAGATCCCGCAGCACGCCCTCGATCCGCCGGTCGAGGAAGGTCCAGGCGCCCATGTTCTCGGGCTCCTCCTGGCACCAAACCACTTCGGCGTCCTTGAAGGGAGCGAGGACCTTGGCGAGGCTGGTCTTGGGGAAGGGGTAGAGCTGTTCGAGGCGCACCAGCGCCACATCCTTCACGCCCTTGTCGCGCCGTTCCGCCAGCAGATCGTAATACACCTTGCCGGTGCACAGCACGGCGCGCTTCACCGCCTCGGGTGCGGCGATCGCGTCGGTTTCGGGGATCACATACTGGAAGGCGCTGCCGGGGCCGAACTCGGCGAGCGAGGAAACCGCCAGCTTGTGCCGCAGCAGCGATTTCGGCGTCATCAGCACCAGCGGCTTGCGGTAATTCGCCTTCAGCTGGCGGCGCAGCGCATGGAAGTAGTTCGCCGGCGTGGTGAGGTTGCCCACGCGCATGTTGCGCTCGGCGCAGAGCTGCAGCCAGCGCTCGAGCCGCGCGGAGGAATGCTCCGGCCCCTGGCCCTCATAGCCATGCGGCAGCAGCATCACGAGGCCCGACATGCGCAGCCACTTGGTCTCGGCGCTGGCGATGAACTGGTCGATGATCACTTGCGCGCCATTCGCGAAATCGCCGAATTGCGCTTCCCACAACACCAGCGTGCGCGGGTCCGCCAGGGTGTAGCCGTATTCGAAGCCGAGCACGCCCATCTCGCTCAGCAGCGAGTTGAATGCTTCGAACTTCGTCTGCCCGGCGCGGATGTTGTTGAGCGGCACGTATTCGGCCGCCGTCACCTGGTCCACCAGATGCGCGTGGCGATGGCTGAAGGTGCCGCGCTGCACGTCCTCGCCCGAAAGCCGCACGCGATGGCCCTCCAGCAGCAGCGTGCCGAAGGCCAGCGCCTCGCCGGTGGCCCAGTCGATGCCTTCGCCGGTCTCGATCGCCTGCTTCTTGGCGTCGAGCTGCCGGAGGATCTTGGGGTTCGCCCCGAAATCCGCCGGCACGCGGGACAGGGCCGTGCCCACTTCGCGCAGTGCATCGAGGCCCACGGCGGTTTCGTGCAGCCGCTCGACCTCCTCGCCGGAGGCGACGGCCTTGAGGCCGGACCAATGGCCTTCCAGCCAATCCGCCTTGTTCGGCTTGAAGTTCTGGGCCGCCTGGAAGCTCTCCTCCAGGCGTTGGTTGAATTCGTCCCACACCGCCTTCGAGT
>JBBSCP010000344.1:0-5061 GCA_038250135.1 Acetobacterales bacterium | reverse complement strand
GCGCGAATACGAACGCGCGCTGATCGCAGGCCTGAACGCCTACATCCATCCGCTGATGGGCGCCTATCTGGATCGACTGCGCACGCGTGTCGCCGGGCTCGGCGTGCGCGGGCCGATCTACATCACCGCGAACAACGGCGGTACACTCTCGCTCGACACGGCGCGCGGACGGCCGATCGATACCGTGCTCTCCGGCCCCGCCTCTGGCGTCGTCGCCGCCTGCCGCATCGGCGAGGCTGCAGGCTTCCGCCAGCTGGTCACCATCGATATGGGCGGCACCTCCGCCGACATCTCCATCGTCCAGGCCGGCGTGCCGGAGTTCAGCACGGCGACCTTCGTCGGCGACTTCCCGCTGATGATGCCGGTGGTGAATGTCGGCGCGATCGGAGCCGGCGGCGGATCGGTGCTATGGGTAGATGCACAGGGCGTGCTGAAGGTTGGCCCACGCTCTGCCGGCGCCGATCCCGGCCCGGTCTGCTACGGCCGCGGCGGCACCGAGCCGACGATCACGGATTGCTACGTTGCGCTCGGCATCGTGGACCCGGACCGCTTCCTCGGCGGCCGCATGCGCCTCGATGCAACGGCCGCCGTCGCGGCGCTGGACAGCATCGCCGAACGGCTCGGCGTGGCGGGCGCGGATCGCGCGTTCGTCGCGGCCGAATCCGCCCTGCAGGTCGCCAGTGCGAAGATGGCGACCGAGCTCACCAAGCTTATGGCCACCGCCGGCGTCGATCCGCGCCGCTTTGGCCTGGTCGCCTTCGGCGGCGCCGGCCCCACGCATGCCAACCTCCTCGCCGAGGAAGCGGGGCTTGCCACCGTGCTCGTTCCGTCCGCGCCCGGCACCTTCTGCGCGCTCGGCGCCATCCTCGCGGATGTGCGCCGCGACTATGTGCGCACCGCGCGTCGCCTCGTCGGCGTATCACCCGGCCAGGGCACCGAGGAATGGCCCGCCGTCGCCACCCTCGTCGCGCAGCTCGAATCCGAGGCGGGCACCTGGATCGCGCATGAGGGCGAGCTTGTCGGTGCGCACGACTTCATCGTCTCGATGCGGGTGCGCTACCCGAACCAGGCCTATGAGCTGGAGGTGATCGTGCCCGAGGCTCAGCGCGCCACGCTCGACGGCCACGGCCTCGCCGGCCTGTTCCACGTTGAGCACAATCGCCTCTACGGCTTCGCCGAGTCATCGAGCCCTGTGCAGATCACCACGGTGCGCCTTGGCGTCATCGGCCACGTGCCGCCCGTCGCGCTGCCCGATGCAGCCCCCGCAACGCCGCACCCGGCCGGCACGCGCCGCGTGCGCCTGCATGGCGAGGAGGTGGATGCCCTGGTCTATGGCCGCACCGATCTCGGCGTCGGCGCGGTGATCCACGGCCCCGCCATCGTCGAGCAACACGACACAACCGTGCTCATCCTTCCAGGCTGGCGTGCCGAGGCCGACCGCCTTGGCACCCTTCATCTCACCACCGACAGGAGCACCACCGCCGCGCGCTCCCTCGCCGCGGAGGCCGCGCGATGAACAGCGCCGATCGCGTCCAACTGGAAATCTTCTTCCACAAGGTCACCGCCATCACCGAGGAGATGGCGATCACCCTGCAACGCAGCGCGCGCACGACATATGTGAAGGAGGCTGGAGACTTCGGCTGCGCGCTCGCCGCGCCGGAAGGCCGCTTCTTCGCCTATCCCAAGGTGCTCGGCGTCTCCGGCTTCCTCGATTCCGATGTCGGCCCCACCCTGTCGCACATACCAGACCTCGAGCCGGGCGACGTGGTCATCACCAACCACCCCTATGCGAGCGACGGCCTGGCGAGCCACATGCCAGACCTACACCTGATCCGCCCGATCTTCGCGGAAGGGCGTATCGTCGCGCATGCCTGGGACTTCATCCACTCCGCCGACATCGGCGGTGGCGTGCCGTCGTCCATCTCGCCGCGCTTCTCGGACCTGTTCCAGGAAGGGCTGCAGATCCCGCCCATGAAGCTGGTGAAAGCGGGGCGGATGAATGAGGATTTCGTCACGCTCTACCGCTCGAATTGCCGCGTGCCGGAGGTGAACATGGGCGACATGCGCGCCATGCTCGCGGCCCTGCAGATCGGCGAGAAACGCGTGCTCGAGATGGTAGCGCAGATCGGCGTCGACGGCTTTCTGCAGATGCAGCGCGACCTCGTCGCCTATGCCGGCGAAAAGGCACGCGCCGTGCAGCGCCTGATCCCCGACGGCACCTTCGAGTTCTGGGACCTGCTGGACGACGATTTCGTCTCCAAGGTCCCGGTGCGCGTGCGCTGCCGCATGACCGTGAAGGACGGGCACGTCCATCTGGACTTTACCGGATCCGATCCGCAGGTGGCCTCCGCCTATAACATCCCCACCGCCGGCAAGCGCCATCCCTGGCTGACGCTGAAGCTCATGCACTTCGTGTTCAGCCACGACCGCACGATCCCGCTCAATCATGGCATGTTCAGCCATATCACGGTCGAGGCTCCGCGCGGCACCGTGGTAAACCCGGAACCGCCCGCCGCCGTCGGCATCCGCAGCGCCACCGCGATCCGCCTGAACGAGACGATCGTCGGCGCGCTGACGCTGGCCAAGCCGGGCCTGATGCCGGCGCCCTCCGGCGGCATCATGATCCCCTCGGTGCTGGTCGAGCAGGATCCGCGCACCGGCCGGCGCAACGTGATGGTTCTCCAGTCGCTCGTCGGCGGCACCGGCGGTCGCGAGGGCGGCGACGGTGTCGATGGCCGCGATTCCTCCCTCGCCAACCAGCGCAACACGCCGATGGAGAAGACCGAGGAGGAGGCTGCGGCGATCATCACCGAATATGCGCTGCGCCCCGATTCCGGCGGCGCTGGCCGCTGGCGTGGCGGCACCGGGGTGGTGTTCTCCGTCCGCATCGCGCGCGCCGGCAGCGCCGTGCTCGGCCGCGGCATGGAGCGCTTCGTCTTCCGTCCCTGGGGCATGGCCGGCGGCAAGCCTGGCCTGCCCGCACGCGTCGTCGTGAACCTCGGCCGCGCCGATGAGCGCGAACTCGGCAAGCTCGACGTCTTCAACCCGAAGCTGGGCGATATCGTCACCATCATGACGCCCGGCGGCGGCGGTTATGGCGACCCGCTCGAACGCCCCGCCAGCGCCGTGCTCGACGATGTACTCGATGGCTACGTCGGCCGCGAGGTTGCGCAGCGCGACTACGGCGTGGTGCTGGCCGAGGACGCCGTGGATGAGGAGGCGACGGCTCGCCTGCGCGCCCGGATGGCCAAGTCACGCGGCCCGCTGACGAAGGTCGAATTCGGCCCGGAGCGCGACGCATGGGAGGCGGTGTTCGACGATGCGACCATGACGCGCCTGAACGGGCTGCTCATGCGCCTCGGCACGCATGCCCGCTCCGAGCGGCGCCGTACGCTGTTCGAGGAGGTGGTGCCCGGCCTCCCGCGCGCGGGCAAGGAGCCGCTGCAGGAACTCGTCGGCGACACGCAGGCCGCGCGGGCGCGGCTGCACAAGGCAATCGCGACGCTCGAAGCCGAGCTCGCCACAGCGGAATGAGGAACGCACCGATGACTGAGAGACGCCACGAATTATACCTGCTCACGCCTGGCCCTCTGACGGTGGCGCCCGAGGTGAAGCGCGAGATGCTCGCCGACCGAAGCCCCAATTCCGCCGCCCATTGCGAACTGACGGCCACGCTCCGCGACTACATGCTCGAGCTCTGCAACGGCCGCGAGACACATGTCTGTGTGCCCGTCCAGGGCAGCGCGACCTACGCCATCGAGGCGGTGTTCCAAACATTGGTGCCGCGCGAGGGCAAGCTGCTTGTCGTCCAGAACGGCTTCTACGGCGTGCGACTGCGCGAGATCGCCGAAGGCATCCGCCTCAACGTCGCCGTGCTGGAGCTGCCGATGCTGCCGCTGCCGACCGAGGAGGTGATCGAGGCCGCACTCACCGCCGATCCAGGCATCACCCACCTCGTGCTCTGCCATGTCGATACCGGGACCGGCGTGCGCAATCCGATCGAGATGGTCGCCGAAGTCGCGAAGCGCCACGGCGTCGGCGTGATCGTGGATTCCGTCGCCGCCTTCGGAGGCTTTCCGATCGACGCTGCCGCGCTCGACCTCACGGCCATCATCGCTTCGCCCAACAAGTGCCTGGAGAGCGTGCCGGGCGTGGGCATCGTCATCGCCAAGCGCAGCGAGCTCGAAGCCGGCGCGGGCCGCTCCGCCTCCGTCGTGCTCGATCTCCACGCCCAGTGGCGCTTTTTCGAAGAACGCGGCAACCAGTGGCGCTGGACGCCGCCCACCCATGTGCTGGGCGCGCTGGGCAAGGCGATCGAGCGGCATCGAGCCGAAGGCGGCATCGCTCCGCGGCACGAGCGATACCGCATGAACTGGCGGCGCCTGGTGGACGGCATGCGCCAGCGTGGCTTCATGACCCTGCTGCCCGACGAGGTCGCGGCGCCGATCATCGCCACCTTCCGCGACCCGACCGACCCCGCCTACGACTTCCCGCGTTTCCACGTCGCCATGGAACGCCGCGGATTCGTTATCTTTCCGGGTCGCCTGACGGCCGCCGGTACCTTCCGTATCGGCGTGATGGGCGACCTCATCGAAAGCGACATGACGTTGATCCTGGAAGCCATCGACGAAAGCCTGGCTGAGATCGGCGTGACGGGCTGTATGGCGCAGGCAGCCGGCGCGGCATGACCGCGCGCGCTGGTCCTTATCCTGCATCGGCAGATCGCCACCACGCCCGACATCGAGCGCCGCTCGATCCTGCGGTACTCGCCGTCGCCAGCCCTTGGTGCTGAACTGCCGCGGCCGCGTTCCGCGCAAGCCTTCGGGCCGGAAGTCTCCTTCCACGATCCTCAACTTTTGACGGGAGCGCAATCGCGTTCGGCTTGCACCCCTGCGAGACGTTGCGCGAGCCGCTCGGCGCTGCGGATATCGTCAGCCTCCAACTACCCGCTAGCGCACTATCGGTTCGATTGAACCGATTTCGTGCGCTATAAACACTTGAATCTAAAGCACGGACTTTGGTTCAAACGATTCCGTTTGAACCAAACGTGCTTTAACGTCG
>JBBSCP010000343.1:0-5078 GCA_038250135.1 Acetobacterales bacterium | reverse complement strand
CGCCTTCGCCCTGATCGCCGAGGCTCTGCCGGAAGGCAGCACGCTGCGCGCGCCGAGCCTCTGGCTGAGCTCCGGCGTCAGCTCCATCCCCGGCGGTCTCACCTTCGGCATGACCAATTACTGGTCCGAGCGCGCGCGCATCTGGCATGGCCGGCGCCTCACCGTGCTCGCGGCCTGTGCCGCCTATGAGCTGCGCGCCGGCGGGCAGCCGCTGGTGCAGCTGCGCCAAGGCACGACAACCGAGCTGCTGGCGCGTCGCCCCCTGCCCGTCGATGGCTCGCTGACGGCCGCAGCAGCCGGGACCTGCGACACGCTCTGCCGCATGCCTCTGGCGCCCGGCACCGATGTCGAGCGGGTTTTGTCGCCGGCGCCGCAACGCCATGGCGGGCTGCTCGATTGGTGGCTCGCGCCGCGTGAGGGCGGCTTTGGGCGGCGGGCCTCCTGGCCATGACGCTGGTACTCGCCCTCGCCCTACTGCTTGGCCTGCTCGCGGTGATGTTGGGCAGCGCCGTGTTCATTGCACGGCTGTTCGGGCTGCGCGACAACGCCTTCCTCGGCTTGGTGCTTGGCATCTTCTCCTTCACCGATGTACTTCGCGGGCTTGGACATCGCTGGATTTACGACGTTGTTTGGCGTTAGCAGCCCTGGGCACCATCCGTCCTTTCGGACGAATTTCGTGCGCTGTATAGTTTCGATTTTAAACCATAAATCCCGTTCGGATGATTCCATTCGATCGGAAATCGCTCTCGCTGCTTTCGCTGATTCTGCAGAGCATGGCGCCGGTGGGCACGCAGACGATCATCATGGCACCGTTCTTCTTCTCCGGCGTGCAGGTGATGTTCATCGGTATAATCGGCGAATACGTCATCGCGATCCACGCCAAGGTGCGCCGCGGGCCGGTGGTGGTGGAGGGCGAGCGCCGCAACATCGCCAAAGCGTCCCAGCCACCGCAGCATCGCCGAGGCCCAGATGATCGAGGGCAAGGCGGCGCTGGTGCTGCCCTATCTCGGGCTCTTGGTGGCGGTCTGCGCCTGGCCCTTCCTGCTACGCCTGCCCGCCCTCCAGCGCCCCTCCCGCATCACCCTGCCGGTCTTCGGCGGGGCGCTGGTACTGGGTGCGGCAGCGCTGGTCGCGACGCGCGGCATGCCCGGCCTGCTGAGCCCTGTGGTCCTGGCCCTGGTTCTGCTGCTGCCCTTGCGGGGTGCGGGCGCTATCCTCGCCGGGTTGGCCTGCCTGCCGCTGCTGGCGGGCAGCGTCTGGTGGGCACCCGATCTCACACTCGACCCGGCGCGCGCGGCGCTCTTCGTGGCGGTCGGCCTCGGCGCCGCCGTGTTGCCGCGGCTGCTGCCGCGCGCCGGCGGGCTGCCGAGCGTGCCGAGCCGGGCTGTGCTGGCCGGGCTCGGCACGCTTGGCTGTCTGCTGCTGGGCGGCTATTCGGCGCCCTCAGCGTTCTGGGCGCTGTGGCACCATTGGGGGGCCTTCGTGGCGCCGGCCGATGCGCTGCTCGGCGGCGGCGTGCCCTTCCGGGACTTCCCGGTGCAGTACGGCATGGGGCCCACGCTGATCATCGCGGCGCTGAGCGGTGGCGATGCCTGGCCGGGCATGTACGCGATCGTGGTTGCGGCCAATCTCGCCTATCTGCTCTGCCTCGGCGGCTGCGTGCTGCTGCTGACGCGCGACGCGCCGCGCGGCGTGGCGGCGCTGGCGCTGGCGGCGATGGCGGCTGCGGTGCTGCTGTGGACGGGCTATCCGCCGGATTTCATGAGCTGGATGGTTGCCCCCTCGGTGAGCGGGCTGCGGTTCCTGCCGCTCGCCGTGCTGGTGCTGCACATCCTGCACGCCGAGACGCAGGGCGCGCCGCCCGAGGGCCGCGGCCATGCCATCTGGTTCGTGAGCCTCGCCTGGTCGCCGGAGGCCGCCTTTTACGCCACGCTCCTGTGGTGGCCCTATCTGGCGATCAGGCGCGCGCAGCTGGTGACGGGACTGGTGCCGGTGGCTCTGGCGCTGGGTGGCGGCGCGCTACGGGCGGTGCTGGCGCTGCTGGCGGGCCTGGGCGTGATGATCCTCGCTTTTCGGCTCGGCTTCGGCGCCTGGCCCGCTTCGGCCGGTTTCCTGACCTATGTGCGCAACCCGCCAGGCATTCTTTGGCCGAACCCGACCGGGCCGATCTGGCTGCCGCTGCTGGCGGTCGCGGGCGGATTGCTGGCGATGAGCCGCGCCGATCCCCGCGGGCAGCGCGTGGGCTTCGTGTGCACTGCGGCTCTGGTGGCGGTGGGCGCCTATTATCTCGGTCGCAGCCACGACAACAACGTGCTGAACCTGTCTCCCTTCCTGGTGCTCGCGCTGCTGCCTCTGCTGGCGCAGCCGGCGGAGGGCCAGCTTTCGGGCCTGGCGCGCAGCCTCATGGCCGGGCTGCTGGCCTGGACGGCGAGCTTCGGTCTGGCCGGCTGGGGCGAAGCGGCGCGTGCCGGCCAGGCCTGGCGCCTCGGCCCCGCGGCGCTGCTCGAGGACATGACGCTCGCCACGCCGGCGGCGCAGGCGCGGCTGGATGCGGCGCTGGCGCCGGTCGCGCCACCGGCCGGACGCATGGCCGATGCCGCGGCGGCACTCGATTGGCTGCGTAGCCGGAATGAGGGACCGCCGCTGTTGGTCAATCCGGCGCTGTTGCAGGTCCGTGGGCTGGAGGGGCCGGCCTGGACCGGCATGAGCAACCTCTCGACCTATGGGCTGCTGCCCGCCCCGGTGGTGGAGCGCTTCATCCGGCGCGGCGCGCTGGCCTATCGTCGCCCAGGCTGGATGCTGGTGGACCGCGCTCATCCCGGCCCCTGGCTCGACCTGTTCCGCACCGCCTATGAGGTGTCGGAGCAGCGCGATTTCGGCGGCTTCACCGCCTATCGCCTGGTGCCGCGGTGATCGCGGCAACCGTGCTGCTCGGCCTGCTCGCGGTGATGCTGGGCAGCGGCGTGTTCGTTGCACGCATTTTCGGCCTGCGCGGCGATCCCTTCCTTGGCTTCGTGCTCGGCTTCGTTCTGCTGAGCCATGCGCTGATGCTGGGCGATCTGGTCGCGCCAGGCGCGCATCCGCTGGTCGTGCTGCTGCTGGCGCCCCTCGCGCTGGCGGGGCTTCGGCCGCGTGCTGCGGTGACGCGGACCACGCTCGGCCCCGGGGCGCTCGGCCTCGGCGCGCTCGCCCTGGCCTTCACGCTCGCCCTGGCCTTCACGCTGGTCTGGTGCATCGACATCCCGCCGCGCCTTGCGACGTTCCGCGAAACCGGCCGGCTGGCATTCTGGGTGGATCTCATGGTCCATGCCGGCAACATCGCGCAGTTCGGCGCGCCGCAGGCCATTGGCCGCGGCATGATGCTGATGGCCGATTGGCCGCGCCCGCTCTACCACCATGCCAGCCTGATGCCGCCCGCCCTGCTGGTGTCCATCGCCGGGATGGAGCCGCTGGACGTCGCCGCGCTGGTCTGGATTCCCCTCGGCATGCTGGTGATGGCGGCGGGCGTGCTCTCGCTTGGTCTGGCGCTGGGCGGGCCGGTGGCGGCAGCACTCGGCCTCGTCGCGCTGGCGCTGG
This sequence comes from Acetobacterales bacterium, assembly GCA_038250135.1. GTDB lineage: Bacteria > Pseudomonadota > Alphaproteobacteria > Acetobacterales > Acetobacteraceae > Falsiroseomonas. Next base: position 1,502 of record JBBSCP010000343.1, on the reverse strand, counting down.
TGCCCGCACCGGAGAGTTGGACGCTCGGCAACGGCTTTCTCGGCTTCGCCTGGCTGCTGGAGACCGCGCCGGGCACGCCCTATGCGCTCGGCATCGCGGCGGGTGCCATCGCGCTGGTGGTGCGATGGGCCGAGGCGCCGCGCCTGCGGCTGCTGGTGCTGGCGGCGTTGCTGGCATTGGGCTGCATCCTGGTGCGCGCCAATGTCTTCATCTGGCTGGCCCCCTGCCTGGCGCTGGCGGTGATCGCGAGTTGGGCGAGGCTGCGCGCGGGCTGGCGTGTGGCGGGCCTGGCGCTGTCGATGGCATTGCTGGTCGGCGGCTTGGTGGTGCTGTCGCTCGACACGCTCCGGCAGGACGCGCCGGCCTTCCTGTTCGGCTATCTGGAAAGCCTGCTGCGCGACCATGGGCCCAGCCGGGTCGATGGCCTGTATCCCTGGCTGGTGGTGCGGCTCGGCCGCCCGGGCGCGGCACCCTTCGGCGTGGCGATGGCCCTGATCGGCACGCTCGGGCCCTGGCTGCCGGCCTTCCTGGTGCCGGGCCTGCTCGCCTGGCGGCGCGGGTATTGGCGGGCGATCGATACGCTGCCGCTGCTGCTGCTCGCGGTGGCGGCGATTTCGATGCTGCTGGCGCCCGTGTCGCGCAACGGCGATATTTCCGAATACCGCCACCGGGCGGGGCCGCTGCTGGTCGTGGTCTTCGCGGTCTGGTCGGTGCATCTGGCGCTGCGCCTAACGGAAGGCTGGCGTGCGCGTTGGCCGCAGGGCGTCGTGCTGCGCGGCGTGGCCACGGGTTCAGCGCTGGCGATGCTGGTGCTCGGCCTGACCATTGCGGAGGCGAAGCGGCCGCGCATGCGCTGGGCAGGCGACCTCTATGGGCTGAGTGTGCCGACCGCCTTGCAGGTGCTGGCCCCGGCGCTGCGCCAGGGCGAACGGCCAAGCTTCGTCACCGCCAACCAGCCGCTCGATTCACGGCTGACGGATGACGCCATCAACCTCGCGGGGCTGAGCGGTGTGCCGGCCTTTATCGCCGCCCCCGCCTTCATGCGCGCCACGGGCGGGACGATCGGCCCGGAATCGGTGCGGCGAATGGCGGTGCTGGCCACGCTGAACGCAGCGCCCGACCTCGCCACGCTGCGCGCACTGATGCGGGCGGAGGGCATCACGCATTATGTGGTGTCGGAGGGCCAGGGCGCGGGCTTCGACCCTGGACGCCTCGCCGCGGATCGGCGGGCGGGTAGCTGGGCCATCTACACCCAGGGCCCTTGAGCCGCGCGGGATGCCTGCATCGGCCGCCCTGCCCTGAGCTGCCTGCCGGCCTGCTGGCGCCGCCGCCCGGCAGGTCGTACGCCTGCCGCAGGCTGCCCGCCAGCCCGCAGGGTTCGCCCACCGCTTCCGAACCGCGAGTGGCACACGAAAGGTCAGCAGCTGCGCGGCGCCGGGTCCGGTGGCCTTGGCCCTCCGCCCGGACCGCGCGATGGCGGCTGATCCCTCCTCCTTGAGGCG
>JBBSCP010000342.1:0-5084 GCA_038250135.1 Acetobacterales bacterium | reverse complement strand
TGACCGACCTGTTCCGCATGTACCGCGCCAATCGCTGGCAGGTGCTGATGCGGCTGCGCCTGCCCACGGCCATGCCCTATTTCCTCGCGGGGCTGCGCATCTCCGGTGGGCTTGCGCTGATCGGCGCGATCGTCGCGGAATTCGTGGCTGGAACGGGCGGGCGCGCCTCGGGCCTCGCCTACCGGATTCTCGAAGCGGGCTTTAATCTGCAGATCCCGCGCATGTTCGCCGCCCTCGTGCTCATCTCGCTGACCGGCATCGCCATCTTCGGCGTATTGTCGCTGATCTCGCATCTTGCGCTGCGCCACTGGCACGAAAGCGCCATTTCCAGGGATCGTCGATGAAGCAGGCACTACTCGGCGCGGGCGTGGCCTATTGGCTGCGCAACGCCCGCGCGGCTGGCGTGCTCGTGCCCGGCTTCGTGGGCGAGGCCGATGCGGATGGCCTCGTGCGCCTGGATCTGCGCATCGAGAATGGCGTGATTGCAGGCGTGGCGGCGCTCGGCACCGCGCCCGAGGGCGTCGATCTGCGCGGCGGGCAGGTCTGGCCCGGCTTCATCGATGCGCATACGCATCTCGACAAGGGCCACATCTGGCCGCGCGCGCGCAACCCGAGTGGCGATTTCGCCGGCGCGATCGGGGCTGTGATGGCGGATCGCAGCACGGCCTGGAGCGAGGCCGATGTCGCCGCGCGCGCGGATTTCGCGCTACGCTGCGCCTATGCGCATGGCACGGTCGCCATCCGCACGCATCTCGACACCTACATGCCGCATGGCGTGGGCACCTGGCGTGCGTTCCGCCGGCTGCGCGACGAATGGGCGGGGCGCATCACCCTTCAGATGTCCTCGATCAGCCCGCTGGACCGTTTCGCAGGCCCGGACGGCGCGGCACTCGCCGACATGGTTGCGGAGTCGGGCGGCGTGCTCGGCATGGTCACGCGCCATTCCGGTCACCTCCATGATGACCTGCCTTCTGGATTCAGCGAGGAACTTGAGCACTTCTTTTCCCTGGCCGAGGCGCGTGGACTCGACATCGACCTGCATGTCGATGAAAGCGGCGAGACCGGCGCCCGCGCGCTGCGCGAGATCGCGCTGGCGGCGCTGCGGCGTGGCTTCAAGGGTCGCATCCAGTGCGGCCATTGCTGCTCGCTGTCGATCCAGCCTGAGGAATTCGCGCGGGAGACCATCGCCCGCGTCGCGGAGGCGGGCATCGACATCGTCGTGCTTCCGATGTGCAACATGTATCTGCAGGACCGAGTCGCCGGCCGCACGCCCCGCTGGCGCGGTGTGACCCTGGTGCACGAGATGCGCGCGTCAGGCATCCGCGTCTCGGTCGCGTCCGACAACACCCGCGATCCCTTTTACGCTTATGGCGACCTCGACATGGTGGAAGTGTTCCGTGAGGCCACACGCATTCTCCACTTCGACCACCCCTTCACGGGCTGGCATCGCGCTGCCACCGCGGCGCCGGCAGAGGCCATGCAACTCAAGGATCGCGGACTTATTCGCGTCGGCGCACCCGCCGATCTCGTGCTGTTCGGCGCGCGTTTCATGACCGAGTTCCTGTCACGCCCGCAAGCCGATCGCGTGGTGCTGCGCGCCGGCCGCGTACTGGACGCGATACCGCCCGACTACCGCGAGCTCGATGCCGTGGTCGGCGTCGCCGATTAGCGCCAGGATGAGAAATGCGCACTCACCCGATGCACGAAGGCCTCGCATTCCGGGCGCGTCCTCTGATCCATGCGTGTGAGCGTCACCCACTCCACGCGGCAATTCTTCGCGCAGAGGCGGCGGAGGCCGCGTCCGATCAACTTGCGGTCGATGCGCCCGATGTACCAAAGCAGCCAGGTGGGCGAGCCATAGGTGGTCACCACGCCGATGCGCTTGATGTTGGTCAGCAGCGGCTCGATCGCGCCATCGCCGATGCGGAACGCAACCCCCGGTGCCCAGACGCGGTCGAACCAGCCTTTCAGCATCGCCGGCATGCCATACCACCAGGTGGGATGCACCAGCAGCAGCGCCTCGGCGCGCTTCAGGCTCGCCACATGGTCCTCGATGCCCACGAGGTTGTTGTCGGTGTCGTGGTAGGCGCCGCGCTCCTCGGCCGTCAGGGCGGGCTGGAACCCCTCGGCGTAGAGGTCGCGCAGTTCCACGCTGTGCCCCGCCGATTCCAGCGCAGCCTTTGCAGCGTTGCACAACGCGGCGCTCAGAGAATCAGCTCGGGGATGGGCGTAGATCATCAGAACGTGCATGCGTGCTGCCTCGGCTCGGGGATCGCGCCTTCTGCAACATCGACGCCCGTTACGGCAAGATCCAAACCACAGGAGTTCCTGCGATGATGACCGCACCCGTCATCGGCAAGCGCGCGGCCGAACTGCAGGGCTTCCGCATCTCGCCCGGCGACAGCAACTACTTCGCCTGCATCTTCGATCCACTGGCCGATGGCGTGCGGTTCACCCTGGTGGTCGAGATCTTCGAACCCGGCGGCCGCACGCCGCCCAATACGCATGTCGAGGCGGAGGAATGTTTCTTCGTCCTCGCCGGCGCCGGCAAAGCCTATGCGAACGGTGCCGAGGTGCCCATCGGCCCCGGCGATTCCTTCGTGCTGCGCCCCGGCACCGAGCATGTTGTGGTCAACGACACGGCGGAGAAGCTCTATTGCCTGACGCTGATGACGCCGAATGAGGGGTTTGCCGAACTGATCCGCAACGGCACGAGGGTGGACCTCACGCCCGAGGACATCGCCGTGCTGAAGGGGCGGGCCGCCTGATGCGCGTGTTGTATCTCTACGCCCATCCGCTCGCCGAAAGCTTCCACGCCGCGGTGCGCGATGCGGCGCGCGAGGGCCTTGCGCAGGCGGGGCATCGCGTCGATCTTTGTGATCTCTACGCCGAGGGATTCAACCCAGTGCTCTCGGCCGAAGAGCGCCGTGGCTACCATGACGTGCCCGAAAACCGCGCCCCGGTAGAGGACTACGTGCGGCGACTGGAGCAGGCCGAGGGCATCGTCATGTCCTACCCGACCTGGTGCTTTGGCCTGCCGGCGATCCTCAAGGGCTGGATGGACCGCGTGCTGCTGCCCGGCGTGTCCTTCAAGCTCGATGATGGCGTGGCCAAACCCAACCTGCTGCACATCAAGCGCGTCGCCGGCATCAGCACCTATGGCCGGCCGCGCTGGACGGCGATGGTCATGGGCGATCCGCCGCGCAAGGCCGTCACGCGCTACTTCCGCATCATCACCGGCGGCAAGGCACGCGTTTCCTACCACGCGCTCTATGACATGAACCGCGCGAGCGAGAACCGGCGCGCCGCCTTCCTGGCGTGCGTGCGACGCGACATGGTGTTCTTCTGACTCGTCCCTTGCCGTAACTCGCCGCCTGCACGATCCTGTGCGCAATCGATCGCAGCGGGAGGGATCAATGATCGCACGCAGGCTTCTTCTTGGCGCCGCCGCGCTGGCCACGCCGGGCATCGTGAGCGCGCAGGCTGCCTGGCCTTCGCGCCCGGTGCGCATCGTCGTGCCCTTCGGCCTCGGTGGCAGCGCCGATGTGGCGGCACGTTTCCTGAGTGAACCCTTGCAGCAGGCGCTCGGCCAGCCTTTCGTCATCGAGAATCGTCCCGGCGCTGGCGCCGTGATCGGCACTGATGCGGTGGCGAAGGCGCAGCCCGATGGCTACACGCTGCTGCTGATGTCGAACACGCATACGGCGAACGAAACGCTGATTCCCAATCGTCCCTACCAGTTGATGCGCGATCTCGCGGCCGTCGCCTCCATCAACATCGCGCATCACGTGCTGGCCGTGCATCCCTCGATTCCGGCGCAGACGCTGCCTGAGTTGATCGCCGTGCTGCGCGCCAATCCGGGCAAGTACGACTATGCGAGCTCCGGCCCCGGCACGCCCTATCACGTAGCGGGCGAGGTGTTCCTCGCCATGGCCGGCGCCACCGCGCAGCATGTGCCGTTCCGTGGTTCCAACGAGGCGCGCACGGCGCTCATCAGCGGCCAGGTGCCGATCATGTTCGACGCCATCCCGACAATGCGTGAGCAGATCGCCGGCGGGCGCGTGCGCGGTCTTGCCACCACGGGGCCGACGCGCAGCGCCCTGCTGCCCGAACTGCCTGCGGTGGCGGAAGCACTGCCTGGCTATGAGGCCTCGATCTGGCTCGGCCTGATGGCCCCGGTTGCAACGCCAATGGCGATCCGCGAGCGAATGAATGCCGAGGTCAACCGCATCCTTGCTCAGCCAGCGATGCGCGAGGCGCAGACGCGCGCTGGCGCCCTGCCCATGCCGATGAGCATCGCCGAGTTCGATGCCTTCCTGCGGGCCGACATCCCGCGCCAGGCGGAGTTCATCCGCATGGCGCGCATGACGCCGACCTGATGGCGTTCGTGCTCAACGGCGACGAGGTCGCGCCGGCGATCGAGCCGGACGCGTCGCTGCTGGCCGCCCTGCGTGGCCCGCTTGGCCTGTCCGGCACGCGCTACGGATGCGGCGCGGAGCAATGCGGCGCCTGCCTCGTGCTGGTGGATGACGCGCCCGCCTACGCCTGCACCCTGCCGGTCAAGGCGGTAGCGGGGCGCCGTGTGACCACCGTGGAGGGGTTGGGCAGCGAGGCCGCGCCGCACCCGTTGCAACGCGCGTTGCTGGATGAACAGGCGGGGCAGTGTGGCTTCTGCCTTTCCGGCATCACGCTGCGCGCCGTGGCGCTGCTTCGCACAAACCCAACGCCGAAGGCGGCGGAGGTGCGCGCGGCGCTCGACCCGCAACTCTGCCGATGTGGCTCGCACAATCGCATCGTGCGCGCCGTGCTACGCGCGGCGGCGGAAATGGCGGCATGAACCTCGCCTTCCGCAATGCCGTCGAAGGTGGCGACGAAAAGCCCAAGCTCCCTGGCAGCCTGCAAGTGAATCGCCGGCTCGATCGGTGGCTGACCCTGCATGCGGAGGGCCATGCGAGCATCCATCCGGGCAAGGTGGAACTCGGCCAGGGGATCCTGACCGCGCTGGCGCAAATCGCGGCGGAGGAGCTGGACATTACGCTCGCGCAACTCCGCATCGTGCCAGCAACTACGCCCGGCAGCCCCGA
>JBBSCP010000341.1:0-5147 GCA_038250135.1 Acetobacterales bacterium | reverse complement strand
TTCACGCGAGATTCTCTTCACGCGCTCGTCAGCACCGTCTCTTGTCCATCGACGAGCCGCAGCCGCGCGATCAAGCGTACGTGCGGGCTAGCCTTGATCAGCACCGCTTCGTCGAGCCCACGCTGGGCGAGGCTGGCGCGAAGCGTGTCCGGCTCGGGGTGCTCCGCCTCGAGCGTCAGCAGGCGGCATCCGGAATCGGGCAGGCGCGGGGCGGCGCCCTTGCCGTCATCCCACTGGATGAGGGACGGGATGAGGTTGCGCATATCCTGCCGTTGCGGCGGCATCGCCATCCGCCAGGACAGCGTGCCGCGCGACCAGGGCTTGATCTCCCCGGCCACGCCGCTGCCCAGGCGCGTCACCACCGCTTCCAGCGCCGTGGTGCTGGCGACCCATCCGAGCAGGCGTGGCCCGGCTTCCAGCATCATGGCGACGCCAGGGTCATCGAGGTCGAAGGGGCGCGGATGGGCCGGCTGAGGCTGGCCCGGGTCGATGGCGATGACCTCCAGATAGCGGTCGGGGCCAAGACCGAGCAGCATGTTGTGCGTACCGACGCCCGCATGCTGGCCGCCCGGAAGGGGGGCTACGCCAAGATGCGCCTCGATGAAGGCGGCCCCGTCCGCAAGAGTGCGCGCGCCGATGACGATGTGGTCGATGTCGGCCATGTCAGCGGGCCTGGAACTGGGTGTTGCCGAACAGCATTTCGCGTTCCTTGTCTGTCATCGCGCCGCGGCGTTGATGTTCGGCCAGCGCCTCGACACCCCGCTGCACCGCGGGGCGCGCGGCGATGGCGTTGTGCCAGCGCTGAACCGCCGGGAAGTCCGCGAGCTGGATGGCGCGCCGTTCGGGCAGGCGAATCCAGGGGAAGGCTGCGATATCCGCGATCGAATACCCGTCCCCCGCCAGGAATTCCGATTGCGACAGGCGGTTTTCCAGAACGCGGTGCAGGCGCACCACTTCCTTGGCATAACGCGCCATCGCGTAGTTAAGTTTCTCCGGCGCGTAGGTGTGAAAATGGCCATACTGGCCAAACATCGGGCCGACGCCCCCCATTTGGAACATCAGCCATTGCAGACAGCCATACCGCGCGGCGGGATCGGCGGGGATCAGCCTTCCCGCCTTCTCCGCCAGGTAGATCAGGATGGCGCCGGATTCGAACAATTCCAGGCGCTTGCCGCCCGGGCCGTCCGGATCGACGAGGGCCGGGATGCGATGGTTGGGCGTGATCGCGAGGAATTCGGGCGTGAACTGGTCGCCCGCACCTATATTTACCGGCACGACGCGGTAGGGCAGGCCGAGTTCCTCCAGCGCGATATGCACCTTGTGACCGTTCGGCGTCGGCCAGGTCCAGACTTCGATCGCCATCCGCTTCCTCGGTCTTCAGGTCGAGCATGGCGCCCCGAGGGGGTGGCGACAAGCCCGCGCCCCGTGGCACATCAGGCGTTGATAGCGGGATTGAGCGCATGGGCATGAACGATCTGACACAGGCCATGATGGCGCTCGACGATCCGGCGTGGCTGAAGCTGTTGCTCCGCAGCATCGAGGAGCGCGAAATCGATGGCGTCACCTTCCCCGCCTTTCCGCAGGGCGAGGTGCAGCGGCGCTATGTCGGCACCGACTACGCCGATACGTTGGAGGAAGCGTCGCGCTTTCACACGCTGGTCAAGGCGCGGGCCCATGCCCTGGGCATCGCGCTGACCCGCGGGCACAAATTGATGGATTTCGGCTGCGGCTGGGGCCGCTTCATGCGCTATTTCTGGCGCGATGTCGGCACGCGCGGCCTGTATGGCTGCGACGTCGCCGAGGAAGCGGTGGCGCTGTGCCGGGAGCTCGGCGTGCCAGGCACCGTGGATCGCCTGTATCAGAACGGCCGCCTGCCCTACGCCGATGCATCGATGGATGTGGCGATCGCCTATTCGGTCTTCACGCATCTGCCGGAGAAGCCGCATCTGCACTGGCTGGCCGAGATCGCCCGCGTATTGCGACCGGGCGGCGTATTTGCCCTGACGCTGGAGCCGCGGCGCTTCCTCGACCATGTCGCCGCGATCCCGGCGGACACGCAGGATGGCTGGGCGAAGCAGCTGCTGCCCTTCGCGGACCAGGTGCCAGAGCTGAAGCGGCGGTTCGACAATGCCGAGATCGCCTTCATGCCGACCGGCGTGGCAGGCGATTTCGCGTCGGAATTCTATGGCGATGCCGCGGTGCCGCTCGGCTATGTCGAGCGGCACTGGTCGGAATGGTTCGCCCTGCGCGAATATGTCGATGACACGACGCGCTTCTTCCAGGCGGTGCTGGTGGTGCAGCGGAAATAGCGACGTGAGTGGCGGCGCGACGACGCTTCAGTTCCCGCCGAGGTAGTCCAGCGCCACCTGCACCCCGCCCGCCTTGTGCGGGATGCCCGCCGCGCGCAGCCCCATCTCGACGCCGCCCAGCGCGCCGATCAGCTGCAATTCGCCGATGTCGCCCAGATGGCCGATGCGAAAGACACGGTCGTTGAGCTGGCCGAGGCCATTGCCCAGGCTCATGTTGAATTTTTCGAGAATGGTGGCGCGCAGCGCGTTGGCGCTATGGCCTTCGGGCAGCCGCACCGCCGTCAGGACCGACGAGAAATGCCGCGGGTCCTGGCACTGCGTCTCGAAGCCCCAATGCCGCACGGCGCGGCGCGTGGCTTCGGCCACCTTGTCGTGGCGGGCGAAGACCTCGTCGAGCCCTTCCTCCAGCAGCATATCGAGCGCGGTATCCAGCGCGTAGAGCATGTTGGTCGCCGGCGTGTAGGGGAAGTAGCCGGTGGCGTTGGCGGCCAGCATCGGCTTCCAGTCCCAGAAGCTGCGCGTGAGCTTCGCCGCCTCACTCGCCTTGATGGCCTTGGCGCTGATCGCGTTGAACGACAGCCCCGGCGGCAGCATCAGCCCCTTCTGCGAGCCCGAGACAGTGACATCCACGCCCCATTCATCGTGCCGGTAATCCATCGAGCCGAGCGAGCTGATCGTGTCCACCAGCAGCAGCGCGGGGTGGCCGGCGGCATCGATGGCACGCCGCACTTCGTCGATGCGCGAGGTCGCGCCCGTGCTGGTTTCATTGTGCACCACGCAAACGGCCTTGATGGCGTGCGCCTTGTCCTCGCGCAGGCGCGCTTCGATGGCGGGGGCATCCGCGCCACGACGCCAGTCGGTCTTGATGAAGTCGGCGACGATGCCGAGCCGCTCGGCCATCTCGTTCCAAAGATGCGCGAACCAGCCGGTTTCGCACATCAAAACGCGATCGCCGGGCGAGAGCGTGTTCACCAGGGCGGCTTCCCAGGCGCCGGTGCCCGAGGCCGGGTAGATCACCACCGGGCCCTCGGTCTTGAACACTAGGCGCACCTTGGCCAGAAGCTGCTTGCCCATGACGCCGAAATCCGGGCCGCGATGGTCCATTGTCGGGTGATCCATGGCGCGCAGCACGCGGTCCGGCACGTTGGACGGGCCCGGGATTTGCAGGAAGTGGCGGCGCGCATTGGGCTTGGACTGGAAATAGGCCATGGGAGGTTCCCTCTCGATGCCGGCTTCCTACCCTTGGACGATGCCATCTGCCAATAAGCAGGCCTTGCCGGATCGACGAGCATCATAGATCAAACAGGTCCAAGGCTGCGCGTTGCGACGCCTCATCGGGTCCAGGGTGTTCACGGCATGAATGCGATCACAGCCTTGGCCGATAGCGGCCTCGCGCAGCGTCTGCGGCGCGACACGCAGGCGGAGGTGCTGTTTTCAGCCGGCGATCGCGGCCGTTACGCGACCGACGCCTCGATCTACCAGATGCCACCCGTCGGCGTGATCGTGCCGCGCACGGTGGAGGATGTGGTCGCCGCGATGGCGATCTGCCGGGAGGAAGGCGTCGCCGTTCTGCCCCGCGGGGGCGGGACCAGCCAATGCGGCCAAACCGTCAACCACGCGCTGGTCATCGACTGCACCAAGCATCTGCGCCGCGTGCTGAGCGTCGAGGGCGATACCGCGCGCGTGGAGCCCGGCATCACGCTCGGCGCGTTGAACGAGGCGCTGAAGCCGTCGGGCAAGTTCTTCCCGGTCGATCCCTCCACCTGGCAGCGCTGCACCATCGGCGGCATGGCAGCGAATAATTCCTGCGGCTCGAAATCCATTCGCTATGGGCTGATGGCCGACAACGTCACGGCGATCGACGCGCTGCTCGCCGATGGCTCGCGCCACTGGTTCGGCGAGGGCACGCCCAACACTGCGCTGGTCGAGCGCCTGCACGCGCTGGGCGAGGCCGAGGCGGCGGAGATCGCCGCGCGCTTCCCCGAACAGCTCCGCCGCGTCGGCGGCTACAACCTCGCTGCGCTGACGCCCGAGGGACGCGCCGCCGGACGCGGCAATCTCGCGCGGCTGCTGGTGGGCAGCGAGGGCACGCTCGCCTTCTCCGCCGCGATCGACGTGAAACTCTGGCCGATCAAGCCGCGCAAGATGCTCGGCATCTGCCAGTTCCCGAGCTTTCGCCGCGCGATGGAGGCGTCGCGCCACCTGGTCACGCTCGACCCGGAGGCGGTGGAGCTCGTGGATCGCACGATGATCGACCTTGGCCGCTCCATCCCGATGTATCGCGCCACCATCGACCGCATCCTGATCGGCGAGCCGGACAGCCTGCTCATTGTCGAGTTCCACGGCCAGGACGATGCGACGCTGCTGCGCGGCCTCGACCGGCTGGAGGAGATGATGGGCGACCTCGGCCTGCCCGGCCAGGTGGTCCGCATCACCGACCCAGCCTTCCAGGCCCAGGTGGCCGAGGTGCGGGAGGCCGGGCTCAACATCATGATGAGCATGAAGGGCGACGGCAAACCGGTGAGCTTTATCGAGGACGCCGCCGTGGCACTCGACGACCTCGCCGACTATACCGAGCGCCTGAACGACGTGTTCACCAGGCACGGCACGAAGGGCACCTGGTACGCGCACGCCTCGGTGGGCTGCCTGCATGTCCGCCCCGTGCTGAACATCAAATCCGGTGAGGACGTCACGAAGATGCGCGCCATCGCGGAGGAATGCTTTGCCCTGGTGCGGGAATACAAGGGCAGCCATTCGGGCGAGCATGGCGACGGCATCGTTCGGTCCGAGTTCCACGAGCCGATGTTCGGCGCGCGCATCGTCCGCGCCTTCGAGCAG
>JBBSCP010000340.1:0-5149 GCA_038250135.1 Acetobacterales bacterium | reverse complement strand
TGCCACTCGCCGGTGATGCTCGCCATCACCTGGATCACGCGGGGGTCGCGCGCGCGGGCAAAGGTGTCGATCTGCTGCAACAGCGCGGTCTTGTGGGCAAAAGGCATGGCGGAGAGCGGATTGAGCTCGGAATAGAGCTGCGTGGTTGCCGCGCGCGGGCCGACATCGAGCACGCCAGAATGGCCCGCCGCCACGGCCTTCACCGTCTCGGCGGCGCGCGCCAGGGCGGCGTCGGTGATCTCGGCGGCATGGGCATAGCCGGCGGCCTCACCCATCACGCTGCGCAGGCCAAAGCCGCGCGTCACGTCGAAAGACGCGCTGCGGATGCGCCCATCCTCCAGGCTGATCGCCTCACTCTCGCGATGTTCGAGGAACAGCTCGCCATCCTCCGCGCCGGCCGTGGCCGCGGCGACGTGGCGCTCGGCGGCGGCACGGTCGAGGTCGCGGAAGAACAGCGCGTCGGTGGTGGCCAAGGGATCATGCAGGGCATCGGTCACTTCAGGGGACTTTCTCAAAGGGAATCGACGGAAAGGGGATCGGGGTCGAGCAGCCGCTCGGCCGGAAAGCGCAGCACGGCGAGCGTGCCCGGGCCGTCCTGGTCCTCCAGGGTCAGCACGCCGCCCAACGCCTCCGCCAGGGTGCGCGCAAGATAAAGGCCGAGGCCGGAGCCCTGGAAGCGCCGCGCCAGGGCACTGTCCACCTGGGTGAAGGGCTCGAACACTCGTTCCCGGTCCGCGGGCGCAATGCCGATGCCCGTATCGGAGATCCGGATCGCGAGCGCACCTTCTTCGCGCGCGACAGACAGGGTTACGATGCCGCCGGCGGGCGTGAACTTCACGGCATTGGAGAGCAGGTTCAGCAGCACCTGGTGCAGCCGCTGTGCCTCGCCCTTGAGTCGCGGCAGGCAGGCCGGCACCTGCGAGACCAGAGTCAGGCCGGCCTCCGCCGCGCTGGCAGCGATGGCCGCCTGCGCGCCCTCGATCACCGGGGCGAGCGCCACCGCCTCGCTCGCAATCTCCAACGCGCCCGACTGGCTGCGGGCCACGTCGAGGATATCGTCGATCAGCAGCAGCAGGTGGCGCCCGGCCTCGCGGATCGCGCCGGCGTAGTCCTTCAGGCGGCTGGTGTCGCGCGCTGATTCCAGCACCTCGGCGAAGCCGATGACGGCGGCGAGCGGTGAGCGCAGCTCATGCGTCATCGTCGCAAGGAAGCGCGACTTGGCGCGGGAGGCGCCCTCGGCCTCCACCCTGGCGCGGTCGAGGTCGGCGCGGATCTGCCGGTCATCGGTGACGTCCGCATAGGCCATCACGTAGCCGCCATCGGGCGTCGGGTCTGAGGTGACTTCCAGCACACGCCCATCGGGGCGCATGCGGATGTAGCGATGTGGTTTCGTGCGGTCCAAGGCCTTCATCTGCGCCGCGCCGTCGAGGCCGATCTGCCCGCGCATCACCTGTTCGTCGATCAGCTCGTCCATCCGCCGGCCGGGCATCATGCGCCCGGCCGGCATGCCGGTGAGCTCCTGCGCCTTGGCATTGCAGCCGACCATGCGCCGTTCGGCATTGTAGAGAATGACGCCCTGGCGGATGGTGGCGAGCATCGCCTCCTGCATCGCGGCGCGCTGCTGCAGGTCCTGTTCCGCGCGGTGCAGCGCGGTGACATCGACCGTGACGGCGATGTACCCGCCATCCGGCAGCCGCCCTGCCCGCGTGTCGATCACCTTGCCGTTGGGGCGGAAACGGCGGATCGGCTCTACCTGGTCGCCGAGCGGGCCGAGATGGCGCACCATCAGCCGCTGCGCCATCGCGGCGTCGAACTCGCCCATCGCCAGGCGGCGCGCGGCGACTTCCTCCAGGCTCTCGCCGAGGCGGACCGAGGCTTCGCCCATGATCTCGCTGTAGGCGGCGTTGAACAGCGTGGCGCGACGATCCATGTCATAGACCGTCACACCGACAGGCAGGGATTCCAGCACGGCGCCCAGCATCGCCGCCCGCTGGCGCGCGGCTTCCTCGGCGCTGTGGAGCGCTGTGATGTCGGTCACCACCGAGAGCATCCCGCCATCCGGCAGGCGGCCGACCAGGGTGGTGATGGCCGTGCCGTTCGGCCGGACGCGCCACAGCACGGCCTCCGGCTCCGGAGCGTTGCTTTGCAGATCGCGGAGCAGCATCGCACCGCGTTCGGCGGAGAACTCGCCCATCGCCACGCGCCGCGCGACAAGGTCCGGCATGAATTCGCCGGTCCTGGCGGCGGCTTCACCCATAATCGCGTGATAGGCGGCGTTGGTCAGGCGCACGCGGCGATCTGGGCCATAGACGCACACGCCATGCGGCATATGCGCGACCATGGCATCGAGCATCGCGGCGCGGTCGCGCGCCGCTTCCTCCGCCTTGTGCAGCGCGTCAACGTCGGAGAAGCTCACCACGAAGCCGCCATCGGGCATGGGGTCCGAGATCACTTCGATGACCCGCCCATCGGGGCCGGCGCGCACGTAGCGCTGCGGCTGGCGGCGGTCGAGCGCGAGCGCGGCTTCCCGCCCCGCCGCCGTGATGATGCCGCGCCGTGCCTGGCTTTCCAGCAATTCGCGCAGGCTGACGCCCGGCACCAGCGCCTCGGCCGGCGGGCCGGCGATGTCGGTGGTCCGCGCATTGGTCAGGATCAGCCGATGGTCGGGGCCGTACATCGAGATGCCGTGCCGCATGGCGCCGAGCGTGCGTTCCAGCAGCGCGGCGCGGTCGCGTGCCGCCCGCTCGGCCTGGTGCAGCGCGGTAACGTCGGTCATGGTGATGGCGAAGCCGCCATCGGGCGTCGGGTCCGACACCACCTCGACCACCGAACCATCGGCACCGTGGCGCAGGTATCCCTGCGGCTTCGTGCGGTCCAGCGCCAGCGCGGCCGCCGCCTGTGCCGCGGTGATCACGCCCAGCGCCACCTGCGTTTCCAGCAGTTCGGGCAGCGACTGGCCGACCTGCCGCGCGGCATGCGGCACGCCGGTCAGCGCTGCCATCTGCCCATTGGTGGCGCGCATGCGCTCGTCCGGCCCGAACAGCGCGATGCCGTGGCGCATGGCGCCGAGGCTCGATTCCAGGATCGCCGCGCGCTCGCGCGCATGTTCTTCGGCACGATGCAGCGCGGTGATGTCCGTGACCACCGAGATGTGCCCGCCATCAGGCATCTCGGCCACGCGGATGGAGATCGCGGTGCCGTTCGGCCTGACGCGCTGGACCTCCTGCGAGGGATCGGCGCCGGGCTCGAACTTCACGGCCACCTTGGTGCGGAGATACTCGGCCGAGTATTCGCCGGACGCGACGCGGCGCGCCATGATGGCGTCGAAATGCTCGCCGATCTGCACCAGCGCGCCGGCCATGATTCGCGCATAGGCGACGTTGAACATCGCCACGCGGCGGTCCGGGCCATAGACCAGCACGCCATGCGGCAGCGTGGCCATGATGCCGTCGAGCAGCTTGAGCCGGCGCTCGGCCTCGGCTTCGGCGTGCACCAGCGCGGTGATGTCCGTCACCACCGAGATATGCCCGCCGGCGGGCAGCCGCGCGGCGCGGATGGCGATGACGGTGCCGTTCGGCCGTACGCGGTGCAACTCGCTCAAGCCATCGTTGATCGGGTCGAACAGGGCAGCACTGGTCGCCGCCCCGTAATCGGCGCTGTATTCGCCACTGGCGATGCGGCGCGCCAGGATGTCGTTCGTGTGCTCGCCGATCGAAACGGGCGAGCCGTCCATGATGCGGCAATAGGCTGCGTTGACCATCGCGACGCGGCGATCGGGGCCGAACACACAAACGCCATGCGGCAGCGTGCCCAGCACGCCATCCAGCACCGCGGCGCGGCGGCGCGCCTCATCCTCGGCGCGGCGCAGCGCGGTGATATCGCCGATCTCGACCAGCAACCCGCCCTCCGGCATCGGCTGTCTGGCGAAGCGCAGCACCTCGCCAGAGGGGCGCTCGCGGTCCACCGTCGGAAGCGCGTGGCGTTCGCGCGCCGTCTGCTCGGTCACTTCCTCGCCTGAACGCCCGGCGCCGAATTCGCCGCGCTCCTCCAGCAGCCGCATGATGTCGCGATGCGCCAGGCCCGGCGCCAGGATCCCGGGCAGGCCGAGCAGCGCGCCAAAGGCCGGGTTGCCGACTTGCAACCGCATGTCGGAATCGTACAGGCCGATGCCGGTGCCCATACGGCTGAAGGCCCCCTCGATCAGCCGCAGCCGCGCCTGCGTGGCCCGCTCAGCCTCGGCGCTGGCCGTTACATCGACGCCGCAGGTGGCATAGCCGCCATCCGGCAGGGGGTAGGACATGATTTCGGTGGTCAGCCGCCCATCGGCCGAACGCACGCGTCGGCGAAACATCTGCGTGCGATCGATGCGCAGCACAGCCTGCACCTGCTCCTCCGGATCGCCGGGCCCGTAGAGGCCGCGATAGCACAGCATGCGGATCAGATCTTCGACCGGACTGCCGATCGGGCAGGAAGCAGGGTCGCTCCCGACGGAGCGCCAGTAGGAGGCATTGGCATAAACCAGTCGGCGCCGGCCATCGATGACCGTGACGTTGTGCGGCAGGGCATCGAGCACGGCGCTTGCGATCCCCCGCGGCACGCTCATGACGCGCGTTGCGCCCGGGAGGGGGAGGCTGGCACGGGGCGAAGCGCGTGCAGCGCCACCAGCGCCGCAGCCAGCACCGCAACGGCCATCGCCTGGTGCAGCGTGCCGAGCGCGATCGGGACCACGTGCAGCAGCGTCACCACGCCCAGCCCGTATTGCAGCGCAACCACGGCGCCGAGTGCGAGCACCGCGCGCTGCGCGCCCCCCGCCGGCAGGCGCCGCAGCGCCGCCCAGACCGCGCCGGCGACGAACAGCGCCGAGAGCGTGGCCAGCAGCCGGTGGTTGAACTGCACCGCGGCGACATTGGCGGTCAGGTTGTGCCACCAGGGGGTGAGGTCGAGGTAGCCGGCCGGCACGAGCTGGCCTTCCATCAGCGGGAAGGTGTTGTAGGCGAAGCCGGCGCGGATGCCCGCCACGAGCTTGGCGAGCACGTCCGGCGCCGTGGCGGCCATCGTCTCAAGCGTTTCCCCGGACGCCTCGAAGGCGAGCGGCGCGTCGTGGCGTTCGGACAAATCGAAGAGCGCCCCATACGACTCGCGCACGACC
>JBBSCP010000339.1:0-5157 GCA_038250135.1 Acetobacterales bacterium | reverse complement strand
GGCGCGGATTGGCCATCGCATAGACCACGAGCCCAAACCCCAGCACCCAGATAAAGCCGGCAACGAAAGGCCGCGAGGCCTGCACCAGGCTCGCCGCGCGGTCCGGCGCGACGGTGGCGGCACTTGGCAGGGGGGTGGCGACGGTCATCGGCAAAGGCGGCAACGGCGCGGCCTGCCAGGCCATCGCGACGCCGCCCGGCCCGAGCAGCGCCACATCGCCGCGATCGAGCGCTGGCGGCGCGGCCGGCAGGGCGGGCGGCGTGGCCGGCGCGCGCAGCCACAGGCCGGGCAGCGTGCCTGCCGTCACCAACTGCGCTGCCCAGACGCGCTCGATGCCGCCGAGTTCCAGCACCGCGCGGCCGGCCGCATCGCTGAGTTCCAGCCGCCCGGCGTCGAACCGCAAGGGCGGCGCGGTGCCCTCCGGCGGCAGCACAGTGAGCGCGAGGAAGGCACCGCTGGGCCGGGCAGGCTGGGCGGGGTCCTGCAAGGTCACGCGGATCGGCGTGCCGGGGGGCGCGAGGCGCCGCAGCATCCACAGTGCCGGGCCGAGCGATTCCGCCGGCAGCACGCCGCCGGGGGCATCGAGGATCACCTCGACCCCCGCAGCAAAGGCCGGCGGCAGGTCCAGGAACTCGCGCGCCGGGGCGGCGGGGCCGAGTCGCAGCAGGCTCTCTGGCAGCAACTGCGCGGGGCCACCGGGGCCCTCCTGCCGGTGCAGCGTCACGCTCACCTGGTTGTCGAAGGCCAGCAGCCTGGGCGGGATTGGCAGCACCAGACGCGCGCGCCCCTCCGACGGCAGGGCCACGGCGCCGAGCACCACCTCGTTCATCGTCACGGCCGCATTGGCGCGGCTGCCCGGCGGCGCGTGCAACGCCACCTCCAGCGCCGTCGGCGCCGTGCCTGGGGGCAGGTCACGCATCGAGAAGCCAAGGCTCCAGGCGGCGCGCGCACCCTCCTGCGGTGGTTGGGCGGGGAAGGGCAGGGTGCTGGCGGGCGTCGGTGGCACCTGGTGGCCGACCTGCAAGCCAGTGCCGCCGAGCAGGGCGCGCCAAGGCCCCTCCAGCAAACCCGCGCTACGCTCCGCCGCGCTGCCGCCGAGCAGCAGCACCGGCACATCCGCGATCCGCCGCACCTCAGCGCCCTGGACGGGCACCTGCTGGACGGGCACCTGCTGGACCGGCACCTCCTGGACCGGCACGCCAACCACCACGGCGCCGGTGTCCCAGACACGCGCCGCGCCTAGGGTGCCGGTCGGCCCCGGCACGGTGCCGGTGCCGATCCGCACATCGCGCCCTGCGCCAGCCAGGCCGAGCGCGATTCGCAGCGCTGCCGCGGCGTCCATGGCCGACACGGCGCCAGGGGCGACAATCACCAGTACGCGCGGTGGCAGGGCCGCGAGCAGCGTGGCGAGACTAGGCGGCTGCGCCGGCAACGGCAGGGCGAGGTGGCTGCCGGGCAGCAGCCTGGCCTGCGCCATGCCCGAAGCGCCCGGCATGCCCGATGCGCCCGGCATGCCCGATGCGCCCTGTGGCCCGGTCTCGACCAGCCGCACGCGCACCCGCAGCGCGGCAGGGTTGCGCGCCACATCCTCGGGTGGGATCAGCGCCTCGAAGGCCAGCCGAGGCACGCCTTCGGTGAAGGCGAGAGCGCCGAGCAGGCGCTCATTAACGCTGACCTCCACCGCATGGCGTCCGCCGAAAGGTGCGGTGAGCTCGACCATGAAGCTCAGCCGGACAACCCCGGTGGCCAGGCCAGGCGGCAGCGGAAACACGACATCCCGCCCGGTCACATCGAAGCTCAGCCCGCCGGACAGCCCGAGTTCGCCGAGCGTCACCTGCCGCTGCACCGGCTCGGGCGCTGGCGCGGGCAGCGGCGCCAGGGGTTCGATGGTGATGGGTGGTCGCGCAGCAGGGGGCGCGGGGCGCGAGGGTGCGGGGCGCTGCGGGCGCGGCGGCGCAGTCTGGGCAAGGGCCTCCCCCGCCACCGGGAGCAGCGCAACCAACGCGACGGCGGCGAGGCGCCGCATCATTCAGTAACCTCGCCCGGGCTCGGCGAGCAGCGGGAAGGCGGAATGCACTTGCGCCGATGCCACCGGGTGCGCGGCCGAGAGCATGCCCGGTTCCACCGCGGCGAAGCTTCGGGCGCCGAGCAGGCCGAGGCAGGTCTGCACCTCATCCTCCAGCAGTTCGAGCACGCGCCGCACGCCCGCCTCGCCATCCGCGGCGAGCCCATAGCAATAAAGCCGCCCGATGCCGACCAGCTCGGCCCCCAGCGCCACCGCCTTCACCAGATCGCTCCCCCGGCTGATGCCGCCATCCATCCATACCCGCGCCCGCCCGCCCACCGCCTGCACCACCTCCGCCAGCGCCTGCAGCGAGCCGCGGCCATGGTCGAGCTGGCGGCCGCCATGGTTGGACACATAAACCACCTGCACCCCGTGCTGGACCGCGATCTCGGCATCCTCGCCGCAGCCGATGCCCTTCAGGATCAGGGTCACGTCCGGATGCACCTCGCGGAAGCGCGCGATGTCGGCCCAGGACAGCGCTGCCTGGTGGTTCATGCCGGTATTGCGCGCGCGCCAGTGCTTGACGAAGCGCTTGGCGATGTCGCGTTCGCGGCGCGAGTAATGCGCGGTGTCCACGGTGACGGCGAAGGCGTCGTAGCCGCTGTCCGTCGCGCGGTTCACATGATCGTCGATGAAGGCCGCATCGCCGCGCACATAAAGCTGAAACACCTTGGGTCCGTCGCAGGCGGCGGCGGAGCCTTCCAGGCCCGGCTGGGTCACGCTGCTGACGATGATCGGCACGCCGAAGGCGGCCGCCGCGCGCCCGGCGCTGGCCGCGCCGCCGGCTTCGAAACTCTCGAGCGAGCCCACGGGTGCCAGCGCCACAGGCAGGCGGATGCGGCGCTTGCCGAGGAACATGCCGGAGCAATCCACCTGGCTCACATCGCGCAGCACACGCGGGCGGAAGGCGATGGAGTCGAGTGCCGCGCGGTTGCGCTGCAGCGTCGTCTCGGTCTCGGTCGCGCCGACGAGGTAGTCCCAGATATTCGCGTTGAGCTTGAGCCGCGCGGCCTTCACCAGTTCATGCAGCGTCTGGAACTTTTCGAGCGATTCACCGGACATCGTGCGCGTCTTCCTTGGGCCGGGGGGCAATCTGCTATGCGGCCTGCCCAATGTCAGCCCCGTTGCGCGCGGATCGCGGCGAGGATCGCCTCGGTGCGTGGCAGCTTTGGCAGCGCTGCCACCGTCACACTCAGGCGTTGCCGCCAATTCGCCCGCTCGCGATCCGTCCCTGGCAGGTTCACCGCCACGGTCTCTCCCGCCAGATCTTCCGCCTGCGCCAGCATCAGCGCGGCAGGCGTGCGCGCGACCAGCGCATGGATGGCGGCGGCGAGGGCATCGCTCATCGGGGCGTCGAGCGCGGTGCCCTCCGGCAATAGCCCCTGCTGCGCCAACGCCTCGAGCAAGGCGGCGCGATCGGCCGTGCGGGCGGCGCGCTCGCCCTCGTTCAACAGGCCGAGCTTGGCGCGTTCATCGAGATCGGCGCCCGACCAGAATCCGGCCAGTGTCGGCAGGTCATGCGTGGCGACGCAGGCGGCGGCGCGCGCCGGCCATTGCTCGGGCGGCATGAAGCCCTGCCCATTCCGTTCGAACCACAGCACGCGGTAGGATAGCACGCTCGCGCCCTGCAACGCCTGCGCCATGCCCTCCGGCACCGTGCCGAGATCCTCACCGACGACGAGGCAGCGCGCGCGCTGCGATTCCAGCGCAAGATGGCCGAGAAGCTCCTCGAAGGGCTGCGCCAGATAGGTGCCCTGGCTGCCCTTCGCCCCTTCCGGCACCAGGAACAGCCGCTTCAGGCCGAGCACGTGATCGACGCGCAGCGCTGCCGCGTGGCGCATGTTGGCGCGGATCAGGCGGGCGAAGGCGGCGTGGCCCTCGGCCGCGCCATACCAGGGGTCGGGCGGCGGCAGGCCCCAGACCTGGCCCTCGGCCGAGAAAGGATCGGGCGGCGCGCCGATCGAGAAGCCGGGCAGGAAACGCATGTCGCCAGACCAGACCTCTGCGCTGTCTGGTGCCGCGCCGACCGCGAGGTCACGATAGAGCCCGGCGCCGGCAATGCCCGCTTCGGCGAGCTGCGCATCCGCCAGCATCTGCTGGAAGGCAACGAACTCCACCTCAGCCACCGGCGCCGTGGCGGTGGCAGGGTGGCGCTGCGCCGCGGGCCAGTTGCGGGAATCGCTGCTGCCCTGCTGGGCGGCGATGGCGTTCCAACGGCAGAAGCGCTCCAGCGCCAGGCCACCCTGGGCGCGGAAATGGCCCAAGGCGACGCGCGCCGGGTGCGGCTCCGGCAGCGCATCCCAGGCCGCGCGCAGCACGCGGGCCTTGGTTGCCCAGACGGTGGCGTGATCAACCTCGTCGCGCGCCCGGAGTGCCGCGAAAATCCCCGCCTCGGAGGCGAGAGCCGCGCGTACCGCCGGCAGTTCCGCCACGAAGGGCAGCGCGGCGACGTCGAGGAAGATCGGGTCGAGAAAGCGCCGGTCGCTCGGGTGATAGGGGCTGGCGCGGCTGCGATCGGTCGGGAACAGCGCGTGCGGCGGGCTGAGGCCGAGCAGCAGCGCGCCCTGCCGTGCCGCGCCGTGGGCAAAGTCGCGCAGCGCCGTGAAGTCGCCGATGCCCTGGTCATCCTCGCGTCGCAGCGCATAGAGCTGCGCCGCCAGGCCAAAGCGCCTCGCGCCATCGGCCAGCGTCGCCGGCAGAAAGCAGCAGGGCGGCACGATGGCGAGGTGGCAGATCAGCTCGGGCGCGGCTTCGTCACGCAGCATGTAGCGACCCTCAGGCAGCATGGGCATCGCCACCAGCCGCTCGGCCGCAGCGGTGCCGTCGGCGCGGGTCAGGCGGCGCGTCTCACCAGCTTCCGGCGGAATGTCCAGCAGCTGGGCGTGCCCGGCTTCATGAGTCAGGTGCAACCTCACACGCTGTGCGCCAAGCGCCATCGGCAGCAGCAGCGTGGCATCGCTGCGGCAGGTCAGCGAGGGCGGCAGCGGGCGCGGTACGGCGAGGCGCGCAAGGCCTTCCCTGGTCGCCGCCGCGTTCCCCGCCGGCAGGCCGAGCGCGCCGAGCAGCGCGCGCAGCGTATCTGGCGGCACCAG
>JBBSCP010000338.1:0-5194 GCA_038250135.1 Acetobacterales bacterium | reverse complement strand
CTCGGCACCGATCGAACGCCGTCGAAAACGCTCCAGCGCCTCCTCGAAACGGGTCACGAAAACACCCCATAGCGCCACTTGTCGTCGCATGTGCCACCCCATGAACAGGCACCGAACAATCCGGACATTTGACGCGCTACAAAACCGGGACAGATGACGCGCTCCCAACACGGCTGGGCGTCACGCTTGGCTCAAGCCTGGCGCCATGCCATATTCATCGCTCGGCCCTCTGTCGGAATTGGTAGACGAACGCGACTCATTGGAAATTGGGTGCCCTGAGGGAAACTTCGGGAGTAGAACTGCTCAAAGTCGGGGAAGGCTTCACTGCTAATCCCGAGCCAAGCCCGGCAACGGGAAGGTGTAGAGACTGGACGGGTAGCACCTAAGCTGCGGCAATTCTGCTTCGGTATGGTGAAGGGACAGTCCAGACCACGAACCCCTCGGGGGCGGCGAAAGCCGAAGTGGTACGAAAATCGCGAGCCTTAACGGGCGTCCCGGTTCGAGTCCGGGGAGGGCCACCAAATTACCGAGCCGCTGAGGCCTGACGCGTCAATTTCCAGGGATGCTCAGTGACCGGGGCAAAGCGCCCAAATGAAATTGCGCTGTCGGGGACCGCACTGGTCGCGATGGACGTGTGGCGTTGTGGCTGTGCCGGCACCCTCGAACCCTGACGAAACGTCCACTGCGAAAGTCAAAGCACTGGTGATCGAATTGCTCGGTAGCGTGACGCCTCAACCTTCCTGATCGAAACCGTAGCCGAGCAACGCGTTGTCACGTGCGAAATGGCGGGCGAACAGCGCCCGCGATTCGGCACAGAAATAATCGGCATAGGGGCGATGCGACGTCATGTTGATGTGCGGCAACCGGCACGGGTGCTTGCCAATGCGGCGGTACACCTCATCGAACCCGGCCTGCAGCGCCTCGAAGCGGATCATGTAGTCGACCACGGAGCGGCACCCCGCCCCGCAGATCAGGTCGGTCTATTGCCGCGTCACATGGCGGTGGTCATGGCCTTCCCGCGGCAAGTCGCGCAGGACCTCCAGCACCGTCCGATCGCGCGTGGAAGCCCAATAGCGCCAGCCGGAGATGAAGCGCTCCCACGGATTCCGGACGACCGTGAACACCAAGTAGTAGCGGAACAGGCGCTGGCGGTCCGCCCAGGGCGGCGCGAGCGAGAGCACACCATCGTTGCAGCATGCCGGTCCGGATCGTCCTGAGCGCAGCCCAAGGCGCGGATCACGGAGGCCCCGGCCGCCTTTCGCGATGCACGAAAATGCAGCGCTGGCTGTGGGTCGGCCCGAGCCGCGCCTCCGGATCGAGCCATCCAGGCGACAGGGGCTGCCCCTACCCTCCTCTGCCGTCCAGGATCCGGTGCGAAGGAGGACCATCCGTGGCCTGCCCGTCTTCCCCCACTGTCGCAGGGCGAGACAGCCCGCTTCCCCGGCATGAGTCTGTTCGAACTGGCCCCACTCGGCCGTGGCGTCGCCGGCGTGGCGCGCGGGCGCCTGGCCATGAAGTTCCTCGGCCTCGCCTTCTTCGACACCGACCTGCAGCGCGATACGGTCAAGATCACCCCCAACGGCTTTGCGATCTTCGGCCTGCCGACCCCCGACGACCAGGAAATGCCGCGCGGCATCTTCTGGTCCTGCGACCACCCCGAGGATCGCCAGGGCGCGGGAAGATCGCTTCGCCTCCGACCTGCGCCGCGACCTTGACCGTGGCGATTACTGCGAACGCGTACGCATCCTCCACCAACAGACCGGCGAGACGCGCTGGGTGGAGATCATCCGCCGGATGTTCGGCCCGCTCGGCCAACGCACGCACATCGTCGGTATCCTGCGCGACGTCACCGAACTGATGCCGGCCGACGCGTCTCATCAGGAGCCATCGACACGGTAGAGCACGAGCGATCCTCCCGGATCGATCGCGCTTTTCAGCGACGGAACTGGCGCTCCGCCAGCGGCGGCAGGAAGGCCGGGTTCCAGATGGGGCCAGGCGGGGAGGAAGCCGGAATCTCGAAGGCCTCGGTCAGATAGGCGGTGACGCGCGTCAGACGCTCTGGCGGGAGCTCGCTGATGCCACGCGCGCGCACGGCGGGCGTCGCGATGGAACGGTCGAGCATGAACCGGAAGCGATCGGTCTCGATCTGCGCGTTCGCCGTGGGGTCGCGGCGCAGCGTGGCCGTGATGGCGGCAGGTACATCGGCCACCGCATCCTGCATGCCCGAGATGGTGGCGCGGATGAAGCGGCGCAGCAGATCGGGGTTGCGCTGCGCGAATTCCTCGGTGACCAGCAGGCCGTTGCCGAAGATGTCGAAGCCGTTCTCGGCGAAGGAGAACAGCGCGATGTCCTCTCGCCGCACGCCGAGCGAGAGCAGGTTGAAATAGGCGGTCGAGCCGAAGGCCGTCACGGCATCGGCGCCGCCGCGAAACAGCAGCGAATCACGGAGATTCGGTGCCACGGTCAGCCACTCGATCCGGCTCGTGTCGATATTGTGGGTGCGGGTGAACAGCGGCCAGAGCGGACCCATGACGTCGCCCGTGCCGGTGCGCACGATGCGCTTCCCGGCGAGATCCTGGAGCGTGTTGACCCCGCGCGAGCGCAAGGCCACAACACTGTGCTCGCCGCTGTCCATGTGCAGATAGACCATCACCACGCGACGGCCCGGATTCTGCTGGTTCCACAGCAGCAGCAGGTTCGGATCGCCGAGCGCGATGTCGTGCGAGCCGCCGCCCACCTTGTTCATGCCATCGCCCGAGCCGAAGCCGCGATCGATGCTGACGGCCAAGCCCTCACGCGTGAAATAGCCACGTTCCGCGGCGAGGAACCAGGGGCTCTGATGCGGCTGCGCCGCCCAATCGAGGATGAAGCGCACCGGCATGAGCGTGGGTGTCTGGGCCTGGGCCGCGAAGGGCAGCATCAGCACGGCGAGTGCCGTGAAGATCGAACGGGCAAGGCGGCGCATGGTCATTGTTCTCCAGCGGAAGCATCTTATGCCAAGCACATGGCATGCCAGCGTGGCCCCGCGCTTGCTCACCCTCGCCGGGTGCCTGGCCAAAGCTTGAATGGGCGGCGATCTCTGCACCCGCTGATGTCATTTTCTGCTTCGACCTGCCCATCAAACACGCAGACCCAGTCGACAACAAAGGAAAAGCCTCCGCATGGCCCGACACCAGGACATCGAGATTCCCGCGCAGGGTTCCTACATGCTGGCCCGTGCTCGGGTGCCCGCCGTATTCCTGGCCAGCGTGCCGCAGGGCGTGGTGCCGGATGCCGAGGGCTCCTGCCCGCTCGACATCCGTGTCGAGCACGGGCGCGTCGCCGCCATCCTGCCCACAGGCACGCCCCAGGCGGAGGGCCTCCCTGTGGTGGATGTGGAAAGACGGCAGGTCTGGGCTACGCTGCTCGACATCCACACCCATCTCGACAAGGGCCAGGTCATTCCGCGCGCCATGCCCGATGGCACGCTCGATGGCGGCATGACCGGCACCTTCGAGGACCGCAAGCGCTGGACCCATGAGGATATGCGCACCCGCATCGGCTTTGGCCTGCGCTGCGCCTATGCGCATGGCGTGTCGATGATCCGCACCCATCTCGACAGCCAGGAAGCCAATGCGGAAATGAGCTGGGAGGTGTTTGCCGAGTTGCGCGCCGAATGGGCGGGGCGGGTCGAGTTGCAGGCGGTGGGGCTGGTGCCGCTGACCTTCTTTCGCACCGATTATGGCGCGAAGCTCGCGGACCTCGTGCAGCGCTCGGGCGGCGTGCTGGGCGGCACCACCGACGCGATCGGCCATTACGACGGTGCCAAGAATGAGGAACTGGTGGCGCTGCTAGACAAATTCCTCACCGTGGCCAGCGAGCGCGGCCTCGATGTGGACATGCATGTGGACCAGTCGGAGGACGTCAACGCCTTCTCGCTGCCGCTGATCGCCGAGGCGGTGTTGCGCAACCGCTTTCGCGGCCGCGTGCTGGCGGGGCATTGCGTGAACCTCGCGCTGGTGCCCGAGCCGAGCATGGCGCGCACCATCGCGCTGTGCCGCGAGGCCGGCATCGCCTTCGCCACCATGCCGACGCCGATGGTCTATCTGCAGGACCGCAAGCCCGGCCGCACGCCGCGCTGGCGGGGTGTGACCGCGGTGCATGAGTTGCTCGATGCCGGCATTGCTGTTGCGATCGGCGGCGACAATTGCCGCGACGCCTGGTTTCCCTTCGGCGACCACGACGTGCTCGACACGCTGCAGCAATCGGTGCGGATTTTCCAGCTCGACAACCCCTTCTCCCGCGCCGTGACGATGGTGGGGCCGGTGCCCTCCGACATCGTGCGCGAGCCCTCGGCCGGGCGGATCGTGGTGGGCGGGCCGGCGCGCTTCATTCTGTTCGCGGCGCGCACGCTGAACGAACTTATGTGTCGCCCGCAATCGGACCGCATCGTGGTCAACCAGGGAAAGCGCGTGACCGACAGCCTGCCCGACTACTCGGAGCTCGACGCCATCATGTAGCGCGCGGCCAAATCGGCGCGATCCACCTTGCCCTTTCCGGCATGTCCGCCTATTTCAGAAATTCCTGAAAAGACGGATGCGTTATGAACCTCCCCCCCCTGGTCCAGGCTTTCGTGCTGCATTTCGGCGAAATGGGCAGCCGCTGGGGCATCAACCGCACGGTAGGCCAGATCTATGCCCTGCTCTATGTCTCGCCCGACCCGCTCAACGCCGAACAGATCGTGGACGCGCTAGGCGTCTCGCGCTCCAACGTATCGATGGGGTTGAAGGAGTTGCAGGCGTGGAATCTCGTGCTGCCGAAGCACCTGCCCAATGACCGGCGCGACCATTTCACCACACCCGACGATGTTTGGCAGATCCTGCGCACGCTCGCCGAGGAACGCAAGAAACGCGAAGTGGACCCCACGCTCTCCGTACTGCGCGAATTGCTGATGCAGACGCCCGCCAGCGATGAAGAACGCCACGCCCAGGCGCGCATGGCCGAAATGCACGGCCTGATCGAGCGCGTCACCACTTGGTATGACGACGTGAAGCGTTTGGAAACCGAAAACCTCGTAACCCTGCTGGCACTGGGCGCGAAAGTGACGCGCCTGTTGGAAGCCAAGGACAAGGTGATCGGCCTGGTCCGCGGCAGGAAGGAAGCCTCGTAGCATGGACGCCACCGTTCTCGCCCGGATCCAGTTCGCGGCGAATAT
>JBBSCP010000337.1:0-5213 GCA_038250135.1 Acetobacterales bacterium | reverse complement strand
CGCGCCAACCAGGATGCGCACTGGGCGCGAGGGGTAGGGCGCGGGCTGAGATAGCGCGGGTGGCGCGAGTGCCATAGCTGCCAGCGCACCCATCAGCGCGCGGCGTCGGATGGTCGTCATGCGTTCCCTCCGCGCGACCTTCAGGGGCCGCCTTGAGGGATCGTGGAATCGGCGCCACCTGCTGTCAATCGCTGGTTTACGCCCGCCCGCTTCTCCTGCGCGTTCCGCAGCAGCGCAATGCCGCGGTAGATGCCATGCACCATCTTGCTGTAGGGCAGCACCGCGAAAAGGGCGAGCACCAGACCGAAATGCAGCGCGAGCATGACGCCCATCGCGCCGGTGTGGCGGATCGCCAGCAGCAACAGCCCCGTGGCGCCGATCAGGAACAGCAGCGCGAGCATGGCGTATTCGCCACCAAGCAATTTGCGCGCGACCGGTACCGGATCGGTCACCACCTTCACACGGAGCAGCCCGGCCGTGCCGATGCACAGCAGCACGCCGCCCCAGGTGCCGAGCTGCACCGGCAGGCTGAAGAAGGCATGCGGCGAGTACCAGCCGAAGACGTGGTGATAGATGGCGCCCGTGCTGGTTGCCGCGAAGCAGAGCATGAAGCCGTAGAACATCGCCTGGTGCAGCCAGCGGCGCTGCTGCGCGAAGCTATCGTCGAGATCGTTGCAGCCATGCCCGCCGCCGCCGAGGTTGCGCAGCGTGAGGATGTCGATCGCCGCATCCCGCGCCGGCGCGGGCGAGAGGCGCCCTGCCATGCCGCCCGTGCCGCGCCAATAGCGCAGCGCCCCCATGCCCATCGCCAGGATCGCGAAGATGAAGCTGGAGCCTGCAAGAAGGTTGATCAGCCAGAGCGGGATGATGCGAAAGAAAGCGCCCGTGCCGGTCTGCGCCGTGTAGAGTGTTGCCGGATCGACCAGCGCCATGGTCAGCAGCAGCGCCAAGGTGACGCCGAGCGTGGCGACGGCCACCACCAGCGTGCCGTTGCGCTCGAACAGCTTGCCCATCCCGGCAGGCCAAGCATACTCGGCGTAGCTCTCGGCGCGGATCGTCGCGAAGGTGGCCGGGATGTTGATGCCGAAGGCATGCGGCGGTGCGTATTGGCAGGAGTGGTAGCAGCCCTTGCAGCCATGGCAGAGGTTGGCGAGGTGCGTCAGGTCCGCGACCTCGAACTCGCGCCGCATCGCCATGGCGGGGAACACCGCGCAATAGCCCTCGCAATAGCGGCAGGCGTTGCATACCGCCATCTGGCGGCGGGCATCCTGGATAGCGTCTGTTTCCCGTTGGGCGTCAGTTTCTTGCATGGCGCGCGGCCTCCTCACCGGCGATCCGGCCGAACACCGTGCCGAGGGTCATTCCGAAGCCGGCCAGATAACCCTGGCCGAGGATGTTGCCGGACATGATCTCGCCACTGGCGAACATGTTGGCAGAAGGCTTGCCATCGGCCATCAGCACGCGCGCGCGCTCATTCACCTTGAGGCTGAGAAAGGTGAAGGTGATGCCCGGCCGCAGCGGATAGCCGTAATAGGGCGGCTGGTCGATGCGTCGCGCCCAATGGCTTTTCGGCGGGCTCAGCCCTTCGGTGCGGCAATCATCGGGCGTCATCGGCGTGAAGCTGCCGGGGCGAACCGCGGCGTTGTACTCGGCCACCACGCGCGCGAGTTTGCCGGCATCCACGCCGGCGATCTGCGCCAGTTCCTCGATGCTGTTGGCTTTGTAGGGCGGATAGACCGAGGGAAGGAAGTTCCTCACCGCCTGGCTGTCGGTCACGGCCAGCGCCATCTGTCCGGGCTGCTGCGCGATCAGGCGGCCCCAGATGGCGTAGCGCTTGGGCCAGACATCCTCGCCCTCGTCGTAGAAACGCTCGACATCGCGATTCACCACGATGGCGAAGGGCACGCAGTCGAGCCGCATGGCGAGGCCGCCATCCTCCATCGGCGCGCGCGCGTCATTTGCGACGGCGTGGAACTGCGTCGGGTCACCGACTTCCTGCACGCCCTGCGCCAGCAGATCCTTCAGCACGACGCCCTGGGCATAGGGCGTGCCGCGGATCTGGAAATTATCAGCCGCGTCGCCCCAGTATTTGCGCAGCCAGTCGCGGTTCGCCTGGAAGCCGCCGCTCGCCGCGACCAGCGCCTTGAAGCGCACGCGTTCGGGAAAGCCGCGGTGGGAAAGGATCGCCTCGGTCGCGAAACCTTCCTCGACCTTGATGTGCTGCACTTCGGTATCGGTCAGCAGCACCACGCCGAGCTTCGCCGCTTCGCGGTACAGCACGTTCACCAGTGCCTTGCCGCCGCCGAGGAAGAAGGCGTTGGTGCGCGACAGCGACAGCGTTCCCGACAGCGACGGCTGGAACACCACCCCGCAACCCGCCAGGAAATCCGGCGCGTGCTGGCTCGCGCGGATGCATAGGCGCGCGAGCTCCTCATTGGTCTTGCCGCCGGTGACGCGGTTGAGGTCGTCCCAGTATTCCTCCTCAAGATAGCTGTCGGTCAGCACCTTGGTCGGGCCGGGATGCAGCGCGCGGAGGTTGCGGGTGTGGCGCGAATTGCCCCCGCGCATCGGTGGCGGGGCGGATTCACACAGCAGCACGGAGGCACCGGCGCGGCTTGCCGTGATGGCGGCGCAAAGCGCGGCATTGCCGCCGCCCACCACCAGCACGTCGTAGATTCGGGTGAAATCCGGCATGAAGCCTCCCTGAACTGGTGTCTTGTATCCAACTGTATCCAGAGATGTCCAGATGGCGCTTCCGCCCCCCTGACACTTTGCAGTACAAGCCTCTCATGGACCTCGCCAGCGCGCCCCTGCCGCCCCGCGACCTCGGCCAGGAGGCCTATGGCCGCATCCGGGGCGCCATCCGCGAGGGCACGCTCACCCCCGGGCTGCGCCTGACCGAAACCGACCTCGCCGCCCGCTTTGGTGTCTCGCGCACCCCGGTCCGCCAGGCGATCGCGCGGCTGGAGGCGGAGGGGCTGCTCACGCATGAGCCGCGCCGCGGTCTCATCGTGACGCGCCCGGACCATCAACAAGTGGTGGAGCTCTATGTGATGCGCGAGGTGCTGGAAGCCGCCGCCGCGCGCCTCGCCGCGCAGCATGCGAGCCCCACCGAGATTGGCGCAATGGCGGAACTCGTGGAGGGCGAGGCCGCGCTTTTCGCCGATGGACGCGCATTGGCCGAGACGAACCAGCGCCTGCACGGCCTGCTCTACCTCGCGGCGCATAACCGCTATCTGCTGCGCAGTCTGGAGCAGATCGCCGCCACCATGGCGTTGCTGCCCTCGCTGCTGACGCATGGCGATCGCGCAAAGGCCGCGCATGACGAACATCGCGCAGTGATCCTGGCGCTGCGGGCGCGTGATGGTGACGCCGCCGAGGCCGCGGCGCGGGCGCATGCGCAGGCGGCGCAGCGGCATCGCCTGGCCTGGCTGGTGCAGACCATCGGCGTGCCCTTCGCCGCGCCGGGTGGCTGAACCTATTCGGCGGCAAGCCTGGTCGGGTCGAGTTCCACCTGCTTCACGTCATAGGCGCGAAGATCGGCGTAGTAGTGCGGCAACTCGGCCTCAAACAGGCCGCGCGTGATGCCCGCGGCGAGGCGCGGTACGGCGATGTTCATCGCATTGATCGAGGCCCCGGCCGGGCCGAAGGACATGGTGCTGCCAATGCCGAACAGATGGATATCGCGCAGCCACGGCGTCTCGCCCGCGATGCGCTCCTGGAAGGCATAGTCCGGCGCGAGGTAGGGGAATTCGCCGAGGCGCGCATTCGCCTCCGCCGCCGGCGGCGTGTAGCGATCCGACCAGCGGGCGATGTTATGGGCGCATCCTTCAAGCCCCGGGACCAGCGACGGGTCCATGCGCACGCCTGTGCCGCAGATCAGGAAATCGGCGGTGAAATCCCCACGCGCGGTGGCCAGCACGGCGCGGCCATCCTCGCCCAGGCGTGCATCGGTCCAGGGCCGGCCGACATGCATCCGGAACTGCGGAAAGCGCATCACGCGGTCGTAGGTATCCTGCGGAAATCCCTCACGCAGGCCGAGCACATGCGCCATGAAGCGCCAGCGCCATTCATCGGGCATCTCATGCAGATGGCGCATGAAGCCAGCGAAGGTGAGCCAACGATAGGGCTGCACCACGTTCGGTTCGGCCCGTCGGCAGAACAGATGCACCTCCGCCGCGCCGGCCTCGAGCGCGTTCGCGGCATTGTCGAAGGCGCTGGCCCCGGCACCGAGCACGGCGACGATCTTGCCACGTTGCGAGGCGGAGTCGATCGGGTCGGCGCTGTGCGCGCGCAGATGGCGCGGCAATGCCTTGACGAAGTCCGGCATCCACCAGATGCCCGCACCCTCCTGCCCCGTAGCGAGCACCACCTTGCGCGCCAGCAACGGCCCGGCGCTGGTCTCGACGCGCAGGCATGGCAAGCCGTCATCGGTGCGCGCCGGTGAGATGCGCCCGGCCTCGAC
Organism: Acetobacterales bacterium; assembly: GCA_038250135.1. GTDB lineage: Bacteria > Pseudomonadota > Alphaproteobacteria > Acetobacterales > Acetobacteraceae > Falsiroseomonas. The sequence goes on along the minus strand of JBBSCP010000337.1, from coordinate 748 downwards.
CTCGTTGCGCACCTTCACGCCGGTGACGCGGCGCAACCAGAGCAGGTAGTCGTTCCACAACTCCTTCGGGATGTAGCGCAGCGCGTCCCAGGCCGCGCGGCCGAACTGCGCCTCATGCCAGGCCTGGTAGGTGAGAGAGGGCACGCCGAGGTCCGGCCCGCTCTGATCCTTCCAACTGCGCAGATTGTGCATGCGCGCATAGGTCAGCCACGGCCCCTCGCGCCCGAAAGGCGCGCGGTCGAGCACCAGGACGTTGCGCAGCTTGTCGCGCATCAGCGCGAAGCCAGTCACCACGCCGCATTGCCCGCCGCCCACGATCAGCGCATCCAATACCGGCGTACCATTGGCGGTCTTGGGCCGCAGCCAGGACATGCGGGGATGCGCCGTCAGGTCGAGGTCTCGGGCCACATCGGCTTCCAACTCGGCCAGGGTGCAGGGTGCGGGCAAGGCTCGGGTCTCCAAAGATCGATCTAGAGATGGGAGCATCCCACGCCCTGGCCAGGGCGGGCCAGTACTTCGCCGCCCCGGCAGCGCCCCTGCGACGCCTGCTTGGCGTGCATACCGGCAGTGACTGCCTGCCGGGCGGGCAAGCGACCCGCGCATGTAATGTGGTGCCGGCTGCAACGGGCTTGCCAGCGCCTCACGCTTCTTGCGAGGCTCTGAAAATGACCGACACCTCTTGCGAGGCTCTGAATATGACCAACACCGGCCTGCCCCGCAGCGCTGCCCTGGCGCCGTCGCCGATCTG
>JBBSCP010000336.1:0-5224 GCA_038250135.1 Acetobacterales bacterium | reverse complement strand
TCGTGGGTGACGATGAGGGTCGCGATGCCGGCCTGCTGGAGCACGTGCAGCGTATCGTCACGCACCTGTTCGCGCAGCCGCGCATCGAGGCTGGCGAATGCCTCATCCAGCAGCAGCACGGCCGGACGCGGGGCGAGCGCGCGCGCCAGGGCCACGCGTTGCTGTTGCCCGCCGGAGAGCATATGGGGCCAGGCGCTGGCGAAGGCCTCCAGCCCGACGCGGGCCAGCGCATCCATGATCCGCCATTTGCGCTGCCCGCGGGGGATGAAGCGCAGGCCGAAGGCGACGTTGTCCGCCACCGTCAGATGCGGGAACAGCGCGTAATCCTGGAAGACGAAGCCGACGCCGCGGGCCTCGGGCGGCGTCTCCCGCCCCGGCTCGGCGATCACCTGGCCACCGAGCGTGATCCGCCCGGCCTGCAAGGGCTCAAGCCCGGCCGCGAGGCGCAGCAACGTGGTCTTGCCGCAGCCGGAGGGGCCGAGCAGGCAAAGGATCTCGCCGGGGCCCACATCGAGGTCGAGCCCGCGCAGCACCTCGCCCCGCTCGGGGTAGCTGTGGCGGATGCCCTTGAACGAAATACTCACGGCAGCAGGCTCATTCCTCGCCACCCGTTTCCGGCTGGGCCTTGAGCGCCGCGAACAGCGGCACGGCCGCGTCGCCGCTGACCAGTTCCTCCCGCTTGGGCAGGTCGCGCAGCGAGGTCAGGCCGAACTGCTCCAGGAATCGCGGCGTGGTACCCCAGAGCGTGGGCCGGCCCGGCGCCTCCTTCTGTCCGCGCGGGGCCACCAGCCCGGCCTCCAGCAGGGCTTCGAGGGTCGATTGCGAGAGGCTCGCGCCGCGCACCTCCTCGATTTCGGCGCGGGTTACGGGCTGGTGCCAGGCGATGACCGCCAGCGCCTCCATCGCCGCACGCGGCAGGCGCTTGGGCACCTCGACCACTCGGGTCAGGCGGGGCGTGAGGTCGGGCGCCGTGCGCAGCGCATAGCCACCGGCGACGGCGTGCAACTCCACCCCGCGCCCGGCGAGCCGCTCGGCCAGATGCGCGAGCACCACCTCGGCCGCCTGGCCTTCGGGCAGCACGGATTGCAGCCGGTTGGCGGCTACCGGGCGGTCGGAGGCAAAGACCAGCGCCTCGGCGATGCGCAGCGCTTCCTCGGTGACCGGCGCGGGGGCGGCTTCCTCAGGCGGCTCGGACATCCGTGGCTTCCCCTGACGCCTCGGCGCGGCGCAGCATGATCGGGCCGAAGGCGCGGTCCTGGCGCAATTCCAGCGCGCCGCCGCGCGCCATCTCCAGGCTCGCGATCAGCGTGCTGGCGAGTGCGACGCGGCGCTCGACCGTATCCAGCGCCACATCCTCCGGCAGGAAGCGCTGCAAAACGGCCCAGGAGGGCAGTTCGCCCATCACCTGGCCGAGGCGCTGCATCGCCTCCTGAACCGTCCAGAGTTTGCGGGGTTTCGGCCGGTAGGGGCGTAGCGCGATGGCCCGGCGCCGCGCCGTGGCATAGGCCTGGCACAGCGCCGCAAGGTCGGCGCGGATGCCGGAGCGATCCTCGACAGTGAGCGATTCCGGCACGCCGCGGGCGAAGAAATCGCGCCCCAATTGCCGGCGCGCGGCCAGCCAGGCGGCGCCGGCCCGGGCCTGTTCCAGCGCGGCGAGCCGGTCGGTCAGCCGCGCCGCGACCATCTCGGCATCGTCTTCCTGCGCGGCGGCCTCGGCCGCTGGCAACAGCAGGCGCGATTTCAGCCAGGCGAGCCAGGCGGCCATGACCAGCCAATCGGCCTGGATCTCAAGCCGCAGGCCGCGCGCCTGTTCAATCACCGCGAGGTACTGATCGACCAGCGAGACGATGGATATCCCCGCGAGATCAAGCTTCTGCGACCTTGCCAAGTCCAGCAGCAGGTCGAGCGGCCCTTCATAACCATCGAGCCGCAGATGGAGCATCGGGTCGGTCATCGCATGCCCTCAGGCGCCGTGCCGGAGGCACACCTTCGGCGTGACGGGCGCGGCCTCGGTCCACGAGGCTCGCCGCACTTGCGGCGGGTCGCTTTCGCGGCCTCGGACAGCGCCGCGGTCCGCAAGTCGATCACAACGGCCAATGGTATCATCCCCCATGCCCGGTGATGGTGAAAATGAACCGCACCAGAGGAAGGGCCACTTCCCGCAGCAGCAGGCCCATCGGGTCGAATCCAGGCACCGCATAGGGCACCAGGAAAATCAGCCCGATGACGATGAGTAGGCCGAAACGCTCGGTCCGCGCCACCAGCCGGGCGAGCGGAGCCGGCAGGATGCCGACCAGGATGCGCCCGCCATCCAAGGGTGGGATGGGCAAGAGGTTGAAACAGGCCAGAATCACATTGTAGAGGATGCTCAGCCCGATGAAGCGGAGCAGCCATTGCGTCACCGCGATCGGCAGCGACTCGGCCACTCCCGTCACCAGATGCGCCGCCAGCCCGAAGCCGATGGCGAGCGCGAAATTGATCCCAGGTCCGGCGGCCGCCACCAGCACCATGCCCCAGCGCGGGCTGCGCAGGCGCCAGATGTCCACCGGCACCGGCTTGGCCCAGCCGAACATCGCCTCCACCCGGCCAATGGTCAGCAACTGGCTCGCCGCCAACATCGCCGGCAACAGCAGCGTCCCCACCGGGTCCACATGCCGCAGCGGGTTGAGCGAGACGCGGCCGAGCCTTGCTGCGGTGTCGTCGCCAAGCGCCCGCGCGGCGTAGCCATGCGCCGCCTCGTGCAAGGTGATCGCCAGCACAGCGGCCAGGGCGATGGCCGCGGCTTCGATGAGCCATTCGGTGCTCACGCGGCGAGCAGACGGTCGCGTTGAGCCGCGAGAAAATCGGCTCCGAGCGGGCGTCGCCGGGCATCCCGCACGGCCCGCGCCGCCGCCAGCCGGCGCAGCGCGGCGTCGGTCAGCACCGGGCAGCCGGCCAGCAGCACGGCTGTCTCGGCGAGCACGCCGGTGCAATGCAGCACCACATCGCAGCCCGCGCCGAGTGCCGCGCCTGCCAGGTCGTTGGCCAATTCGTTGGACAATCCGGCCATGGCGCCCATGGCGAGGTCGTCCGAGACCAGCACGCCATCGAAGCCGACCTCGCCGCGGATAACGCCATCGATGATGGCTGGCGAAAGGGTGGCGGGCAGCGCGGCATCCCAGGCGGTATAGAGCACATGCGCCGTCATCGCCCAGGCTCCCATCTCCGCGAGGTCGCGGAACGGCGCGATATCGAGGGCCAGATCGGCCGCGCTCGCCGCAACGCGCGGCAAGCCTTCGTGGCTGTCCACCAGCGCCCGGCCATGGCCGGGGATGTGCTTGATCACCGGGATGCAGCCGGCCGATTGCAGCCCCCGCACCCAGGCCGCGCCAAGCCGCGCGACCTCCGCAGGGTCGGCCGAGAAGGCACGGTCACCGATCACCTCATGCGCGCCGGGCAGGCGCAAATCGAGCAAGGGCGCGCAGACCACGTCGAAGCCCGATTCGGCACAGGCGAGGCCGAGCAGCGCCGCATTGGCCTCCGCCGCTGCCTCGGGCCGGCCCTCGAAGACCGAGGGCGGGGGATGCGCGGCCCAATGCGGCGGGCGAAGCCGGGCAACTCGCCCACCCTCCTGGTCCACCAGGATCGGCGCGTCCCCGCCGAGTTCCTCGCGTAGCGCGGCGTTCAGCGCGCGCAGCTGCGCCGGGCTCTCGACATTGCGGCGGAACAGGATGGTGCCGAGCGGGCGATGCCGGCGCAGAACCGCGGCCTCCTCGGCCGTCAGGCTGGTGCCGGCGATGCCGATGATCGCGGCGCGTCGCGCTTCCATCAGGAACGGACCGCGACGCAGGCGCCACCTCGCGGACGGAACTGTTCGCAGAACTCCCGCGCCGTATCCTGGTCGGGAAAGCCGCCGGTGCGCAGGCGGAACAGCGGCGGCTGGCCCTCCCGCTCGAGGCGGGAAATCTGCGGGCTGCGGCCCTGCAACAGTTGCGGGGAGCGACGTTGCAGGCGCTCCCATTCGACGCGTGCGCCTTCCTCGCTGGCCAGGGCGCCCAACTGCACCTGCACACGGCCCGTGGTGGGCCGCGGGGCCGGTGCGGCAGCGGGGACGATGGCGGGCGTCACCGCCACGGAGGCCGCAGCCGGCGCCGTGCGCGTCGCCACGCTCGCCGTCGCCGGGGGCGGCGCCGGGGGCGGCGCGGGGGCCATCACCGCAGGCGGCGGCGTGACGGCGGCGCGGAGCCCGTTGACGTTCGGCGCCTCGGCCTCCGGCACCACGGTGCCTGGGCGGCCGGTCTGGGCCTGGTTCTGGCTGCGGTTGCCGGGGCGTTCCAGCACCAGCTCGTTCTGGTTGGGCACGCGCAAGCCCCCGGGATCGCCCGGGCGCACCTTGAAGGGGCGCGTATCGGCCTCGACCACCGGCACGGTGCGGAGCGACAGGGTCTGCCACCCCCACCAGATCGCTCCGCCCGCCACCAGCATCGTGAGCAGCCCGCCGCCCGCCGCCAGCATCCGCCAGGGCGCCGCACTTTCCCGCCGAAGCGGTCGCCAGGAAGGCACCATCGCGTCGTTCATCGCATCTCCTCGACCGGATCAACCCCCATCACCGCAAGGCCAGAGCGGATGACGATGGCCGTGGCCGCCACAAGCGCAAGGCGCGCCTTGGTGGCCACCGGCTCCTCCGCCCGGATGAATCGCAGGGTCGCATCATCGCGGCCCCGGTTCCACAATACATGAAAGTCGCTGGCCAAGTCTTGGAGAAAGAAGGCGATCCGATGCGGCTCCCGCGCCGCAGCAGCGGACTCCACCGTGCGCGGCCAAGCCGCCATGCGCCGGATCAGGGCAAGTTCCGCCGGGTCGGTCAGGCTGTCCAGCGATGCTGCGGCGAGATCGCCATGCTCACCCCCCTGGCGCAGCACCGACCGGCAGCGCGCATGGGCGTATTGCACGTAGAAAACCGGATTGTCTCGAGTTTGTTCGACGACCTTATCGAGATCGAATTCCATCTGGGCATCGGCCTTGCGAGTCAGCATCGTGAAGCGGACAGCGCTGCGGGCCGCAATCATGTCGCCCCCGACCATGGCTGCCACATCATCGATCAGATCGCGCAGCGTGACATAGGTGCCGGCACGTTGACTCATGCGAACCGGCTCACCGCCGCGCACGACGCTGACGATCTGCGTCAGCACGACGTCGAGCGAGACGGTGCGATCCGAGAGTGCCGCCACCGCTGCCTGCATGC
>JBBSCP010000335.1:0-5273 GCA_038250135.1 Acetobacterales bacterium | reverse complement strand
TCCGCCTGCGCCACCTGCCGCACCTCGCCCGAGAGCCCGACCTCGCCGAAATACACCGCGCCAGGGTCAGTCGGCCGGTCCGTCGCCGCCGAGACCAGCGCCGCCGCCACGGCGAGGTCCGCCGCCGGCTCGACGATGCGCAAGCCGCCCGCCACGTTCAGATAGACGTCGTTCTGGCCGAGCCCGAGCCCGCAGCGCGTCTCCAGCACCGCCAGCAGCATCGCCAGCCGCCCGCTATCCCAGCCCACCACCTGCCGGCGAGGACTGCCGCCGGAGCTTGGCGAGAGCAGGCACTGCACCTCCACCAGCACCGGGCGCGTGCCCTCGATACCCGCGAACACCGCGCTGCCCGAGACATTGCCGCGGCGCTCCGCCAGGAACAGCGCCGAGGGGTTCGCCACCTCCATCAGCCCGCGCTCGGTCATCTCAAACACGCCGATCTCGTCGGTGGCGCCGTAGCGGTTCTTCACGGCGCGGAGGATGCGGAACTGGTGCCCACGATCGCCTTCGAAATACAGCGTCGCATCGACCATGTGTTCCAGCACGCGCGGCCCGGCCAGCGTGCCCTCCTTCGTCACATGCCCGACCAGCACCACGGCGAAGCCGCGCGCCTTGGCGAGGCGGATCAGCTCCGCCGCGCAGGCGCGCACCTGGCTGACCGTGCCGGGCGCGGAATCCAGCGCATCGAGCCAGACGGTCTGGATGGAATCGATGACGACGACGGCCGCATCGGCCTCGCCCTCCAGGCTCGCCACGATATCGCGCAGCGCGGTGGCCGCGGCCAGGCCCATCGGCGATTCGGAAAGGCCGAGGCGCGCTGCGCGCAGCCGCACCTGCGCCACCGCCTCCTCGCCGCTTACATACAGCGCGCGTTTGCCCGATGCCGCGATGCGCGCCGCCGCCTGCAACAGGATGGTCGATTTGCCGATGCCCGGATCGCCGCCGACCAGGATCGCGCTCCCGGGCACCACGCCGCCGCCGAGCACACGGTCGAACTCCGCGAGCCCGGTCAGGATGCGCGGCGGCGGCGGGGTGTGGCCCTTGAGGCCCACGAACTCCACCCGCCGCCCACCGGCGGCCTTGGCGGCGGGGCCGGGGCCACGCGCCTCGACCACTTCCTCGGTCAGCGTGTTCCACTCGCCGCAAGCATCGCAGCGCCCCTGCCATTTCGCGCTGACCGCGCCGCAGGATTGGCAGACATAGCGGGTGGCGGGCTTGGCCACGCCTACTTCCGAAGCTCCATCTGGATCGGCCCCTCGCGCTCGCCGCGCGCAAACTGATCGACCATCGCATTGCCGGTGTTGCCGAGCGTGCTGGCCTGGCCGCGCCAGACGATCTGGCCCTTGAAGATCATCGCGGCATCGTCGCCGATGCGCCGCGCGCTCGCCATGTCATGCGTGATGCTCACCGCCGTGGCGCCGAGGCGCTTCACGCAATCCACGATCAGCCCGTCGATCACCGCGCCCATGATGGGGTCGAGCCCCGTGGTGGGTTCGTCGAAGAAGATGATGTCGGGCTCGGCGGCGATGGCGCGGGCGAGGCCCACGCGCTTCTGCATACCGCCAGAAAGCTCCGACGGTGAAAGATCGCCGACACTGGCGGCGAGGCCCACCTGCGCCAGCACTTCCGCCGCTTTGTCGCGCGCCTTGGCCCGCGTGATCCGGCGTTGCGCGAGCAGCTTGAAACACACATTTTCCCAGACGGGCAGCGAATCAAATAAAGCGCCGTTCTGGAACAGCATGCCAATGCGGTCGCCAAGCGCATCCCGCTGCTGACGCGACATGGCGCCGACATTCTGCCCGTCGATCTCGATCAACCCCGCATCCGGCGTGATGAGGCCGAGGATGCATTTCAGCATGACAGATTTGCCCGAACCCGAACCACCCAGGATCACCATCGAATGTCCCGCGCGGATGTCGAGATCAACGCCGTCCAGCACCGATTTCGCCCCGAACGCCTTAGCCACCCCGCGGAGCCTGATTTTCGGAACGCTCATCGCGCAAAGAAGATCGAGGTAAGGATATAGTCGAAGGCGAGGATCAGGATGGAACTGCTGACCACGGCCGAGGTCGTCGCCCGCCCCACGCCCTGCGCGCCGCCGCCCGAATTGTAGCCGCACCAACAACCCATCAACGTGACGATGAAGCCGAACACGGCGGCCTTCACCAGTCCCGAGGCGACATCCCAGAATTGCAGGAAATCGAAGGTCGCCTTGAGGTAGGCGCCGGAGGCAAAGCCCAGTTGCTGCGTGCCGATCAGCCAGCCGCCCATCACGCCGAGCGTATCCGCCACCACCACCAGCAGGGGCATCGCCAGCGTGCCCGCCAGCAGGCGCGGCGCCACCAGATACTTCATCGGGTTGGTCGAGAGCGTGGTCAGCGCGTCGATCTGGTCGGTCACGCGCATCGTGCCGATCTCAGCGGCGAAGGCCGCGCCAATGCGGCCCGCCACCATCAGCCCCGCCAATACCGGGCCGAGCTCCCGCGTAATGGACAGCACCACCACATTGGCCACCGCGTCCTCGGCGTTGAAGCGGGCGAAGCCGGTATAGGATTGCAGCGCGAGGACCATGCCGGTGAAGATCGCCGTCAGCGCCACCACGGGCAGGCTGAACCAGGCGATCTCGATGAAGGCCTTGAGGAACAGGCGCCCATAGAAGGGTGGGCGCAACAGATGGCTGATCGCCTCCAGCGCAAACAGCGTGATGGCACCCACGCTGCGCAACAGGCCGATTGCTGCGCGCCCGATCCCCGCCGTGACATCAAGTGCACGATCCAAGATGTCAGGCGCCTTCGTAGTGCCGATGGTAGCGCGCGCCCAGCGAGGTCAGCACCTCGTAGCCGATGGTGCCCGCGCGCGCGGCGATGTCGTCGGGCGTGTTGCCCTCGCCGCCGATCAGCACCAGGCGATCGCCCGGCGCAGCGTTCGGCACTTCGGTCACGTCGAAACTCGTCAGATCCATGGAAACCCGGCCCACCAATGGCACGGCCGCCCCATGGAGAATCCCAAGCGAGCGGCCGGACAGAGCGCGAAGGTAGCCATCGGCATAGCCCGCGGCAACGGTTGCGATCCGGCGCGGCGTGGGCGCGGTCCAGGAGGCGCCATAGCCCACCGTGTCGCCGGCCGCGATTTCCCGCACCTGAAGAATCTCTGCCTCCACCCGCGCCACCTGGCGCATCGGATTTTTGTCGGCTGGCGTCGGGTTGATGCCGTAGAGCGCGCAGCCGGGGCGGGCCAGGGCCGAGCGGAAACAAGGCCCGAGGAAGATGCCGGAGGAATTGGCAAAACTCCCTGGCACATTTGGCACGATGCGTTCGGCGGCGGTGGCGAAGCGCGCGGCTTGAATCGCATTCAACGGGTGTGCGGGCTCATCCGCGCAGGCCAGATGCGTCATCACGAAGCGCAGATCGAGCCCCGCGAGGCGGCCGCGATCCTCGGCCAGGATCGCCTGCTCGGGTGCATCCAGGCCAAGCCGCGCCATGCCGGTATCGAGGTGCAACACCGCCGTGCTGCCGGCCCGCGCGTGGTCCGCGACGTCGCCCAGATGATTCAGCACCGGCCAAAGCCGCGCATCCTCGTCCGCGCCGGGCGGGAAGCCATCGAGCACGATGATGTCGGGCGCGGGGCCGATCGCCTCGCGCAGCGCGAGCCCCTCGATCAGATGCGCCACGAAGAAGATGGTGCAGCCCGCATCGCGCAGCGCGCTCGCCACGCAAGCCGCGCCGAGCCCATAGGCGTCTGCCTTCACCACGCCGGCGATCTGCGCGCCGTGGATCGCGCCGAGGTCGCGCCAGTTGGCGACGATCGCGCCGAGATCGACGTGGAGCACCGCCTGCCCGGCGCGCCGGCTAATCGCCGTAACCCCCATCATGTTGCGTATCGAGGTCGCCAAATCGGGTAAATTCGGCCTCGAAGAACAGGCGGATGGTGCCGGTCGGGCCATGGCGCTGCTTCGCCAGGATCAGCTCGGCCTTGTTGTGCGCCACCTCCATGTCCTTCTGCCATTTGTCCATGGCTTCCTGGAGCTTCTGGGGGTTGTCGAAGTTGAGGTCCTTGGGCTGGCGCTGTTGCAGGTAATACTCGTCGCGGTAGATGAACATCACCACGTCGGCGTCCTGCTCGATCGAGCCCGACTCGCGCAGATCCGACAGCTGCGGCCGCTTGTCCTCGCGTTGTTCGACCGCGCGAGAAAGCTGCGACAGTGCAATCACCGGCACCGACAATTCCTTGGCGATGGCCTTCAGCCCCTGCGTGATCTGGCTGATTTCCTGTACGCGGTTTTCCGGTTTCTGGCCGGCCGCGGGGCGCATCAATTGCAGGTAGTCGACCACGATCAGGTCGAGCCCCTTGGTGCGTTGCAGGCGCCGGCAACGCGTGCGCAGCGCGCTGATGGTGATGGCGGGCGTGTCGTCGATGAACAGCGGCAGCGCCTGCAATTCCCGGCTCACATCCAGGAAGCGGTCGAAGTCGCGCTGGCTGATCTCGCCGCGGCGGATGCGGTCGCCGGAGATGCGGCTTTCCTCGGACAGCAGGCGCGTGGCGAGCTGGTCACAGCTCATTTCCAGCGAGAACACGGCCACGCCGCCGCGCGGCACGGCGTTCGGGTCCTTCTCACGTGCCGCTCGCAGCACCGTGCGCGCCGCGCCGAAGGCGATCTTGGTGGCCAGCGCCGTCTTGCCCATGCCGGGGCGGCCGGCGAGGATCAGCAAATCCGAGGGATGCAACCCGCCGAGCTTGGCGTCGAGGTCGCGCAGCCCGGTCGAGAGCCCCGCGACGCCGCCCGGGTTGGAGAAGGCCTTCTCGGCGTGCTGCACGGCGGCGGCGAGGGCGCGTTCGAAGGAGACAAAGCCACCGCCGCTTTCGCCCGCCTTCGACAGGTCGAACAGCGCCTGTTCGCCCGCTTCCAATTGCAGCTTGCCGTCGAGTTCCGGCTCCGCCCCGAAGGCGCGGTTCACCATGGTCTCGCCGAGGTCCACGAGCTGCCGGCGCAGCCAGGCGTCGTGGATGACGCGGCCGTATTCGCCGGCGTTGATGATGCCGACCATGGCGCCGAGGAGTTGGGCGAGGTAGGCGGTGCCGCCGACCTCGTCGAGCAGGCCGGAGTGCTCGAATTCGGCGCGCAGCGTCACGGCATCGGCGAGTTGCCCAGCTTCGACGCGGCGCTGGATGGCGCCGAAGATGCGCCCGTGCACGGCGTCGGCGAAGTGTTCGCCGGCGAGGAATTCGCTGACGCGCTCATAGGCCTTGTTGTTGGCGAGCAGCGCGCCGAGCAG
>JBBSCP010000334.1:0-5303 GCA_038250135.1 Acetobacterales bacterium | reverse complement strand
CTTCACCATCACGTCGCGGCGTTCGCGGTACAGGTCGCGCATCTCCTGCACGCAATCCTGCGGCCCGTTCAGCGCGGCGGCGGCGGCGATCTGGATCGGTGCGAAGGCGCCGTAATCCAGATAGGATTTCACCCGCGTCAGCGCCGAGATCAGCCGCGGATTGCCTGCCGCGAAGCCCATGCGCCAGCCCGGCATGTTGTAGGTCTTGGACATGGAGGTGAACTCTACCGCCACATCCTTGGCACCCGGCACTTCCAGGATCGAGGGCGGCACCAGCGAGCCGAAATAGATCTCGGAATAGGCGAGGTCGGACAGGATGAAGATCTCATGTTTCTTCGCAAAGGCAACGACCTGCTTGTAGAAATACAGATCCGCCAGCAGCGCCGTGGGGTTCGAGGGGAAGTTCACGATCAGCGCGGTCGGCTTGGGCACCGAATGCCGCACCGCGCGATCCAGCGCGCTCAGCATGTCGTCATCGGGCGTGTGCGGCACGGAGCGCACGGAAGCGCCGGCCAGCACAAAGCCGAACTGGTGAATGGGGTAGGAGGGATTGGGCACCAGGATCGTGTCGCCCGGCGAGGTGATCGCGGCGGCGAGGTTGGCGAGGCCCTCCTTGCTGCCGAGTGTCGCGACAACCTCGGTCTCCGGGTCGAGCTTCACCTTGAAGCGCCGGTCGTAATAGCCGGCGAGCGCCTTTCGCAGCCCGGGGATGCCCTTCGACATGGAATAGCGATGCGTGCGCGGATCGGCCACCGCCTCGACCAGCTTCGCCACGATATGCGCCGGCGTCGGGCTGTCGGGATTGCCCATGCCGAGATCGACGATGTCCTCGGCCGCCGCCCGGGCCTTGGCCTTGGCCGAGTTCACCTCGGCGAAGACGTAGGGCGGCAGGCGTCGGATGCGGTGGAACTCCTCGGTCATTCTCGTGTGGTCCAGGGTGAAAGGTGAAGCGTGGGTGGCGCGGCGTCGTATACCGCAGCCCGTCACGGGCGGCGAGGTGCGAGCAGATCGCCGCTGGGCGGGGCCGGCACACCCAGGAAATCGGCCGGCGCGGGCGGTTCGGCCTGCGGCGCGGCGGGCGCCGAGGTGAGCGCCGGCGCGCCCGCCGGCAGCCGCATGTTCGGCGCGGCGGGCGGCCCCTCGGCCAGGCTGCGTGACAGGCCCGGCACCTGCGGCTCCGCCGCCTGGGCGCGATCGGCGGCGAGCGATTCGGACAGCGCGGTCAGCGCCGCGCGATCCACCGGCGCCGGCCGAGGCGGCAGGTTGCCGAGACTTGGAAAGCGCTGGTCGAGTCCCGGCGGCGGCAGCCGGCCATCCAGATGCGCCCCGAAGATATTGGCGACCGTCAGCCGGGGGTCGATATCGGCCGGTATGGCGCAGCCGGATAGCAGGGCCAGCGTGCCGCCAAGCAGCAGGCCGCGGCGCGCTTGATCGTACCGGCGCCCCCCCCTACCCTCGGCATTGTCTGCAACCAGGCGCATGGCGTTCCCGTTTATTCGCGATCGAGGGTTACCCCGATCCGCGCGGCGGCGAAAGCACCATGAGAGCCCGGGATCGATGTCGGGCGGATCAGGAAAGAAACGGCGCATGGCGCATAACGGTCAGGGCGATGGCAGCGACAAGGAAGCGCCGAATTTCCGCATGCCTGACCCGGCAGTGGTCAGCCGCACCATGGCCGACGTGGCCGAGCGCGGCCAGCGCATCGTCACCGATTTCCTCAAGCGCCAGGCGGAGGGCGGCAAGGCGGGGCCGGACCCGCTCAACATCGGCACCGCCTTCCTCGACATGACGACGCGGCTGATGAGCAACCCTGCGCGTCTCGTGCAGGCGCAAATCGGCTTCTGGCAGGATTACCTCACGCTCTGGCAGAACACCGCGCGGCGCATGCTGGGCGAACCCACCGCGCCGGTGATCGAGGAATTGAAGACCGACCGCCGCTTCAAGGATGAAGCCTGGCGCGAAAACGAGGTCTTCGACTTCATCCGCCAATCCTACCTGCTCTCGGCGCGCTACTTCACCACTGTCGTGCAGGGCGCCGAAGGGCTTGACGACAAGACGGCGCAGAAGGTGGATTTCTACACGCGGCAATTCGTCGATGCGATGAGCCCGTCGAACTTCCTGATGACCAACCCCGAAGTGCTGCGCCGCACCGCCGAGACGGGCGGCGAGAACCTGCTGAAGGGGCTTTCCAACCTCCTCGCCGATCTCGAACGCGGCAAGGGTAGTTTGCGCATCCGCATGACGGATGACAGCAAGTTCAAGGTCGGCGAGAACATCGCCGTCACGCCCGGCAAGGTCGTATTCCGCAACCCGCTGATGGAGCTGATCCAATACGCGCCATCGAGCGAGACGGTGCTGAAGCGCCCCCTGCTGATCCTGCCGCCCTGGATCAACAAATTCTACATCCTCGACCTTCGCCCGAAGAACAGTTTCATCCGTTGGGCCGTGGAGCAGGGGCACACTGTCTTCGTCGTCTCCTGGGTCAATCCTGACGAGACGCTCGCGGAATACGGCTTCGAGGATTACATGAAGCTCGGCATCCATGCCGCGCTTGAGGCGATCGAGGCGGCAACGGGCGAGCGGCAGGTGAACGCCATCGGCTACTGCCTCGGCGGCACGCTGCTGGCCACGACACTCGCGCTGATGGCGGCGAGGAAGGACACGCGCATCAAGACCGCGACCTATTTCGTGACGATGACGGATTTCTCGGAAGCCGGCGAACTCGGCGTCTTCATCGATGAGGAACAGCTCGCGGGCCTCGAGGAGAAGATGTCCAAGCGCGGCTTCCTCGATGGCCGCGAGATGGCGACCACCTTCAACATGTTGCGCGCCAACGACCTGATCTGGTCCTTCGTGGTGAACAACTACCTGATGGGCCAGGAGCCCTTTCCCTTCGACCTGCTTTACTGGAACGACGACTCCACGCGCATGCCGGCGAAGATGCACAGCTTCTATCTGCGCCGCATGTACCAGCAGAACGATCTGGTGAAGCCCGGCGGCATCGAGCTTGAAGGCACCGCACTCGACCTGCGGAAGATCAAGGTGCCGAGCTACCTGATCTCGACTCGGGACGACCACATCGCGCCGTGGAAATCAACCTATCGCGCGACGCAGATCTATGCCGGCAAGGTGCGCTTCGTGCTCGCCGCGAGCGGCCATATCGCCGGCGTTGTGAACCCGCCCGAGAGCGGCAAGTACAGCCACTGGGTGAACCCCGACCTGCCGGCCGAGCCCGATGAGTGGTTCAAGGGCGCGACCGAACTCGCCGGTTCGTGGTGGCCGGATTGGCAGCGCTGGATCACGGCGGAGGACCGCACCCAGGTCCCGGCCCGAACCCCGGGCGCGGGCGCGCTGCCCGTGCTCGGCGACGCGCCGGGCACTTATGTGAAGGTGATGGCGAAGGATTAGCCTTTATTGGCCCTCAAGCGTCATGCCGAAGGCACGCCTGTGGTGGTGCCGAAGGCAGGCTTGCGGCGTGAGGGCGCACGCTCCGCGCGCTTGCCTGCGCGGCATCGGCCGCCTGAGACGGCCGCTTTTTCGTCAGCCCCCCGGCGTGCCAAAGCGCATCAGCGCGGCGCGCAGCGGATCGGCGCCCGGGTTGTGCGCCTGCATCGCGACCACGATCTGCGGGGCGGAGAAGGCGCGACCGTAATAGGCCTCGGCTTCCTGCGGCCGATGTGTCAGCACCGAGCCCGAGAGCGAAACCCCCGCGAAAAGCCCGCGTGAGCGCGCGACGGAGATTACGTCCGCCCCGGCGGCGGAGGTCGTGCTGCCCTGCAACCCGGCGCCCACCGTCGCCATCGCCATCGAGACGTCGGCGCCGAGCGTGAACTGGTTCGTCATCACCGCCTGCAGGCCGCGTTCGGTCATGATCATCATCATCACGGTAGCGTCCTGAATGCCGATCTGCAGGCCCACACTGCCCGAGCCCAACCCGTAGAAGGCTGGCGAGGACCACGAGCCGCCGCCATCGCGCGCCACCAGCACACAGGCCCCGCCCTCGCCACCGAAGATGAAGCTGGCGCGGAAGACGCGCGGGCAGATGATGACGGCGCGGGCGCGCTTGAGCAGGGCGATGGCGTCGGCATTGCCTTCGCCGGTGGTCAGCACCTCCTGCACCGCCAGCGTGGCGCGGTCCACAAGGTTCTGCTGGCTCTGCTGAGCACGTGCCGGCGTCGCCATAAGCCCGAGGCCCAAAACGAGGCCGACAAGGCGGAAGCAGGTGAGACGGAACATGAAGCGCCCCCGGCAAGTTGCGGATGGGCTTGACTCTACATCCTGCCGCCCCCCGTGTCCAAGGGCGACTGCATGGCTAGACCGGGGCGCCTTCATGGCGCCGGCGCGGGACGTCCGGCGGGGTGGTGAAGGGTTCCTCGTTCACCGCGGCGACGCGCCAGTCGCGGTCGTGCCGCTCGAGGCGCGTCATCGACAGGTTCTTGATCGAGAAGACCAGCGCCTGATGCGCGGTCAGGCCCATGGCATGCGCCACGGACGCGCGGATCGAGCCGCCATGCGCCACGACCACCACATCGCCCTCCGGGCTCGCCTCCGCCAGCGCGTCCAGCGCGGGGCCGACTCGGGCCACGACCTCGTCGAAGCTCTCGCCGCCCGGTGGCTTTTCCGCGGCGCCATGCGGCCAAAAAGGGTGCGGCGGATGGCGTAGCAGGGCCGAGAAGGCCTCATGCGACAGGCCCTGCCACTCGCCGAGGCCCTGCTCGATGAAGGCGGGCGCCACGGCCAGCGGCGCGGGGGCGTAGCCGGCGGCGAAGATGGCGGCGGCCGTGGCGCGGGTGCGCGACAGCGGCGTCACCACCCAGCGCGCACCGGTCGGCAGCCGGGCAGCGAGCCAGCGGTAGCTGGCCGCGTCCTGCTGCAGCGCGAGGTCGCAAAGTGCCACGTCCATGCTGCCATACATGGTCGTGCGGGCGGAGGGTTCGACCAGGGCATGGCGAACCAGAAAGACTCGTGTGACCGGCATGCAAGGGAATTACCCCTCCCGGCGGCGCTCGACCAGCGGCCCCTGGAACAGTTCGATGCCAATCTCCCACCCCCAGGCAATGGCGGCAGGGCGATCGACGCCGCTGAGCACCACCAGCGGCCCGCCGGCCGCGCGCCCCAGCAGCGCCGCGATGGCCGGCCCCCGAAAGCCCCGCAGCGCCGCCGACCAGCGCAGCCGCAGCACAACGATGCCGAGCCGTGCCGGCGGCAGCAGCGGCAGCAGCGTCGCCGGCGTGTCGTCCAGCGCCACGCGAAAGCCATGGGTGCGCGCCGAATCCCGCGCCGCGACGAAGCCCGCCGGATCG
>JBBSCP010000333.1:0-5306 GCA_038250135.1 Acetobacterales bacterium | reverse complement strand
TGGAGACGCTGCGCGGCTGGATCCTGAACAGTCCGGAATTCGCCCGCGCTTTGCAGCGCGACACGCCGGCCTCGCTGCGCCGCTGGGTATTGGCTGAGATGCGCGAGCGCGCCGAGCTGGAACGCCAGAGCGATGCGGCCCCTGCGCCGGATGAAACGCCGCCGCGCATCGTCTTCCTGCACATCATGAAGACCGCCGGCACCACGCTACGCACGCGGCTCGAGGAGCTCATGCCGGGCGAACGCTTCTGGCGGCGCGAGGAACAGGGAAGGCCGGGCGATTTCCCGGTGGAGGAGTTGCTGCCCTATCGCTGCTTCATGGGCCATTTCAACTTCGCCGATGCCTGGCACGTGCCCGGGCCGCGGCGCATCTTCACCGTGCTTCGCGAGCCCCGGGCGCGGGTGCTCTCGCTCTATCATTTCCTGGCGCGGCATCGGCCGGAGGTGATCGCCGAGCGCAAGCTGCTTGCCGCCGACATCGCGCGGCGTTCGACGCTGCTGGAATTCCTGCGCCACCCGGACCCGGAGGTGCGCGCCAGCCTGCAGAACCACATCACCTGCGCCATCGCCGGCGATTACCGCCCGGTCGGCGCCAACCTCTACACCACGCCCTGGGCCGGCAGGCACGGCGCCATCGGCGGCACGGCGCTGCTGCGCCTGGCACTGGCGAATCTTCGCAAGATCGATTTCGTGACCTCGGCCGAACGGCTGGAACATGACCGGCCACGGCTGATGGCCGCCCTCGGCCTGCCCGACCCGGGGCCGCTGCCGCGCGAGAACACGCGAGAGCTGGTCAGCGTCATCCTGGAGCCGCGACCGGAGCCGGAGGTGACGCCCGACGCGCAGGCCGAGCTGTCCCGACTTACCGAGCTGGACCGCATGCTGGTCCGTCTCGCCAACATCGATATCAGATAGCCGCTACCCAGGGCAGGTCGAGCTGCCTCTCGCTCGCCACGTAAAGCCGTTCCATCGTCGCCTCGGGCCCTGGCGTACCGACCGCGACGCCCGCGGCATTGTGGATGCCAAGCCGTGTGCCGGCATAGCGGCGATGCGGCACTTCCAGCACGCTCAGGTAGCGCCGCTCGCCGAGACTCGTTTCGATGTCTGCGCGTGCCAGAAATCCCTCGGCACCGAAGGAGGCGATCAGCGTCGGCGCGCGCAGCCCCGCGACCAGCCGCGCGAAGGCGGGGCCGATGGTGGCGCGGTTGTTGAAGGCGCTGCGCCGCGTGCGGCACTCCACGCGCTTCTGCGCGCGCCCGTAGGTCTCCGGCCGATCCCAGCGTACCAGCGTCTCCCACATATGGTAGTTCGACAGATAGGCGTGCTGGTCATAGGGCGGGTCGAGATACGCCACGTCGCACTCGACCATCGGCGCAAGTTCCACCGCATCGAGGCAGAGCGCGCTGCAAGGGCCCGACGCCGGGCGCGGCAGCAATTCCGGCAGGCGCAGTTCCAGCGGCTTGAGCGCGCGCGGCGCCCAGTCGCGCATGAAGGACATCTGGTGCCCCGCCGTGCTGTCCACCCGGTCGGCGGCCTGCAACAGCGCGACGAGCAGGATGGCGGCGAGCTCGGGCTCCGGGTCGAGGCGCCTGATTGCCTCCCGCATCGCCTCCAGTCGCGCCGCGTTGACGGGATGGAGGTAGCGCGCCTGCTCGGCGTAGGTATGCGTGAACCAGCCCGGCGCCGGCGGCAGGTGCGAGATTTCCGCCAGCAGCTTC
Source organism: Acetobacterales bacterium (assembly GCA_038250135.1). Taxonomy (GTDB): domain Bacteria; phylum Pseudomonadota; class Alphaproteobacteria; order Acetobacterales; family Acetobacteraceae; genus Falsiroseomonas. Next base: position 3,589 of record JBBSCP010000333.1, on the reverse strand, counting down.
TGCGCGCGCAAGCTCCAGCGCTCCGCATCGGCCTGCACCGTGCCGAGTGCGAGCACCTGCGCGAAGGCCAGATGGTCGTTGGCGACCACCCGCCAGCCCGCCGCCTTCAGCGCATGCGCGACGCGCGCCGAGCCCGAGAACAGGTCGGCCACCACGGCGTTCTCACCCGCTGCGGCCCCCACGGCCCGCAGGATGTGGCCCAGAAGCGCCCGCTTCGAGCCGAGGTATTTGAGCAGGGTTGGCGCCTAGATATGCAGGGCGCGGCCGCCCACGGCGAGCGCCGCTTCCTTCACGGCCTCGTTCAGCGAGGGGTGCGCGTGGCAGGTGCGCGCCACATCCTCGGCGCTGGCGCCGAATTCCATGGCCAGCGCGATCTCGGCGATGAGCGTGCCGGCATCTGGGCCGATGATGTGGCAGCCGAGCACGCGATCCGTCGCCTTGTCGGCCAGGATCTTCACGAAGCCATCCGTATCGCCCATTGCGCGCGCGCGGCCATTCGCGGTGAAGGGAAATTTGCCGACGTTGTAGGCCACGCCGTCGCGCTTCAGCTCCTCCTCGGTGCGGCCGATGCTGGCGACTTCGGGCCAGGTGTACACAACGCCGGGGATCGCGCCGTAATTCACATGGCCATGCTGGCCGGCGAGGATTTCGGCGAGCGCCACGCCCTCCTCCTCCGCCTTGTGCGCCAGCATCGGGCCCACGATCGCATCGCCAATGGCATGGATGCCGGGGATGTTGGTGGCGTAGTGCGCATCGGTCACCACGCGCCCGCGCTCATCCAGTGCCACGCCGATTTCGGCCAGGCCCAGCGCCTCGGTATGGGCACGGCGGCCGATGGCGACGAGGACGATGTCGGCCTCGATGGTCTCCACCTTGCCACCGGCGGCGGGCTCGACGGTGAGCGTCACACCCTCGGCGTGCTTCGTGGCACCCGTGACCTTGGTCTTGAGCTTCATCTTGATGCCCTGCTTGCCCAGCACACGCTCGAACATCTTGCCGATTTCGAGGTCCATGGCAGGGACGAGGCGATCGAGGAACTCCACGACCGTCACCTCGGCGCCAAGCCGGCGCCAGACGCTGCCGAGTTCGAGCCCGATATAGCCGCCGCCGATGACGACGAGGTGCTTCGGCACGGCCATGAGTTCCAGCCCGCCGGTCGAGGTGACGATCTGCTTTTCGTCCACCTCGACGCCGGGGAGGGGAATGCTCTCGCTGCCGGTGGCGATGATGATGTGCTTCGCGGCATAGGCGGTGCCGCCCACCTCCACGATACCCGGCGCCGTCACCTTGCCCGCGCCCTTCAGCCAGGTGACCTTGTTCTTCTTGAACAGGAACTCGATGCCCTTGACGTTGGCCGAGACCACCTCGCCCTTGCGGGCCTGCATGCGCGCGAGGTCGAGCGTCACGGCGCCCACCATCACGCCATGCTCGGCCAGCTTGTGGTTGGCCTCGTCGAAATGCTCTGAGGATTGCAGCAGTGCCTTGGAGGGGATGCACCCGATATTGAGGCAGGTGCCGCCGAGTGTGGCGCGCTTCTCGACGCAGGCCACCGTCATGCCGAGTTGCGCGGCACGGATGGCGCAGACATAGCCGCCGGGACCGGCGCCGATGACGATGACGTCGTAGTTCTCGGGCATGACTGCTTTGGACCTCATCTGGATTTGCGGCGGACCATGACGCGCGGCTGGCGCGGGTTCAAGCCGTGCCGGCGTGTCACCCCTTCTTGCGTAACAACAGGCGCACGCTGCCGTCGGGCTGGGGGTCCTGGCGCAGCACCGCATGGCCTTGTTCGGCGACGGTGCGCGGGACGTTACGCAAGGGCTCCGCGCCGCTCAGCCGGACCTCCAGCAGCGCGCCGGGCGGTAGCCGGTCCAGCGCCAATCGGGTGCGGACGAAGGTCATGGGACAGACCTCGCCAGTGATATCGAGCGACGCCGGGGTAACATTTTCTTGCCGATCACCTGAATTCACCGAATATCCCCTTTAAAGCGAACAGTAGTTGCGAAACGGCCAATCATGTGGCTAGGGTCATCAGCATGCGTCCTGGTGCGGAACATCTCGTTCCGTGGCTGGTCAAGACAAGGCCCCATAACATGGGCCGTATGACGCGACCCGAGAAGATGAAACATGGCCGAAACCACGGCAAATCCTGATCTGCTTGGCCTGACGGCGGAAATCGTCTCGGCCCATGTGGCGAACAATGCGGTTTCCATCAGCGATCTTCCGAACCTCATCCAGGAGGTCTACCGGACCCTGGCCGGGATGGGCCAGCCCGTGGTGGTGGTGGCCGAACGCCCGCAGCCCGCGGTGCCGGTGAAGAAGTCGATCACTCCGGAATTCCTGATCTGCCTCGAAGACGGGAAGAAGCTGAAGATGCTGAAGCGGCATCTCAAGACCTCCTTCAACCTGACGCCCGACCAGTACCGGGAACGTTGGGGCCTGGGGTCGGACTATCCGATGGTGGCGCCGAACTACACCAAGCACCGCTCGACGCTGGCCAAGAAGATCGGCCTCGGCACCAAGCCCCGCGGCCGCCCGCCCAAGGCCGGCCGCGTCGCCGTCTGAAGGGGTCGCGCACCTGCCTTCTGCCCCGGGCGCGGGCGGCCCGTAGCCGCCCGGCCCGCTTGGCGCTATGCAGGCGCCCAACATGGGTAGCACCACCACCCCCGCTGTCGCCGACGCGGCCCGTCCCGATCCATCGAGGATCGAGCGGCTTTGCGTCGAGCGCGGCCTGAAGATGACCGGCCAGCGCCGGCTGATCGCGCGTGTCCTCTCGGAAGCCGAGGACCACCCGGATGTCGAGGAGCTCTACCGCCGTGCCGTGGCGCTCGATGACCGCATCTCGGTCGCGACCGTCTATCGCACCGTGCGGCTGCTGGAGGAGAACGGCATCCTCGAACGCCGCGATTTCGGCGGCGGGCGCGCCCGCTACGACCCCACCGATCGCGGCCATCACCACCATCTGATCGACGTCGATACCGGCAAGGTGATCGAGTTCGAGGATCCGGAGCATGAACGCCTGGCCCAGGGCATCGCCGCCCGGCTTGGCTTCACGCTGGTCGGCCAGCGCCTGGAGCTGTTCGGCCGCCGCAAGCCGGCCGAGCCCACGCCCGCCCACCCAGCGCGCAAGCCGCGCGGCTAGGGGCCTGCCAATGGGGGCGTGCCAATGAGCGTCGACGGACCGCTGCCAGACGATCCGCTGCCGGAGGCACCGACCCCGCTGGACGCCGCCTTCAAGGAGCTGCGCGCGGGCAACCTCGGCCTGCGCCTCGCTGAAAACGCCGCCGAGATCGGTGCCGCGCAGGCGCTGCGCTACCGCGTGTTCTACGAGGAAATGGGCGCCGAGGCCGATGCGCTAACGGCGCGCACGAAGCGCGATGTCGATGAATTCGATACGGTTGCCGACCATCTTCTGGTGCTCGACCACAATCTCGGCGATGGGCCCGCGGCGGTGGTCGGCACCTATCGGCTGATCCGCCGGCCGGCGGCGGAGCATCTCGGGCGGTTCTACTCGGCGGCAGAGTACGATATCGGGCCGCTGCTGAATTACCCGGGCGGGATCATGGAGCTTGGCCGGTCGTGCGTCGCA
>JBBSCP010000332.1:0-5320 GCA_038250135.1 Acetobacterales bacterium | reverse complement strand
ATCCCGGCCAGCGAGCTGATCGTCGCCCTTCAGTGCGGCGGCTCTGATGGCTATTCCGGCATCACCGCGAACCCGGCCTTGGGCGCGGCGAGCGACCTCGTGGTGCGGCATGGCGGCACGGTGATCCTCTCCGAAACGCCCGAGACCTACGGCGCGGAGCACCTGCTGACCCGCCGCGCCACCTCGCGCGACGTGGGCGAAAAACTCGTCGGCCTGATGCGCTGGTGGGAGGCTTACACCGAGCGGGAAGGGGCGGAGATGAACGCCAACCCCTCGCCCGGCAACAAGGCCGGCGGGCTCACCACCATTCTCGAGAAGTCACTCGGCGCGATGGCGAAGGCGGGCACGACAAACCTCACCGCAGTGTACAACTATGCCGAGCCGGTCACGGAAAAGGGCTTCGTCTTCATGGATACGCCGGGCTACGACCCGGTGGGTGCTACAGGCCAGGTGGCCGGCGGTGCGAACCTCATGTGCTTCACCACGGGCCGCGGCAGCGTCTTCGGCATGAAGCCCGCGCCCTCCATCAAGCTTGCCACCAATACCGCGATGTTCGAGCGCATGAGCGAGGACATGGACATCAATTGCGGCACCATCGTCACCGGCGAGGAAAGCATCGAAGCCTGCGGCCAGCGCATCTTCGAGATGATGCTGCGCGTTGCCAGCGGCGAGAAGTCGAAAAGCGAAGCCTATGATTTCGGCGGTTCGGAATTCGCGCCCTGGGTCATTGGCGCGACCATGTAGAGGCGCCCAACTGTCACAAATCTTCCCCTTGAGGCGGCGGCACACCCGCCTGTAGCAACCATCGGAATTCGTCCGGAGCCCAGGCCTGCCATGACCCTACGCGCCCTCGCCCTTGCGACCGTCTTCCACCTGCCCCTCGTTGCCAGCGCGCAGCAACCGCCGGTCTTCAACCGCATCGCCACCATCGAGGCGGTGCGCATGCTTCCCGCGGACCGCGACCGCACGCGCCGCTCCATCGCCGAAATCGTCGCCGCCTCGGCGGATGGCAATACCCTGGTCTATGTCGATGGCGATCAGCGTGGCCTCGGCTTCGTCGACATTGCCGACCCCTTGCAGCCCCGCCCCGCCGGCTTCCTGCCGTTGGCGGGCGACCCGACCTCGGTCACCGTCTCGGGCGCGCGCGCCTTCGTCGTGGCGGATACCTCGGTGGATAAGGTGGCGACCTCTGGCATCCTCGTTGTGGTCGATCTCGCGACGCGGCGGATCGAGGCCACCTGCCAGCTCGGTGGCCAGCCGGACAGCGCCACCGCCTCCCGCGATGGCCGCTTTCTTGCCGTGGTGATCGAGAACGAACGCAATGAGCAGCTCAACCGCGGCGCCATGCCGCAGCTGCCCGCGGGCAACCTCACCATTATCCCCCTGACCGCCGCCGGCGCCGATTGCGCGGCGATGCGCGTGGTGGATCTCACCGGCCTCGCGGCCGTGGCGCCCACCGACCCTGAGCCGGAATTCGTGGACATCAACGCCCGCAACGAGGCCGTGGTGACGATGCAGGAAAACAACCACCTCGCGATCATCGACCTCGAGAGTGGACGCGTCACCGCGCATTTCACCGCTGGCACGGTGACCCTCGAACAGGTCGATGGGCGGCGCGACGGCATGATCCGCCCGACGCAGCGCCTCGAAGGCCTGGTGCGGGAGCCTGATGCGGTGCGCTGGATCGACGAGGACCGTTTCGTCACCGCCAACGAGGGGGACATGGTCACCGGCTCGCGCGGCTTCACCATCTTCCGGCGTGACGGCACGGTGGAATGGGATTCGGGCAATCTGCTGGAACACCTCGCCATCCGCATCGGCCACTTCCCCGAGTTGCGCGCCGGCAATCGTGGCAATGAGCCAGAGGGCGTGGAAGTCGCCACCTTCGGCGATCGCCGGCTGCTCTTCGTGGGCAGCGAGCGCGCCTCGATGATCTCCGTCTGGCAGGACAACGGCGCGAACCAGGCGCCGGCCTTCCTGCAGGTGCTGCCGACCGGCGTGGCGCCGGAAGGACTGCTCGCCATCCCCGCGCGCGGCCTGTTCGTTGTCGCCGGCGAAGGCGACAATCCGGCGGGCGGGCTACGCTCCACGCTGTCGATCTATCGCCTCGGCGCGGGGCCCGCCGCTTATCCGACGATCGAGTCCGCGAATGGCCCAGCCGGCACGCCGATGCCCTGGGGCGCGCTGTCGGGCCTGGCGGCGGACCGCACGACGCCCGGGCGCCTCTATGCCGTCACCGACAGCTTCTACGACGAGGCGCGCATCCTGACCATCGACGCCACCCAAACACCCGCTCGCATCACCGCAGCACTCACGGTCACGCGCCCCGGCGCGCCTGCCGCGAACCTCGATCTCGAGGGCATCGCAACGCGGCCAGGCGGCGGCTTCTGGCTGGCTTCGGAAGGCAATCCGGAACGCGAGCAGAACAAGACCGCCAACCTGCTGCTGCGCGTCGCTGCGACCGGCGAGATCGAGCAGGAGATCGCGCTGCCCGAGGCGCTGGCCGCCGCGGCCTCCCGCTTCGGCTTCGAAGGTGTAACCGTGACCGGCGAGGGTGCCACCGAAACCGTCTGGATCGCAGTGCAGCGCGAATGGCGCGACGACCCGCGCGGCCACGCGAAGCTGCTCCGCTACAGCGTGGCGAGCGGCGAATGGGGCGTGCTCCACTACCCGCTCGATCCGACGCCCGCCGGCTGGATGGGCCTATCCGAGATCACCGCCACGGGCCCGGACAGCTTCGTGGTGATCGAGCGCAACAACCAATGGGGCGAGGCCGCGATCAAGCGGCTCTACATCATCTCCGTCGCCGGCCTGACGCCCGCGGCACCAGGAGCGACCAGCGTGCCCGTGGTGACCAAGCGCCTGCTGCGCGACATGGTGCCCGACCTCGCAGCACCTGGCGGGACGGTGCAGGAAAAGCTGGAAGGCTTTACCATCGACATGGCGGGCAATGCTTTCGCGGTGACCGACAATGATGGCGTGCAAGGCACGTCGGGGGAGACGCAGTTCCTGCGCCTCGGCCGGCTCATCCAGGCGCCGTGATCGGCCCGCGATCGACCGCGGTGAGCGTCTCGTTCACGCCACGATAGGTGGCCTCGATGCCCGTGACGCCTCGCGCGGCGAGGCGCTTGGCGTGCATGGCGTGGTAGGTCTCGGCGGCGGCGCGGGTGGCAAACAAATAAACGCCTCCGGCGCGCCCCGCAGCCGGCTCCTCGGTCCAGATCTTCCATAGCAGTCCCGCCTCGCCGGCGATGCTCTCGGCCATCGGCTTCAGCGCCTCGGTCCGCTCGGGACCGAAGGCGCTGTTGGGGAAGTCGAAGATGAGGACAGTAAGACCCATTGCCGGGTCGGCCGATTCGGACGTCCGGGCCATGCGGCCCTTCCGTCATCGGACGACACCCTCAGGCCGCCGGCGGCGCGGCCGGGGCGTTGAGGTCGAGGAACTTCAGCGGACGCCAGCCGGAGACGTTGTTCGCCTCGAAGCTCAGCTTCCAGGAACGGCCGCTGGTGCTGTCGATCAGCACCACGAACATCCCCGTACCCACCGGACAGGCGACAACCTGGTAGCGACCCTTGTCGGTCATGTCGGACATCGTTTGGTTCCCTGTCTGTGGATGGCTCAGGCGTAGGCGACGGTGCGCTGCACCTGCTCGCCCAGGCCTTGGATCGAAAGCCGCATGCTCTGGCCCGCCTTGAGGAACATCGGCGGCTTCTTGCCGAGGCCCACGCCAGGCGGGGTCCCGGTGGAGATCACATCGCCCGGGTGCAACGTGATGAAGTGGCTGACGTAGTGAACCAGGTGGCGTACGCCGAAGATCATGGTGCGCGTGGAGCCGTCCTGCATCCGCACGCCATCGACATCGAGCGTCATGGCGAGGTCCTGCGGATCGCCGGCCTCATCCTTCGTGACCAGCCAGGGGCCGAGCGGGCCGAAGGTGTCGCAGCCCTTGCCCTTGTCCCAGGTGCCGCCGCGCTCGATCTGCCACTCGCGCTCCGACAGGTCGTTGCAGATGGCGTAGCCGGCGACGTGCTCCATCGCCGCTTCCTCGGAGACGCATTTCGCCGTGGCTCCGATGATGATCGCGAGTTCGACTTCCCAGTCGCACTTCACCGAGTTCTTCGGGATCATCACGTCGTCGTTGGGTCCGCAGAGCGCGCCGAGCGATTTCAGGAACACGATCGGCTCCTTCGGGATCGCAGCGCCGGTTTCCGCCGCATGGTCGGCGTAGTTCAGGCCGATGCAGACGAAGTTGGTCATCCCGGCCACCGGCGGCCCGAGGCGCGGGCTGCCGCTCACCACGGGCAGGCTTGCCGTGTCGAGTGCGGCGAGCTTCGCGAGGCCCGCCGGCGACAGCGCATCGCCGCGCAGGTCGGCGATCACGCCGGAGAGGTCGCGGAGGCTGCCGGAAGCATCCAGCAGGCCGGGCTTTTCCTGGCCCGCAGGGCCGAAGCGAAGGAGTTTCATGGGGCTCTCCCTAATCCGTGCAACCTAGAGTGTCCATCCGCCATCGATGACGATGGCCTGACCGGTGACGAAGGCGCTCTCATCGCTGGCGAGATAGACGGCCAGCGCCGCCATTTCCTCCGCCGTGGCGAGGCGCCCGAGCGCCTGGCGCGCCACGAAGGCGGCGCGCGCCGCCTCCAGGCTGCCGGCGGCGACCGCATTCGCCGCGATGCGATCGCCCAGGCTCGGCGTATCCACCGTGCCGGGGCAGATCGCGTTGCAGCGGATGCCCTGCGTCACATACTCGGACGCGACGGATTTCGTCAGGCCGATCACGGCGGCCTTGGTCGTGCCGTAGATGAAACGGTTCGGTGCGCCCTTGATCGACGAACAGGCGGAGGACATGTTGACGATGGTGCCGCGCTTGCGCTCGAGCATCCCAGGCAGCACTGCGCGCAGGATACGCCACATCGAGCGCACGTTGAGGTCGAAGGCGAAATCCCACTCGGCCTCGGTGGCGGTCAGAACGGTGTTCTGGTGCACGAAGCCGGCGCAGTTGAACAGCAGGTCGATGCGCCCCGCCGCAGCGATGGTGGCCTCGATCGCCGCCGGGTCGAGCACGTCGAGCCCCGCCACCGTGATGCCGGGCTGCGCCAGATCCGCGAGCTTCACGGTATCCTTGTCGGTGGCGAAAACCTCCGCCCCCTCGGCGGCGAAAGCCAGCGCCGTGGCGCGGCCAATGCCCTGCGCCGCCGCGGTGATGAAGGCGCGTTTCCCCGCGAGTCGTTCGGCCATGCTGCTGGTTTCCTCGTTGATTCAGGAGGGGAACACTGGGCAGGCCGCCCGGCGGCGTCAACCGTCGAGGGCGCGGGGCCT
>JBBSCP010000331.1:0-5362 GCA_038250135.1 Acetobacterales bacterium | reverse complement strand
TCACCGGCCGCAAGAAAGACGTGATCATCCGCGGCGGGCACAACATCTTCCCCGCGAAGATCGAGACGCTGGCCATGCAGCACCCGGCCGTGGCGCGCGCCGCGGCCCTGCCGGTGCCGGACGAGCGCCTGGGTGAGCGGGTGTGCCTGGCCGTGATGCTGAAGCCGGGCGCGACACTGCCGCCGGAGGGGATGCTCGCGCACCTCGATGCTGCGGGCCTGTCGCGCTACGACATGCCGGAATACTGGCTCGACCTGCCAGAGATTCCGCTGACCGCCAGCGGCAAGATCCTGAAACGCGCCGTGCAGGCCGAGGTCGAGGCCGGCCGCGTCACGCCGCAGCCGATCCGCTGGACGGCGCCGGCATGAGCCACATGCGCGCGGCACTCGTCCGTCGCTTCGGCGGGCCGGAGGTAGTGCAATCGGCCGAGGTGCCGCGCCCAGCACCGCGCGCCGGCGAAGTGCTGGTCGAGGTGAAGGCGGTGTCGGCCAACTACGTCGATCTCGTCGTCATTGCCGGGCGCTACCAGTTCAAGCCCGAGCTGCCCTTCACGCCGGGCAAGGGCCCCGCTGGCATCGTGGCGGCCGTCGGCGAGGGTGTCACGGCGCCCAGGGTCGGCCAGCGCGTGCTGGCGATGGCGGAGATCGGCAGCTACGCCGAGTATGCCTTGGCGCCAGCCAACCAATGCTACGTGCTGCCGGATTCGATGCCCTTCGTCGATGCGGCGGCCATGGCACTGGCCTACGATACGGCCTGGTTCGCCCTGCACGAACGCGGCCGGCTGAAGCCCGGCGAGACGGTGCTCGTGCTCGGCGCGTCCGGCGCCGTGGGCCATGCGGCAGTGATGCTCGCCAAGGCCGCTGGCGCCCGTGTGCTCGCCGGCCTCGCAAATCCAGCCAAGGCGCCGATGCTGCGCGATGCCGGGGCGGACGCGATCATGGACCTCTCGGCTCCCGACCTCCGGGAGAGTTTGCGCGAGCAGGTGCGCGCGGCAACGGGTGATGGCGGCGTCGATCTCGCCGTGGACATGCTGGGCGATGGGTATTTCGACGCGGCGCTGCGCACGCTCGCCTGGTGCGGGCGGCTGGTCGTGGTGGGCTTCGCCGGCGGCCGTATTCCGGAGGTCAAGGCGAACTACCTGCTGGTGAAGAACATCGAGGTGAGCGGCCTGCAAATCAGCGACTACCGCAAGCGGCGGCCGGCGCAGCTGACCGATTGCTTCGCGGAGATCTTCGCCCTGCACGGCCAAGGTATTGTGCGACCGATGCCGATGGAGACCTTTCCCCTGGCCGAGGTCTCCTCCGCGCTGGCACGTCTGGCCGCGCGCCCGCCGGGCCGCGTCGTCCTGCTGCCCGGAGAAGCGACATGACGCGCGACGACGCGGTGGAACTACTGATCCTGGCCGGCCGCATCCTGGCGCATCAGGGCCAGGGCGACATGACGCGCGGCCATGTCTCGCTGCGCCTGCCCGGTGATCCTGGCCTGTTCCTGATGAAGCCGAACGGCATCGGGCTTGAGGAGATGACGCCCGGCAACGTACTCACCGTCGGGCTTGATGGCATCGCGCAGCACGGCCAGCATCGCCAGCACGGCGAGGTCTTCATCCATTCGGAGATCTTCCGCGCCAGGCCGGACGTGCACTGCGTGGTGCACACCCATCCGACGCACTTCATCGCGCTATCCGCCACCGGAAGGACGCTGCGGCCATTGAGCCAGGGCGGGTCCGTTTTTGCCGATCATGTCCCGGTCTTTGACGACACGATGCAGCTGATCAGCGATGCCGCACTTGGCGCCGGGGTCGCCCGCAGCCTGGGCGAGGGGCGGGCGCTGATGATGAAGTGCCACGGCCTGGTCATGGCCTGCGCAACGCTGGAGGAAGCGATAGTCCTCTGCGTCACGATCGAGGAAGCAGCACGCATCCAGCTACTGGTGGACGCCGCCGGCGGCGCCGCATCGGAGTTCCCCGCCGAGGACGTGGCGAAGCTGCGCGCGGCGCAACTCATGCCGGGGATGGTCCGGGCGAATTTCGGCTACCTGGCCCGGCGGGCGACCGGCGCGGCGCTGCCGGCCGCGCTGGCGGGTCTGTGACATGCCGACCGGACAACGTCGGGAAGAATGGTGAACAGGGAGACTCAAGCAGCCATGTCCAAGCGCTAGATCTTCGGCTCGACAACCGCGGTGGCGGGCTTCGACCTGTTGGTCGAGGATGGCGAGTTCGTCGTGACCGCCGTCCCTGCCAGGACCGCCGCGCGAGATCGTGGCTGGCCTCCGCCCGGTAGCGCTGCCGCTTGATGCCGAGGGCGCGCTCTCGCTCTTCACCGAAAGATGCTCGGCGCCGAGTGTGTGGTGCATGCGCGCCTCGCCGCCGTGCCCCTGCTGCCAACGCGAAGGCTCACAGTGACGCCTTCAACCCTTCAGGCCGGCGCTGACAAAGGTCTCGAGGATACGGCGCTGGAACCACAGGAAGACCGCCATGGCCGGCAGGCTGACCAGTACGACGCCAGCCATCAGCGGGCCGAGTTCATCGCCGCGCTCGGCATCGAGGAAGCGGCGGATGCCGATCTGTACGGTCATCGCGTTCTGGCTTTCGGTGATGATAAGCGGCCAGAAATATTCGTTCCAGCAATCGATGAACAGCAGGATGCCGATGGCGGCCAGCGCCGGCTGGATGTTGGGCAGGATCACCAGCCAGAGTGCGCGCCAGGGCCCGGCGCCGTCGATCGCGGCTGCGTCGAGCAGGTCGCGCGGGAAAGCCAGCATGTGCTGGCGCAGGAGAAACACGCCGACCGGCGCGGCGAGGTTCGGCACGATCAGCCCCCACCAGCTATCGAACCAGCCCAGCCAGGAGATCATCAGATAAGTGGGCAGGAAGGTGAGGCTGTGCGGCAGCATCATCGCGCCGAGCGTCAGCGCGAACAGCAGATCCCGACCACGGAACTCGAACCTGGCGAAGGCATAGGCGGCGAGCAGCGCCACCGCCAGCTGCCCGCCGACGCGCAGCGCCGTGGTGGCGGCGCTGTTCCAGAAATACAGGCCGAGCGGAATCTTGTCGAAGACGTCGCCATAGTTGCCGAGTGTCGGTTCCTGCGGCCAGGGAAGGCCGCCATGGATCTCGGTGGGCGGCTTGAGGCTGGTGGCGATCACCAGCAGCAGCGGCACCACGATGGAGAGCGTAGCAATAAAAAGAACGATGTTGCCGATCGCGCGCCAGGGCGGTGTCAGCGTCAGCGGCGCGGCGTTACGCATAGTGCACGCGCCGGCCGAGCAGCCAGGCCTTCAGCGCCGCCAGCGCCCCGAGGCCAATGAACAGCAGCAGCGCGGTGGCGGAGGCGAAGCCGATGTTGAAGCTCTCGAAGGCCATCTCGTAGGCCAGATAGAACAGGTTGGTCGTGGCGTTGGCCGGCCCGCCGCCGGTCATGATGTTGATCGGCGTGAAGACCTGCTGCACGGTGAACAACACCGACGTAATGGCAACGAAATAGATGGTGGGCGAGAGCAGCGGCAGCAGAAGGCTGCGCGTGATCCGCCAGTCGCTCGCGCCGTCGAGGCGCATGGACTCGATCAACTCGCGCGGGATCGAAGCCAGCCCCGCCAGATACAACAGGGCGTTGAAACCGATCACCTTCCAGGCGGAGACGCCGATGATGGTGTAGATGGCGGTGGAGGCGTCCGAGAGCAGAGCCGGCATCTGCAGCCCGAGCGGTCGCAGGACGGATTGGAACATGCCCATCACCGGGTTCAGCATCCAGATCCACAGGATCGACACCACAACGAAAGACAGCAGCGTCGGCACGAATAAAATCGAGCGGTGCAGCGCTGCCATGCGCGCCCCGGCGCACCAGACAAAAACCGCGATCGGAATCGGGAGAAGCACCTTGAGCGGTAGTGAGAGCGCGATGTAGATCACCGTGTTCCAAGCCGCCGCGCTGAAGGACGGGCTGCGGAACAGGCCCTGGTAGTTCGCCAGGCCCACAAAACGGTCTGGCTGGTACAGCCGCACATCGACCACGCTCAGATAAATCGTGTGCAGCAGCGGCCAGTAGGTGAAGACCGCGAGCAGCAACAGTAGAGGCGACAGAAGCAGCCAGGGCAATAAGTGCCGAGCGTGGCGCCGGGCGCGCGGACGCAACGCAGCTTCGGCGTGACCCAGCGTGAGGCTGGCACTCACCGGCTTTCGGCGATGAGGCGCGTGATCTCGGCTTCGGCGCGCGGCACCAGTGTGGCGGCCGGGCCGCTGCCCTGCATCAACGCCTGCACCATGTTCTCCAGCACGATCTGGATCTCGACGACACGATTGCCCGGCCAGCGCGCCGTGATGACGGTGTCCTGCATCTGGGCCACCGGGATGCGCCAGCGCGGCTCACGCTCCAGATAGCCGCGCAGCCCCGCATCGGCGAGCGGATCTGGTGCCACCGGCAGGTAGCCGGAGGTCCAGGACCAGCGGTTGGTGATTTCCGGTCGCATCATGAAGGTCACCAGCTTGAGCGCGGCGGCGCGGCGCTGCGGGTTCTGCGCGAAGACCATCAACGTGGAACCACTGTTCGGCACGCGTCTCGATTGGCCCTTCCACAGCGGATAGTGGCCGACGCCGAACTCGAAACGGCCGGCGGTGTCGCGCAGAAAGCCCTGGAAGCTGGCGACGGAGCCCACGAACATGCCGATCTGCCCGCCGAGCCAGAGCGCGGTCTGCTCGCGTTCAGACAGTGTGGCGTGGATGCGGTGCGTCAGCGCCATGTCTTGCCAAAGTTGCATCGCAGCGATCGCGCCCGGTGTGGCGAAGGTGGCGCGTGTGAGATCGGGCGAGAGCATGGTGGCGCCGGCATTGACCATCATCTGCTGCGGCGCCACGTCGCGCCCGCCCTGCGAAATGAACAGCGCGTACCGGCCGGTGCGTTCGCGGATCTGCCGACCCATTGCGACGAGTTCGTCCCAGTCGGCAGGCGCCCTCTCCGGGTCGAGCCCGGAGGCGGCAAAGATGGATTTGTTCCAGTAGAGCAGCGGCGTGCCGAAGGAATGCGGCACGGCATAGGGCTTGCCGTCAAGGATGCCGACCTCGCGAAAGCGCGGCAGCACGTTGTTCAGGAAAGCGCCACGATCCTCGCCTGAATCGAGCGGCACCGCGCCGGCATTGCGGACCAGACCGACAGTGAGGCGCGCGAGGATCTGTCCAACATCGGGCGGGCGCCGTGCGAGTGCTGCGGCCTGCACCTCGGTGGCGATCGTGCCGACATCCTTCGGCACGTCAGTCACGCGGATTTCCGGATGCGCCTCATGGAAAGCGGTCAACACCTCACGCAGCGCGGGGATGTTCGCCGTCTGGTAATGCCAGAAGCTGATCTCGGTGCGCGCCTGGGCAAGTGCC
>JBBSCP010000330.1:0-5385 GCA_038250135.1 Acetobacterales bacterium | reverse complement strand
GTTGATCGTCGGCGGCCTGACCTGCGGCGCCTGCGTCTGGTTGGTCGAGCAGGCCCTGGCGGCCGAGCCGGATGCGCTGCGCGCGCGAGCGGCCCTCACCACGCGGCGGCTGACCATCACCTGGCGCGGCGCTGCCGAGCGCGCGCGCGATCTTGCCGGCCTGATCTGCAAACTCGGCTTCCGCGTGGCGCCCTGGTCGCCCGCCTGCCTGCGCGCGACGGAGGATGCCGAAGGGCGCGCGCTGGTCCGAGCCCTGGGCATCGCGGCTTTCGGTGCGATGAACGTCATGCTCGTCTCCGTCCCCGTCTGGGCGGGCATGGACATGGGTGAGCACACGCGTGCGCTGATGCATTGGCTCGCGGCGTTGATCGCCCTGCCCACGGTGCTGGTCGCCGGCATGCCGTTCTATCGCTCGGCCCTTGACGCGCTGCGCGCCGGCCGCACGAACATGGATGTCGCCATCTCGCTCGGCGTGCTTGCCACCACCGCCATGTCGGTGAGCGAGGTGCTGCGCAACGGCCCCTACACCTGGTTCGATGGCGCCACCACGCTGCTCGCGCTGCTGCTTGCCGGGCGCGTGCTGGACCGGCGGATGCGCGCCCGCGCACGCCAGGCGGTGGCGGAATTGCTGGCGTTGCAGGAGGGCACGGTGGCGCTGCTGCTCGCCAATGGCAGCACGCGCGCCGTGCCGGCCGAGAATGTGCAGGCGGGGGACCAGCTGCTGGTCGCGGCTGGCGAACGCCTGCGCCTCGATGGCCACGCCGCTGTACCAGTGCTGCTCGACACCAGTGCGACGACAGGCGAGAGTCTGCCGCGCGAGATGAGCGCCGGCACGGAACTGCCCGCCGGCGCGGTGAACATGGGCGCGCCCTTCGCGCTCAACGTGCGGGCGGCGCTGCGCGACGGTTCGCTCGCCGCGCTGGCGCGGCTGCTGGAGAAGGCGGAGCAGGGGCGCGGGCGCTATGTCTCCATCGCCGATCGTGCGGCGCGGCTCTACGTGCCCGTGGTGATCGCGGTGGCGCTCGCCACCTTCCTCGGCTGGTGGTTGCTGCTGGGCGTGCCCTGGCAGGAGGCGCTGGTGCCCGCGGTGGCGGCGCTGATCGTGACGTGCCCGTGCGGCCTGGCGATCGCGGTGCCGGCGGTGCAGGTCGCGGCCGTGGGCGCGCTGTTCCGGCGCGGCGTGCTCGTGGCCTCCCCGACCGCGTTGGAGCGCCTCGCCAGCGCCGATCATGTGGTGCTCGACAAGACCGGCACGCTGACGGAAGGGCGGCCCGAATTGCTCGACGCTGCCGCGCACGATCCCGCGATGTTGCGTGCGGCCGCCGGCCTCGCCCGCAGCAGCCGCCACCCGCTGGCGCAGGCGCTGCTGCGCGCCTGCCCGGAGGCGCCGGGCGTCGAGGGCGTCCAGGAAGTGCCCGGCAGTGGGCTGACGTGCGGCGATCTGCGCCTCGGCAGCGCAGCGTTCCTTGATCTGCCGCGCGACATCGATTCCGGCATGGCACTGCACTATGGCCGCTTGGGTGGAATGGTGACGAGCTTCCACTTCCGCGACCGGCTGCGCGGCGACGCGGCGCAGGCGGTGGCGGCGCTGCACGATCTCGGGCTCGACACCGAACTGCTCTCCGGCGATGGCGCCGGCATGGTGGAGGCAGCCGCTGCGGCCACCGGCATCGGCCCCTGGCAGGCGCACGCCACGCCGAGCGACAAGGCAAGGCGCATCGAAGCGCTGCGCGCCGAGGGGCGGCGCACGCTGATGGTCGGCGATGGCATCAACGATGCCGCAGCCCTCGCGCTGGCGCATGTCTCCGCCGCGCCGGCGACCGGGACGGATGTGGCGCAGGCGGCCTCTGACATCGTGCTGCGTGGCGAAGGGCTTTCAGCCTTGCCGCTGGCGATCCGCGTGGCGCGACGGGCCCAGCAGCTGGCACGCCAGAACGTCGGCTTCAGCCTGGCCTATAATGTGGTCGCGGTGCCGATGGCGGTGCTGGGCTTCGTCACACCCTTGATCGCGGCGGTGGTGATGGCCAGCAGTTCGATCATCGTCATCCTCAACGCGCTTCGCGCCGGGCAGGAGACCAACGCATGAACGTGCTGCTGTTGCTGGTGCCGGCCGCACTGTTTCTCGGGCTGCTCGGCCTCGCTGGCTTCCTCTGGACGCTCCGCCACAAGCAGTACGAGGATCTGGACGGCGCGGCCGCCCGAATTTTGTTTGATGATCTCCCGCGCGGTTCGCGCGATTCCCTCTCGCCCCGCAAGGACCCGCCGCAATGATCTACTTCCTGGTGCTTTCCGCCATTGTCGCGATCACCGGCCTCGCCGCCGTCGCGGCCGCGACGCAGACCGCGCTTTCGGTCTTCGGCATGGCGCTGTTCGCCTTCGGCGTCGGCTTTGCCTTCTTCCTGGCGAAGCGGCACTTCGACGAAGCCGACTCCGCCCGCCATTGAGCCACGCCCCCTTGGCACGGCGCCGCATCCTCCCCAAGGTCAGGGAGTGACCTGAGGAGCGGACCGATGGGCAGCCTGCAAAGGCCCGGCGCGACATTGGAGGACAGGTGGGACGCGGCGGGCGAGCCCGTGGTGCTGACCGGCATCCAGGCCCTGGTGCGCCTGCCGCTGCTGCGCCGGCAGATCGACGCCGCGCTCGGCTGGAACACCGGCGGCTTCATCAGCGGCTACCGCGGCTCACCGCTCGGCGGCTACGACAAGGAGCTCGAGAAGCAGGCGGCGCGCCTCACTGCGCAGAACATCGTCTTTCGTCCCGGGCTGAATGAGGATCTCGCGGCCACAGCCATCTGGGGCACGCAGCAATTGCACCTGTCGCCCGGCGCGCGGGCCGAGGGCGTGTTCGGCATCTGGTACGGCAAGGGTCCTGGCGTGGATCGCAGCGGCGACGTGCTGCGCCATGCGAATGCGACCGGCACCGCGCCGCGCGGCGGCGTCATCGCGCTGTCTGGCGACGATCCGGCGGCTAAATCCTCCACCGTCACCTCCGGCTGCGAGTACAGCTTCGCCGATGTCGAGATGCCGATGCTCGATCCGGCCGAAGTGGCGGAGGTGCTGGAATTCGGCGTGAAGGGCATTGCGCTGTCGCGTTTTTCCGGTTTGTGGGTAGGCATCAAATGCGTCGCGGAGACGATGGATGCGGCCGCGACCATGCAAGTCGATGCCGCGCGCTACGCCACGACCATCCCCGATGACGTGGCGATCCCGCCCGATGGTTTTGGACTGCGCGTGCCGGATTCGGCCATCGCCCAGGAACGCCGGCTGCGCCTGTTCAAGCTGCCCGCCGCGCAGGCCTTTGCCCGCGCCAACGGCTTCGACAAGCTGATCGTGGACAGCGCCGCCGCGCGCTTGGGCATCGCGGTGCGCGGCAAGGCTTTTGCATCGCTGCGCCAGGTGCTCGCCGATGCCGGCATCACGCCGGAGATGGCGCGCGACCATGGGCTGCGCATCTGGAAAGTCGGCCTCGCCTGGCCGCTCGATGTCGAGGGCGCGCGCGCCTTCGCGCGGGGGCTGCAAGACGTGCTGGTGATCGAGGATCGGCGCGCCTTCCTGGAGACGCAGTTGCAGCAGGCGCTCTACGCGCTGCCCGATCGGCCACGCATCCAGGGCAAACACGATGGCATGGGCGCGCCGCTGCTGTCGGAACTGACGGAACTCGACAGCGCCGAGATCGCCCGCGCGCTGGTGCGCTTCCTGCCCGAAAGCCTGCACACCGAACGGTTGCGCGCACGCCTTGCCGAGATCACGGCGCTGGAGAACGCGGCGGCGGCGCCACTGACCGAACGCGGTCCCTTCTTCTGCCCCGGCTGCCCGCACAACACCTCGACACGCGTGCCCGAAGGCTCGCGCGCGCTCGCCGGAATCGGCTGCCACTGGCTGGTGACGAAGATGCCCGAGCGCGAATCGCTCCCCTTCACGCAGATGGGCGGGGAGGGCGCGCCCTGGCTCGGCCTCATGCACTTCACCGATGAGGCACACATCTTCGCCAATCTCGGCGATGGCACCTGGGCGCATTCGGGCTCGCTTGCGCTGCGCGCGGCGGTCGAGGCGCGGGCCAACATCACCTACAAGCTGCTGGTGAATTCCGCCGTGGCGATGACCGGCGGCCAGCACGTCGAGGGCAACATGACGGTGCCGCGCATCGCCGCGCAGTTGCGCGCCGAAGGCGTGGAACGCATCGCCATCGTCGCCGATGATCCGGACCGGCATCGCGGTGATGCGATGCTGCCCGCCGGCGTGACGTTCCACCATCGCAGCACGCTCGACACGGTGCAACGCGAACTGCGCGAGGTGAAGGGCGTCTCCGGCCTGATCTACGACCAGGAATGCGCGACGGAACGCCGTCGCAAGCGCAAGCGCGGCATGGCGCAAAAAGCCGAGCGCCGCGCCGTGATCAATCCGCGCGTTTGCGAGGATTGCGGCGAATGCTCGCGAGTCTCGAACTGCATCGCCGTGGAGCCGCTGGCCACGCCTTGGGGCCAGAAACGCCGTATCGACCAATCCGCCTGCAACCAGGACCTGTCCTGCGTGCAGGGATTTTGTCCGTCTTTCGTGACGCTGCTGGGCGCGGAACCGGTCATGCCGGCGACGCCGGTGGTGGAGGGCGCGCTGCCTGAACCGGTGTTGCCCGTTCCGCCAGATGGCGTGGCGTGGAATGTGCTCATCGCGGGCATTGGCGGGCAGGGTGTCACGGCGGTCGGCGCGATCCTCGCCATGGCCGCGCATCTCGATGGCCGGCCCTCGCGCAGCGTCGATACGCTCGGCTTCGCGCAGAAGGGCGGCGGTGTGTATGTCCAATTATGCATCGGGCTTCCTGGCACGAGTGAGGAGGCCATCGCTGCGCCGCGCATCGGCGCCGGCCAGGCGGATCTGCTGATCGCGTCCGACCTCGTCATCGCGCACGGCCGCAACGCGCGGCCACTGCTCTCGAGGGCGCGCAGTGCGACGGTGGTCAATGTGGAGATGGCACCGACCTCGCTTTTCGTGCGCGACACCTCCACGCGCTACGACACCGGCGCGATGCTCGACAGCCTGCGTACGGCCTCGCGCGATACGCTCGCGCTGGAGGCGGCGAGCGAGGTGGTGGAGCAGCTTGGGGATGCGATATTCCTCAACATCTGGCTGCTCGGCGTGGCGTTTCAGCGCGGGCTGGTGCCCGTGAGCGCGACGGCGCTGGAGCGGGCGATCACGCTCAATGGCGCGGCAGTGGCGCGCAACCTCGCGGCCTTTGCGCTCGGCCGGCGCGCGCAGTTGGAAGGCCGGCACGCGATTTCGGCCGCGCCAGAGACCATCGAGGCGCTGGTGGCGCGCTGCCAGGCGGATCTCACGGCGTATCAGAATGCGCGATATGCGCAGCGCTACGGGGATTTCTTCGCCACGGTGC
>JBBSCP010000329.1:0-5393 GCA_038250135.1 Acetobacterales bacterium | reverse complement strand
CAGGCCGGAAGGTCTGCGCCCTTTTTTTCGAGGCATTGCATCAGGTTTTGTGTGCTGCCTCGGCAAAGTTCGGCACAGCGCGTGGCTTCGCCGCAGCAGAGGTCACGGAGTTGGCGGTTATCCGCCACGAATCGGTCCCCCTGGCGTTGACGGGTCAAAATACGCCTGCCTAGTGTGACCCCTCGGATGCCCGGAGTCGGGCGCCCGGAAAAGTCCACTAAAGCAACCCAAAGGGGGGTCTGGATGAATAAGCAGGATCTGGTGGCCGTCGTCGCCGAAGCGGGCGACATGCCCAAGGCGAAGGCCGGCGACGTGCTCGACGCGGTGTTCACGGCGATCACGAAGGCGCTGGCGAATAAGGAGGGCGAAGTGCGCCTGGTCGGCTTCGGAACCTTCTCGACTTCCAAGCGCAAGGCCGGCAAGGGTCGCAATCCGCGCACTGGCGAGGAGATCAAGATCCCCGCCTCGACGAGCGTGCGCTTCAAGGCGGGCAAGGGCCTGAAGGATGCCGTGAACTGAGGCTTCGCAACCTCGAACGGCGAAAGGGCCGGCCTGCGAAGGTCGGCCTTTCTTCTTTGGGGTGGTCTTGGCGACCAGCGACGGACAGGCTAGGCGGAGTTGGGCGGGGCGCTTAGCTCAGCGGTAGAGCGCCTGTCTTACACACAGGTGGTCGGCGGTTCGATCCCGTCAGCGCCCACCACCAAGCCATTGATATCGTTTCGTTTCACTCAACCAGCGATGGAACCCAGGGTGAGGAGGCGGCGCGGACCGGCGGTGTTTAGGTCAGGACGCCCGGCGACAGGTTTCGATCAGGGTGATCAGCTCCGGAGGGATCGGCTCCTCCGCCACATGGGCGAACATGCCAGTCAGCCCATGGTTAAGCCACACGTCGAAGGCCGCATCGGACGCGGCATGCCTACCGCCACGACAGGAGGCTTCGCTCCGTAAAGCCGGCTTTCCAGGAGAAAGGAAAGGCCATTCCTTTCCACAGGCTCTCAGGTGGTTGTTCATTGCCTTCCCTAGATGATCAGAACGGGGCTGGCGTCCATCTGGGGGGAAGGCATCGCGCGGCGACGCGGCGCTGTTACCTCCTTGGGCGCCTTCTCAACCTCACCCATCAGCCAGGCACGCAACTGTGCGCGGGTACGCGAGACGCGTGCCTTCAACGTGCCGACCGGCACGCCAAACTGCTCCGAGGCTTCCTCGTAGGACATGCCCTGGACGGAAATCATGATTAGGAGCAGCCGCTGGTCGGCTGGCAGTCGCCCCAGATGACGCTGCAATTCCTGCACCGCGAGGCTTTCCTGCTGCCGGCCGCTGCGGGCGAGCGAAGCGTCCGGCGCGTCTTCGAGACTCGTCGTCGGCCGGCGTCGGCGGTAGTCCGAAAGGAAGCGGTTGCGCAGAATGCTGCCCATCCAGGCACGGAAGCTCGTCCCCCGCATGAACGAGGCTTTCGCGGCCAGGGCGTTCCCCACGGCAGTCTGAACCAGATCGTCGGCGTCGTGCGCGTTGCGGGTAAGCGCCATCGCCTGCTGCCTCAGCGAAGGCAGCACCGCGATCAATTGGTCATGAAACTCCTGCGTGGCGAGAGTCTTGGTGTCAGTAGCTTGCATCGTGTCCTGGGTCTCGATGAGGTCCATTTGAAGGGTTCCTTCCCTTGTCACCTCGGCGGAACCCCGACCATTACTTGGCGTTGCATGACAATGTGTTGATCGGGCGGGGCGCCTCCTGCTGCGCAACTATTCCACTTTAGCCTGGTTTCCATGGCGATGAGCCGGCGAAACCGAAACCAGCGCAAACCCTTGTGCTTGGCCGTGTCCAAGTCTGCGGCATGGGTGCACCATTGGCGGGAGATCGAAACATGAATGCCACCGCTGACCTGATCGGGCTGATCCCCTTTGCGCGGCGATACGCCCGGGCATTGACGGGCAAACAGGCGGAAGGCGATGGCTTGGTCGCGCGCGCCCTCGGCCAACTGGACGGTGATCTGACGCCACGCGCCTCGCTGTATGCCGCCATCACGCGGCTGAGCGACCCGGGCGATGGCCGCGGCGCGATGCCGCCCTGGGCGCGCCACCTGCTGCTGCTGACCTCGGTTGAGGCATTCTCCCTCGAAGACGCTGCCCGCGTGGTTGGGCTCGACGCGGCGGAAGCGGCGGAGCGACTGGCGGCAGCGCGCGAAGCCGTGAAGTCCGCGGTGGTGACCAGCGTGTTGATCATCGAGGACGAGCCGATCATCGCCATGGATCTGCGCCTGCTGGTCGAATCCTGCGGCCACACCGTGATCGGCGTTGCCGGTACCGAGGCGCAGGCCGTTCGCATCGCCGCCGAGCGGTCGCCGGGGCTAATCCTGGCTGACATCAACCTTGGCCGTGGCGGCAACGGCATCGCGGCCGTTCGGCGTATCCTGAGCCAAACCAAGGTGCCGGTCATTTTCGTCACGGCCTATCCGCAGGATCTGTTGAAGGCCGAGGGGATCGAGCCCGCCTTCGTCATGCGCAAGCCCTTCGACCACTTCATGCTGGCGACCTTCACCTACCAAGCCGTCTCGGCCGGGTATGTCCCGCTGCCCTGACCTGCTGCAACCGGAAGCCCCGAAACGCGTTCGAACGCCAGTACCGCAAATCAGTTCCGGGGTTCGCTTATGCGCAGCGAAGTCAGCCCGCAGCCTTCACTCCAGCATCCAGGAAGCACTTACATGCTCCAGAGGCGTCAGCTGATTTTCGCGGCAACGACCACGTGCCTGGCCATGCCGGCGGTGGCCCGCGTGCCTGCCGGCCTTTGGTTCGATCCGACGCAACTCCCCTCCTACAGCGGGCGGCTGGATCGCTGGATCGTGGCTCCCTCCGGCAGCATCGATCGCGGCCTGTTCCGCGAGGGCACGCAATTTGTCTTCCCGACCTCCGAGGCGGAAGCTCTGGTGGCCGCGATCGAACCCGGCGCACCGATTTGCGTGTGGGGCATCCGCGCGCGCAATGCCGCGGTGGTGCTGATGCTCGCCTGGGCTAAGACGGAAACCGAGCCCGCCAGTTTCGTGGAACGGCCTGCCTGGTTCGTCGCCAGCCAGCCAGGACTTGAGCGCTTCCAGCTCGCAGGACGCGTCATGGCCTCCCTGCTCACGCCCCAGGGCGAGGGCATGGGCGTGATTCTGGCCGAAGGCGGCGCGATCCGTCTGTCGGTGGAGATGCATCGCCGGCTCGGCGACGCGCTGAAAGTCGGCGAGACCTTCGCTGCCGAGGGGCTGGGCACAAGGCGGGGTGACCTCGCCGCCCTCGATGCCGAGCGTGTCGGCAAGGAAGCGGGGAGCCTCCAGCCGCTGCCGCAACCATGAGCGTCCCTGCAGCCGAGCCCGCCGATGGCGCGGACGGTGATCGCCGACGCGTGCGGGCGGAGGGCGGCGCGCGTCTGGGCCGGCCGCGTAAGGCGGCACGGCGGCAATGGTCCAGGCCCAAAGGGAAGCGCGGCCTGGCTCCGGCGTTTCAGGTGCCGGGTGGCGCTCTCAGCCGGACGCCATAGCGCGGCTGCTCCAGGCCCCTTCGCGCCATTCCCTTAGGGTGATGTCGAGCCCTCCCGGCCCGGCGGTCATCAGAACCCATCCGTTCGGCCGGCCATCCCCGCGCGGCGACAGCGCGCTCGGCGCCACGATCTGCAAGGGCCCGGCAGGGCCAAGCTCGGTGATTTCGGGCCGGTGAAGATGCCCGCAGAGCACAGCCGCAACGTCGTTCGCCTGCAGCAGCGAGATGGTGAGTTCGGCGTTCCGCGGCGCCCGACGCGCCTGCGCCCAGGGCGGGTGGCGCAGCGGGTGGTGGCAGACCAGCACCGTCGCGCCTTCCGCGGGCCGAGCCAATGCCTCGGCCAATCGGGCGCGCCGGGCATCGGAAATCGCGCCCGCCGCCCAATCGAGGTGCCACTGCGCGCGGCTCACGCTGTCGAGCCCGATGAGCCGCAGGCCCTCGAGTTCCAGCAAATCCTGGTAGGCGGCCGGCCGCGCCGCCAGCCAGCGCCGCCGCGGGTGGAAAAAACGGTCATACAGATCGTAGCGCGGAATGTCGTGGTTGCCTGGCACGACAAGCAGCGGTGCGCCCAGTGCCTCGAGGAACTGGCTGGCGGCGGCGAACTCGCCCCGGGTGGCGCGGCGAGTCAGATCGCCGCTGACCACCACCGCATCGAGCGCCTGCGCGCGGATGTCCTCGGCGAGCTCGCGCGTCTGGGCAGCATCCTCCTCGCCAAAATGCAGGTCGGACAGATGGGCGATGCGCGCCATCAGGCAGGGGTCGGCGGCGCGAGCACGCGCAGGGCGCCCGGGCGTATTCGAAACCGCACCGGCCCTCTCACCAGGCGCATCTCGCCATCCAGGCTCAAGCGAAGCCAGCGCGCGCCGTGCACGACCATGTGGGTGTGGCGCCGTGTCGCAACCGCGGCATCCTCGCCGAGCTGGCCGCGCAGCCAGCCGATGGCTTGGCGCAGCCTGACATAGCTGCCGCCCTGGCGCGCGAGGTCGAGGGTCAGCATCACCGGCTGCTCAGGCTCGGGCATGGTGATTACCGCGGCATGGCCGCGCATGCGCTCGCGCACCCCGGTCCGTATGATGAGACCGCTGGAGGAGGGACGGGCAAGTTCGCGCAGCACCGCGCACAACAGCGGCCACCAGCCACGCGCGCCATTGCCACGCTGCATCTCGCGGAAGCGCATCAGCCGCGTCGGCGCTCCGACAATGCTCTGGTAGAGGAAAACTTCGCCATTGGCGGTGGCCACGTCGAACGCCATCATGGGGCCGGGACGGTAGGCCTCGGCCGCGGCAACGGGATCGTCCGGCAGGCCGAGGCGGTGGCAGAAGCGGTTCATCGTACCGCCGGGCAGCGGCGCCAGCGCACGCGGGCCGCCGATCAGCCGCGCCGCAGCGTCCCGGAGCGTGCCGTCCCCGCCGGCGACGAACACGACCTCCGCGTCGCTGGCTTCGATGGCCGCCCATTGTTCCTCAAGCGACGCGCCTTCGCTTCCGGCGTCGCCGAGGGCGAAGCCGGACGCGGCAAGCGCCGTCATTAAGGCGGCACGGGGCTGCTCGAGGCTGGTGAGACTTCCGGCCTTGTCGTTGACAACGAGGGCTGCCTTCACCGGATCGCCGCGCGTTTCACTGAATGACTTCGCCGCTGGCGCTCATCGTGTGATCTCCGGCGGGGCATGGCTCAGCGTGTCGCGAAGGGCGATCATTGAATTTTCGTCCCGAGGGAGATTAGCGCAGCGCAAACGCGTGTGCTTCCAAACGTGCGATGAGCGCCCTGGTTGCACCAATAAAACCCGGCGGTGCAACCCGGCAAGGCTTGGTGCGTTTCAGGAGCGCTTCCGAACACAAGGAGACCTCCATGCGCGGCGTCCTGGTTTCGCTCGTGAGT
>JBBSCP010000328.1:0-5408 GCA_038250135.1 Acetobacterales bacterium | reverse complement strand
GGTCCTGCCGCACTACTGGCGGCCATCGGGGCCCGCTTTCCGTTGCGCGAGCTCAATTTTCATGCGCGCGTCATCGACTCCAACGCGCCCGACCTGCTGCGCCGATCCGAGGATTCGCTGCTGCTGCTCACGAACCGCACACGCCTGGAACCGCAACGGGTGCTCTAGAAACTATTGAATCTACGCCACGAAATCCGCTCACACTGGTCGCGGCGCGGCCGCGATGTATTAGCGGATAGTGCTTTAACCTAAAGCACGTTTGGTTCAAACGGAATCGTTTGAACCAAAGTCCGTGCTTTAGATTCAGGTGTTTTTAGCGCACGAAATCGGTTCAATTGAACCGATAGTGCGCTAAGCCGCGCGCGGCACCACGTCGATACGCGCGCCGTGGCGTACCTCGGCCGGCAGGCACAGCGCGGCGAGGCCGGGGGCGATGTCGGCCGGGCTCGGCAGGCTCCCCGGGTTCTCGCCGGGCATCGCCATGGCGCGCAGGTTGGTGGCGACCACGCCCGGATCGGCGAGGTTGACGCGCAGCGCCGTGTTCTCGACCTCCTGCGCCCAGGTCTGGACCAGATGTTCCATGCCCGCCTTGCTGGCGCCGTAGAGGCCCCAAAAGGCGCGCGGCCGCAGCACCCGCCCGCTGGTGACAAAAACGGCGCGTCCGGCCTCGGCGGCACGCAGCGGTGGATCGCAGGTGCGGATCAGCCGCCAGGCCGCCGTCATGTTCACCGCGACCGTCTCGGCCCAGTCGCGCGGCTCGATATGCGCCACGGGGGTCAGCTTGCCGAGGACGCCGGCATTATGCACCAGGATATCCAGCCGCCCGAAGCGCTGCACGATGGAGGGGCCGACCAGGTCGAGCTGCTTCTCGGCGTCCTTGTGCAGGTCGAGCGGCAGCAGCGTGGCCGGCTTGCCGCCGGCGGCGCGGATGGCGTCATCGGTTTCCTCCAGCCCGCCCTGGGTGCGCGCGATCAGCACGAGCTGCGCGCCAAGCCGCGCCAGCTCCACCGCCAGCGCGGCGCCGATGCCTCTGGACGCCCCGGTGACGAGGGCGACCCGGTCTTGCAGTGGCAGCAACATCAGCGATTCGCGGCCTGGAGCAGGGGAAGGGGGCGTTCGGAATTGTCCTGCTGGTCCACCAGCGGGATGGCGTAGTCGCCGGTGAAGCAGGCGTCGCAGAAGGCCGGCGCCACGGGATCGCGCCCATCGCGGCCGAGCGCGCGGTACAGCCCGTCGATCGAGATGAAGGCCAGGCTGTCGGCGCCGATGATCTGCGCCATCTCCGCGACATTGTGTTTCGCGGCGAGAAGCTTCGAACGCTCCGGCGTGTCGATGCCGTAGAAGCAGGAATGGGTCGTCGGCGGTGAGGAGATGCGCATATGCACCTCCATCGCGCCGGCCTGGCGCACCATCTCCACGATCTTGCGGCTGGTCGTGCCGCGCACGATGGAATCATCCACCAGCACCACGCGCTTGCCGGCGAGGACCGAGCGATTGGCGCTGTGCTTGAGCTTCACGCCGAGGTTGCGAATCTGGTCCGTCGGCTCGATGAAGGTGCGCCCGACATAGTGGTTGCGGATGATGCCGAGCTCGTAGGGCAGCCCGGCCTCGGCCGCGTAGCCCATGGCGGCGGGCACGCCGCTGTCGGGGACGGGGACGATGACATCGGCCTCGACGCCACTTTCGCGCGCCAACTCGGCGCCAATTTTTCGGCGCGTATCATAAACCGGCGTGCCCTCGACCACGCTGTCGGGACGGGCGAAGTAGATGTACTCGAAGATGCAGAAGCGGCTGGCGGTGCGAACGAAGGGCTTGAGGCTGCGCACGCCGTCATCGTCGATGAGCACGATCTCCCCGGGTTCGACGTCGCGCACGAAATCGGCGCCGATGATGTCGAGCCCGCAGGTCTCGCTGGCGAGCACATGGCCGCCGGTCGCCAGCTTGCCGAGCACGAGGGGCCGCACGCCGAGCGGATCGCGCGCCCCGATCAGCGCGCCATTGTGCAGCGCCACCAGGCTATAGGCGCCCTGCACCTGCTTCAGCGCGTCGATCAGCCGATCGGTCACGGTGCTGTAGAGGCTGATGGCGATGAGGTGGATGAACACCTCGCTATCGGTCGTGGACTGGAACAGGCAGCCGCGGCGCACCAGGGCGCGCTTGAGCACATGGGCATTGGTGAGGTTGCCGTTATGCGCCACGGCCAAGCCGCCGAATTCAAAATCCGCGTAGAGCGGCTGCACGTTGCGAAGCGCCGTTTCGCCGGTGGTGGCGTAGCGGTTGTGGCCGACCGCGGCATGACCGGGCAGGCCGGCGATCACCGCCGCATCGCCGAAATTGTCGCCCACCAGCCCGCGACCCTTATGCGCGTGGAATTGGCCACTGCTTTGGAGGGAGACGATGCCCGCCGCCTCCTGCCCGCGATGCTGCAGCGCATGCAGGCCAAGCGCGGTAAGTGCGGCGGCATCCATGCTGCCCCAGACGCCGACGACGCCGCATTCCTCATGCGGGTGGTCGTCATCCTCGTCGAAGGCCGGACCCAGAAGGGGGTTGGTGGTGCTGAGGCTCATGATGGTCCTTCAGGTCCGGCCGCGCGCGGGGGGGCGAAGCAGCTGGTCCATGGTCGGTTCCTGGCGGTCCGCGCCTTCGGGCAGTCGGGGGCGCAGATCCTCAGGCAGCTGCGCCACGAGCCACCGAGCGCCCTCGGCAGCAAGTGGCAGGCTGCGGGCGTGGCGTACCGGCTCTGGCCACCGATCCGCCGCGGGCAGTCCGAGCCCGGCCACGATATAGGCAGCCACCACCACGAAGGCACCCCTCGCCAGGCCGAACACCATCCCAAGGGCGCGATCCACCCCGCCGAGCACCGATCGGCGGACATGGCCCGCCAGCCAGGCGATGATCAGCTTCAGGAAAATCAGCACCACCAGGAACACGCCGCCGACGGCGAGACCGCTGGCGAGCCAGGGCGGATCGACCTGCGGCGCGATCAAGGGCTGCACGTGCGGCTCGGCGAGGATGCCGAGCACGACCGCGCCCGCCCAGGCGCCCACGCCCAGCACTTCCCGCACCAACCCACGAAAAAAGGCGAGCGCCGCCGAAATCAGCAGCACCGCCAGGACCACGCCATCAACCCAGGTCATCGGCGGGGTCTATAACGGGCGCGGAGCCGGGTGTCATGGTGGGCTCGGCGCATTCGCGCGTTGTGGCCGATGATCCGCCGGTCCAACGCTGACCGCCCCTCTTGCACCCCAGGGAGGATTGCCCCTACCTGCCCCTCAGGACTGGCGGCAAGCGCAATCCGCGCCTGCCGAGCGCCCGGATGGGCGCCGCCGGCAGTCCTGCGAGCCAAGCGCGCGGAGGCGCGCGCCCGGCGCTTGAGGGCGTGAGAGCAATGAACTGGATCTCGGACTGGGCGCTGCCGAAGGTGAAGGCGCTGTTTGGCGGACCGCGGGAAGTGCCGGAAAATCTGTGGCACAAATGCCCGTCCTGCGAGCAGATGATCTTCCACCGCGACCTTGAGCGGAACCTGCATTGCTGCACGCATTGCGGCCATCACATGCGGCTCTCCGCCCAGGCGCGCATCAAGGCGACGCTGGACGAGGGCTGGTCGCGAATCGAATTGCCGAGGGCGCCGGCCGACCCGCTGCGTTTCCGGGACCAGCGCCGCTACGCTGAGCGTCTGAAGGACGTGCAGCAGAAGTTGGCCATGGATGACGCCGTCGTTGTCGCGCAGGGCTCGATCGAGGGCCGCAAGGCCGTGGTTGCCGCCTTCGAATTCGCCTTCATGGGCGGCTCGATGGGTGCGGGCGCAGGTGAGGGGCTGGTCACCGCCGCGAAGCTCGCCGTGTTGCAGGATGCGCCCCTGATCGTCTTCACCGCCTCCGGTGGCGCGCGGATGCAGGAAGGCACGATCAGCCTGATGCAGATGCCGCGCACCGTCATCGCGACGCGCATGGTGAAGGAGGCCGGGCTGCCCTTCATCGTCGTGCTGTGCGATCCGACGACGGGTGGTGTGACGGCCAGTTTCGCGATGCTCGGCGACATCCAGATCGCCGAGCCCGGCGCGCTTATCGGCTTCGCCGGCGCGCGGGTCATCGAGCAGACGGTGCGCGAAAAGCTGCCGGAGGGCTTCCAGCGCGCCGAATACCTGTTGGCGCATGGCATCCTCGACATGGTGGTGAAGCGCGCCGACATGCGGGCCACGCTCTCTCGCGTGATCTCCCTGCTGCGCGAGCCCCTGCCACTGGCGGCGGAGCCCGAACTGCCTGCCTTGCCCGCGCCGGAGGAAATCGTCGCCGAGGCCACGAAACCCGCGTGACGCCGCTGCCAGATTCTCGCAGCGAAGCGATCATCGAACGCCTGCACGCGCTGCATCCGCTGCTGATCGACCTCAGCCTCGGCCGATTGCAACGCTGCCTGGCTGCGCTCGGACATCCGGAGCGGCGGCTGCCGCCGGTGATCCATGTCGCGGGCACCAACGGCAAGGGCAGCACCTGCGCCTTCCTGCGCGCCATCGCCGAGGCGGCGGGGCTGCGCGTGCATGTCTATAGCTCCCCGCATCTGGTGCGATTCCACGAACGCATCCGACTGGCAGGCCGGCTGGTGGAGGAGGCGGCATTGGCGGCGGCGCTCGAACATGTCGAGCGAACGAACGATGGCGCGCCGATCACGGTGTTCGAGGTGACGACCGCTGTCGCGATGCACCTGTTCGCCTCCGTGCCGGCCGATCTGCTGGTCCTGGAGGTCGGGCTGGGCGGGCGGTTCGATGCGACGAATGTGGTGGATCGCCCGGTTGCCACGGCGATCACCAGCATCTCCATGGACCACATGGAATTCCTCGGCGACACGCTGGCGAAAATCGCGGGTGAGAAGGCCGGCATCATCAAGCCCGGCGTGCCCTGCGCCACCGGCTTGCAGCGGCCGGAGGCGATGGAGGTCATCCGCGCCGAGGCTGCGTCGCAGGGCGCGCCGCTGCTGGCGCGCGGGCAGGCCTGGGAGGTTCGGCGCAAGGCTGAACCTGGCCTGACCTACGCCGACGCCGCCGGCACGCTCGACCTGCCGCCGCCGGCACTGCCCGGCCCGCACCAGGCCGACAATGCGGGAATCGCCATCGCCGCGTTGCGCGCCTGGAACCCGCCCTGGCTCACCGACGCCGCCATCCGACAGGGCCTCGCCGGTGCCGAATGGCCGGCCAGGATGCAGCGCCTGACCGGACGCCTCGCGGCGCTCCTGCCGGCGGGCTGGGAGCTCTGGCTCGATGGCGGCCACAATGCCGGCGCGGGCCTGGTGGTGGCCGAGCATCTGGCCGAGGCCTTCGCCGATCGTCCTGTGCATGTGCTGGTCGGCATGAAGGGCGGCAAGCAGGCGCCGGATTTCCTCCGCCCGATCATCCCGCAGGTGGCGAGCCTTTG
>JBBSCP010000327.1:0-5499 GCA_038250135.1 Acetobacterales bacterium | reverse complement strand
ATTCCGGCATCCGTGCTGCCGAGGCGATTTTGGCGGCGCAGTCGCCGATGCAGCATCACGCGGCATGGGCGGCGCAAGTGGCCGGCCCGATGCGGATGGCGGGCGGCATCGCCGCGTTGATCGGCCGCGCGCCGGGCCTGCTGGTGGCGGGCGCCGGGCTGGCCCCTGGCTTGGCGCGCTACGCCGCGGGGCGGATGCGCGTGGCCTAAAGGGGCAGCGAAGCGGCTTCGCGCAGCACGGCCTCGGCCGCCGAATCGCCATGCAGCACCAGGCCCGGCAGCACCCGCGCCGGCCCCCTGCCGCCGGCGCGACCCGCGAGCAGCACGCGCTTCGCGGCCACAGCCGCCCTGGGCCAGAGCGGCAGCAGTGCGAGGCTGCCGAAGCGTGCGGCGGTCAGCGCCGCAGCACCCTCCGCGAAGCGCGCCGCCGGCAGGATGAAGGTGGCGCTGCCGCCCTGCGTCACCGCGCCACCGAGGCAGTTGGCCCAGTCGGGCAGAGCGGTGTCGTCCTCATGCGTCGCGTCGCGGCGCAATGCGTCGGGCGGCTTCGTGCCAGCGGGCCAATAGGGCGGGTTGGCGAAGCCATGCGCCACGCGCGGCAGGGCGCTGCGCAGCGCCGGGTCGGCGATGTCGCCCTCGATCACCTGCACCCGGTCCGCCACGCCGTTGAGCGCCGCATTCTCCCGCGCCAGTTCTGCCAGCAGCGGCACGCGCTCCACGGCGATCGCCCGCAGATCTGGCACGCGCGCCATCAGGCACAGGAAGGCCGCGCCGCTGCCGCAGCCGAGCTCCAGCACAATCTGCCCGGGCTTCGCCGGCACGGAGGCCGCAAGCAGCACCGCATCATGCCCGGCGCGCAGCCCCTCCGCCGGCTGGCGCAGGCGCACCCGGCCGCCGAGCAACTTGTCCTCGGTCAGCACAGACCCTCAGATTCATCAGCCTCGCGCAGCACACGATGGGCGCGGGCGAACTCCTCCTCGGTCACGGCGAGGCGTCGGGGGAAAGCGCCGATGCCACCCTCCAGCGCGCTCATGTGCTGATCCAGCACCACCGGCGCGCAGCCCGCATCGCGCAGCAGCGCAACCAGAAAAGACAGGCGGATGGGGTTGGTTGTGGCGAGCAGTACGCGCATGGCAGGCGCTTCTCCCTCGCCAGCTTGTCCCCATGTGAGGGCCTGAGTAAGTTGCCATCCCCTGAACCGAGGTCAAGACCGCGTGCCGCTGTCCGAAGCGCAGAGCTCCCCCGTCACGTCGAACCAAGCCACTGGCGAGGATGCGCTCGCCGCGCTGATGTCCCTGGTTGCGGAGGATCTGGAGGCCTGCAACCGGCTGATCGTGGCCCGTATGCACAGCCCCGTCGCGCTCATCCCCCAGATCGGCGCGCATATCGTCGCCGCCGGCGGAAAGCGACTGCGCCCGCTGCTCACGCTCGCCGCCGCCAGGCTCGGCGGCTACAGCGAGGGGCAGCGGCATGTCGCACTGGCCTCCTGCATCGAGTTCATCCACACGGCCACGCTGCTGCACGATGATGTGGTGGACGAAAGCGCGCTGCGCCGCGGCCAGGCGAGTGCAAATGCGCTGTTCGGCAACCAGGCCAGCGTGCTGGTCGGCGATTTCCTGTTCGCGCGCGCCTTCGAGCTGATGGTGGAGGACGGCTCGCTCGAAGTGCTCGGCATCCTCTCCGGCGCCTCGGCCACCATCGCGGAGGGCGAGGTGCTGCAACTCATCACGCAGAACGACACCAGCAGCACCGAAGAGCAGTATCTCGCGGTGATCGAGGGCAAGACGGCCGCACTGTTCGCGGCCTCGGCCGAGGTCGGCGCAATCGTCGCAGGCTGCCCGCCGGCGCAGCAGAAGGCGCTTCGCGCCTACGGGCACAATCTCGGCGTGGCGTTCCAACTGATCGACGATGCGCTCGACTATTCCGCGACTCAGGAGAGCCTGGGCAAGACCGTCGGTGATGATTTCCGCGAGGGCAAAATTACGCTGCCCGTGCTGCTCGCCTTCCAGCGCGGCACGGCGGAGGAGCGCGACTTCTGGCGCCGCACGCTGGAAGATGGCGATCAGACCGAGGCCGACCTGCCGCGCGCCATCGCGCTGATGCAAAAGCACCATGCCTTCGCCGACACGGTGGGGCGGGCGCAGGCCTATGGCGACGCGTCGCTGGCGGGGCTCGACCTGTTTCCCGACGGTGAGGCGCGCCGCGCGCTGGCGGGAATCGTGGCGTTCTGCATCAGCCGGGCGAGGTAAGGGCGCGCTGACCAAGCGTGTGGTCGCCCCGCCATACGATGAAGCTGGGCGCGGTCAGCGTGAGCAGGGATGTCAGCTCGATCAGGAAGTCGCGCACTGCGTCGCCATCGATACCCCCGCTGACGAAGGTGTTGCCGCCCGATTGGAAAGTGAACAACTGGCCGGCTGAGGCCGCGCCTGGGGTGGCCGTCGTGCCGCCGAAAGTGAAGGACTGATTCCCCCCCCATAGTCAGATCGACATCGATCGCCGAAAGGTCGAGCAGCAGGTCATCGCCGTCGAAGCCGAGCAGGGAGTTATTGCCGGCATCGCCGATCAAGGTGTCAGCTGCCGAGGATCCCCAAAGGTCCTCGATCCTGCTCAGCGAGTCTCCTGATGCATCGCCAGTGAAGGCGACACTGCAGCAAACCCGCTCGTTGCCGGACGACTTGACCACGATGGTGCCGAGCCCGCCGCGGCCGGTGGCCGCCGCCGAGTTCCAGCCCGCCACGGTCTGCGCCGAGAACTCGCCGGTGTTGAGGTTCTGGCCGGCGCTGTAGCTCGGCGTCGAGCCCCCGGAATTGTTCACCACGTATGGGCGATGGCGTCGCAGAAGCCGGCCGGCACCCCCGCACCGTTGAACAGGGCGCTGGCCGGGTCGAAGATGTTGACCCCGGTAATGCTGGCGCCAAGGGCGATGCCGAGCGTGCCGTCGCGATCAGCCCGGCCACCGCGGTGCCGTGGCCCACGTTGCCGACTTTGGCGCCGCTGAAGGTGGTCGGCCCGATCACCACATGAAGCGTGGCATCGTAATTGTCGGTGAGGTCGGGATGGGTGAACTGGATGCCGTCGTCATAGACGCCGACATGGATGCCCAGGCCCGTGAACTCGCTCCAGACGCGCTGGATGTTGCCCAATTGCAGCAGATGCCATTGCTCGGGCGCGAGGGGATCCTCCGGCAAGAAAGAAGACGGCATCTGGTCTCTCCCCTGGCGGGGGCAATCCGGGGGCTGATTTTCCCGGGACGGTGTGCCGCGGTGCCGATCTTACCGAGTCGAAATTCACAGTAAACGATGCACGCCGACTGACGTCGTGAAACCCGCTGGTCGGCCCGCCCTCAGGCGGGCGGTGCTGCACGGAGCTTAGGATCTCCGGAAACAAAATGGCGCTGCGACCCTCGCCGGCCCCGAACGACCGGAGCCGGCAACGAGAAGCACCAGCGCGCTCACACCACGGTCAGGCTTTCGCGGCGCAACTGCACCGTCAGCGCATCGAGCGCGCGGCCCGTGCGGTCGAGCATCTCTTCCACCTCGGATTCGGTCATGATCAGCGGCGGCGAGAAGGCGATGGTGTCATTCGCCAGGCCGCGCAGGATCACGCCGGCTTCCTCACCAGCCTTCACCATGCGCGGGCCGATCTTGAGCGAGGGATCGAAGTTCTTGTGCGTCGCCTTGTCGGCCACGAACTCGATGGCGCCGACCATGCCGATGCCGCGCACCTCGCCGACCAGCGGGTGCTCCGCGAAGCGCTCGCGCAGCCCGGATTGCATCCGCGCGCCGACCTTGCGCACATGGCCCACGATGTCGAGCTCGTCGTAGATCTTCAGCGTCTCGAGCGCCACGGCCGCGGCGACCGGGTGGCCCGAATAGGTGAAGCCGTGGCCCCAGGTGCCGATGGTGGCGGAGCCATCCGCGAGGCCCTGGAAAATACGGTCATTGATGATGATGGCGCTGATCGGCAGGAAGCTCGCCGAGAGCGCCTTGGCGCAGGTGATGATGTCGGGCGTGATGCCGAAGGTCTGGCAGCCCCAGTAATTGCCGGTGCGCCCGAAGCCGCAGATCACCTCGTCCGCCACGAACAGTACGTCATACTTGCGCAGCACCGCCTGGATCTTCTCGAAATAGCCGGCGGGCGGGATCATCACGCCACCCGCGCCCATGGCGGGCTCGGCGAAGAAGGCGGCGACGGTGTCGGGCCCCTCGCGCAGGATGGTCTCCTCCAGCTCGGCGGCGAGGCGCGTGGAGAACTCTTCCTCCGTCTCGCCGGGCACGGCGCTGTGGTAGTGGTGCGGCGTCGAGACATGGATGACGCCGGCGATCGGCAGGTCGAACATCTTGTGGTTTACCGGCAGCCCGGTGAGCGAGCCTGACGCGATGGTGATGCCGTGGTACGCCTTGAGGCGCGAGATGATCTTCTTCTTTTCCGGACGGCCCACGGCGTTGTTGTAGTACCACACCATCTTCATGGCCGTGTCGTTCGCCTCGGAGCCGCTGTTCGCATAGAACACCTTGCTCATCGGGCAGGGCGCACGCTCGATAAGCATCTCGCTCAGGTCGATCAGCGGCTCATGCGATTTCGCGGTGAACGAGTGGTAGAAGGGCAGCTTCTTCATCTGCGTGTAGGCCGCTTCGGCCAGGCGCTTGTTGTCGAAGCCGAGCGAGGCGCACCACAGGCCGGCCACGGCCTCGATGTATTCCTTGCCCTGGTCGTCCCAGACTTTCACCCCCTCACCGCGCGCGATCACCAGCGGACCGTTCTTCGCGTGCGCGCGATGGTCCGTGTAGGGATGCAACACGTTGGCGATGTCGCGGGCAGCGTTGGAATTCCGGGCCGGCGTGGCGGGGGGGTCATGGCGGGCTGCTTTCCTCGGAGGGCGGGTTGCTGGACGCAGCCTAGATCACTCTGCCGCCGCGCGTAATCACCCGAAGCGGCGAGATCGACCGCCGTGGTGCCGATCGCCCTTGGCGGGTTCGTGTGGCCGAAATGTCACCCCGGGGCCGCCGCTGTGCCCGCCGCCCAATGCGCTGCAACTCACGGTTGCCTGCGAATGATCGTCGACACGCCCCTGACGCTGCTCTCGACCTCCGGCGCGCAATCATATTCGGCCTCGCTGACCAGCACGCTCGACTGGCGCACCCGCGAGGGCACCAGCTGCAGCCTGGCCAACATGGTTTCGCGGCTTGAGACCGTCTCAGTCACCATTTAGGATTACGGCATTTCCTACAACCAGACGAACTACATGTACCGCAACGGCCTGCTGGTGACGCAGCGCCTGGGCGAGTTTGCGGGGCGGAATGTCATCGGCTCGCTTTTCGCCGTGGATACGCGCTTTACCGGCGATGATCTGTAGGTGAAAGCCTATCAGGAATACGGCGGCTACCTGACCTTCGGCGATCCCCTGCCGGTGGCGGGCCTGCGCATTCCCTTGCGCATCGGCGCGACCTTCACCCAGGGCGACCATGGCTATCGCGGCCACAGCCTGAACCTCGGCTTT
>JBBSCP010000326.1:0-5531 GCA_038250135.1 Acetobacterales bacterium | reverse complement strand
ATGCACCTCGGCATAGCCGAGGCTTGTCAGGAGGGTGGCCAGGCGCTCGGCATGTCCGGCACCGCCATCGGTGCAGACCACGCGCACCTCGCTGCGCGGCAGCAGCGCGGGGGCGCGCAACTCCGCGACC
This sequence comes from Acetobacterales bacterium, assembly GCA_038250135.1. Lineage (GTDB taxonomy): Bacteria > Pseudomonadota > Alphaproteobacteria > Acetobacterales > Acetobacteraceae > Falsiroseomonas. Next base: position 5,401 of record JBBSCP010000326.1, on the reverse strand, counting down.
GAAAGCGGGCAGGGCACCGCCCAGAACAGATGGGAGGCGCCGAACTCGCCCTCCTCCCGCGCATCCAGGATGGCCAGTTCCCGCCCATCCCGCAGCCAAGCCTTCAGCGTCGCCGGCGCGACCAGATGCACGGGCCTCAGGCCTTGGCGTCCGCCGTCGGCTTCATGAAGTTCTTGTTGTAGGCCGAAACCGTGCCCGTCTCGGGGTCATAGGCCTTGCGATCGTCGAGCTTCTCCAGCGCCAGGCCATACATGTGCAGGTGGCGCGTCGGCCGCTCGCCGGTGGTGTGGATGGAGTGGATGTCCTCCGGCATCAGGCAGATCCCCTGGCCGGGTTCCACCATGACTTCCTCGCGCACCCGCATCTCGCAGTGCGCTGGGTCGGTGCCGTCATCGAGGCGGTCGTAGACCTTGTTGAGCTCCTGCCCATCGACGGCGACGACCACGGCCCAGGTGGTGTGGTCATGCGGCTTGGTCGAATTGCCGGGGTTCAGCGCGTTCAGATACAGCGCGAAGCGGTTGCCCGCATCCTCCTGGAGCAGGTAGCGGTTGGAGCCCTTCTGCCCTTCCGGCGGCGGCGGAAAAACCGCCGAGGGGAACAGGTGCTCATTCGCGGCGAGTGCCAGCAACTCGGTACGGATCGCCTCCAGCGCCGGGCGGGTCACGCCCTGCGCGGCCTCGATGGCGCGGATGCGATCGACGGCGGCGGCGACAGAAGCGGTGCGGGCGGCGGAGACATCGGTGGCGTTCATGGGCGGGGCTCCCTCGGTTATGGAGGCGAGCTTAGACCCGCTTGTCGCGGCGGCGAAGCGGGCGCATCTGGCCATCATGGACACGATGCGGATTTTTGATCGCGCCCTGCTCCGGCGCCGACGGGACCGCGCGGCCGCCAGCGTGGCGGCGGTGGCGCCGATCCTGGACGCGGCGGCCGATTTGCTGCTCGACCGGCTCGACGACACGACCCGCCGCTTCACCCGCGCGCTCGACCTCGGCGGGCGGGGGGCGGTGGCGCCGAAGCTGCGGGCGCGGGGGGTGGATTTCGTGGTCTCCGCCGACCTCTCGGCCCGCATGGCGGCGCAGGCGGGCGGAGTCGCGGTGGCGGCGGATGAGGAATGGCTGCCCTTCGCGCCCGAAAGCTTCGACCTGATCGTCGCCAGCCTCTCCCTGCATTGGGTGAACGACCTGCCCGGCGCGCTGATCCAGCTTCGCCTTGCGCTGCGGCCTGACGGGCTGTTCCTGGCCTCCCTGCCCGGCCTCGGCACCTTGCAACCGCTGCGCGAGGCGCTGGCCGCGAGCGAGGTTGCGCTGCGCGGCGGCCTCTCGCCCCGCATCTCGCCCTTCCCGGAGTTGCGCGACGGTGCGGGGTTGCTGCAACGGGCCGGCTTCGCCCTGCCGGTGGCGGATGCGGAAACGCTGGACCTGGCCTGGCGCACGCCCTTCGGCATCTTCGCGGACCTGCGCGCCGCCGGCGAAGGCAATGCCGCCCTCGCGCGGGACCGGCGCACGCCCCCGCGCGCGCTGTTCCCCCAGGCGGCGGCGGCGCTGACGCCTGGCCCTCAAGGCTACACCGCGCCGCTGCGCCTGCTGATGCTGACCGGCTGGGCGCCGCATGCGGGGCAGCAGCAACCGGCCCGGCCGGGGAGTGCCACCCATCGGCTGGCCGACGCGCTGGGGACGGTGGAACACAAGGCCGGTGAACGCCCCAGCTAGGGCGGGCATTGCATCCCTGGCCCGTCGCGCGCATTTTCTGCCCTCATCAGCACGGTTGCGGACGGCAAGACGACCATGGAGCAGCAGGGCGGCGAATCCCGCCGTATCACCATCCACTCCCCCGCCGATTTCGAGGGGATGCGTCGCGCTGGCCGGCTTGCGGCCGAGACACTCGACATGATCACCCCGCAGGTGAAGCCGGGCGTGACCACCGAGCAGCTCGACCGGACGATCCACGACTTCATCCTGGCCAGCAACGCCATCCCCGCGACGCTGGGCTATCGCGGCTACACCAAGTCGAGCTGCACCTCGATCAACCATGTCGTCTGCCACGGCATCCCTGGCGAGCGCGTGCTGCTCGAAGGCGATATCGTCAATGTGGACGTGACCGTCATCCTCGATGGCTGGCATGGCGACACCAGCCGCATGTTCTCCGCCGGCGCCGTTTCGACCAAGGCGAAGCTGCTGATGGACGTGACCTATGAGGCGATGATGCGCGGTATTGCCGCGATCCGCCCCGGCGCTGCACTCGGCGATGTCGGCCATGCGATCCAGACCTTCGTCGAGCGGCATCGCTTCTCGGTGGTGCGGGATTTCTGCGGCCACGGCATCGGCCAGCGCTTCCATGAGCCGCCGAACGTGCTGCATTTCGGCCGCCCCGGCGAAGGCCCGACGCTGCGGCCGGGCATGTTCTTCACCGTCGAGCCGATGGTGAATGCCGGCAAGCCCGAGGTGAAGATCCTCGACGATGGCTGGACCGCCGTGACGCGCGACCGCTCGCTCTCGGCGCAGTTCGAGCACATGGTGGGTGTGACGGAGGAAGGGGTGGAAATCTTCACCGTGTCCCCCGCCGGGCTGCACCACCCCCCCTATGCGGGCTGATGGCCCGCAAACCGCATCTCGCCGAAGCCAGCGCCGGGCTGCTCGGACTGCTGCCGCCGGACGCCGAGCCGCCAGGCCATCTCGGCCATCGCGCCCGCATGCGCCAGAAGCTGCTCGGCGCGGGCCCGGAGGCGCTGCTTGACCACGAATTGCTTGAAATGCTTCTGTTCATCGCCCTGCCGCGGCGCGACACCAAGCCGATCGCCCGCGCGCTGATCGGCCGTTTCGGGGGCTTTGCCGAGGTACTGGCGGCCTCGCCCGAAGAATTGCAGGAAACCGACGGCATGGGCGAGGCCGGGGCCGCCGCGCTGAAGGCCGTGCAGGCGGCCGCGCTGCGCATGATGCGCGCCGAGCTTTCCGAAAAACCTCTGCTCAACAGTTGGGACCGCCTGATCGGCTACCTCACCGCCGTCCTGGCGCGCGAGCCGATCGAACAGTTCCGCGTGATCTTCCTCGACACCAAGAATCGCCTGATCGCCGATGAGGCGCAGGCCCGCGGCACGGTGAACCACACGCCGGTCTACCCGCGGGAGGTGGTGAAGCGGGCCCTTGCGCTGCAGGCGACGGCGCTGATCCTGGTGCATAATCACCCCTCCGGCGATCCATCGCCGAGTCGCGCAGATATTGAGATGACGCAGGAGGTGAAGGCCGCCGCCACCGTGCTCGGCATCGCGCTGCACGACCATCTGATCATCGGGCGCGGCCGGCATCTCTCGTTTCGGCGCGAAGGGCTGCTTTGACGCGCACGGGATGATTGACCGCGGGGCGGCGCACGCCACATCCTAAGGTCATCATGATCCGCCCCCTCCTGCTGACTGCCGCCCTGCTTGGCCTGAGCGTCGCCACCGGCGCGCTTGCCCAATCCAAGCCAGGCCAGGGCGGGGCTCCCGCCACGAACGCCTTCCCGCCGCTGCCCACCTCCAAGCCGGCGCCGCTGCCGCCCGCCGGCCGGCCGGGACCGCAGGCCGGCAAGCCGGGCGCACCGCCGGCGGGCGGCACCGGGCGGCTGCTCTCCACCGGCACCGGCTTTGTTGTGGCTCCCGGCCGCGCCCTGACCAACGCGCATGTCATCGAGGGTTGCCGCGTGCTGCGTGTGCGCAATGCCGGGGGTGAGGAGCTCACCGCCCGGGTCGTGGCCTCCGACCGCAATCGCGACTTGGCGCTGATCGAGGTGCCGGAGAATGCGGGCCCGGCGCTCGCCTTCCGGCGCGACATGAACATCCGCCGGGGCGAGGGCATCGTGACCTACGGCTTCCCGCTTTCGGGCTTGCTCTCCTCCGGCCCTACGTTGACCACGGGCGAGATCTCGGCCTTGGCCGGCCTTGCCGACAACCCGACGCAATATCAGATGAGCGCGCCGGTGCAGCCCGGCAATTCCGGCGGGCCTGTGCTCGACATGGGCGGCAATGTCGTGGCGGTCGTCGTCTCCAAGCTCAACGCGGCGCGCATCGCCGCGCGCACTGGCGACATTCCGCAGAATGTGAATTTTGCGGTAAAGGGCTCCGAGGCGCTGGAGTTCCTGCGCACCAACCGCGTCACGCCGCGGATCGATCAGGCCACGCCGCGTGGCGCGGCGGAGGTGGGCGAAATCGCCCATCCCTCCACGCTGTTCATGCGCTGCCTGGGCTGAGGTTCAACCGTCGAGGTTGGAGCTCTGGCGCGGTCGCGCCGAGGCATTCCAGGCGTTGCGGACCGCCTCGCTGACCGCCACGGGGTCCGGCACACCGCGCAGCACGTGGGTTTCCTCCGTGCGGCCCTCAGTGCTTTTCATCACCACATCGCCGATGCCGACCATGCGGTGCCAGAGCGACTGCTTCGATACCACGTCGCGAATGCGAAACAGTTCCACATCGTCGCGAACCTTGGTCCAGAAGCCCTGCTCGATCGTCACGCGCTCGGTCGTGAGCGTGACACGCTGGCGGCCGAGGAAGGGCAGGCCGAGCAGCAGGATGGCCACGGTGCCGCGCACCAGGCCAAAGCTACGCTTGGTCTCGCGGGTTTCCAGGATGATCGTCTCGGCCATGCGGTTCTCCAATCGAAAGGTCAGAGCACAATCGATCCTCTCGGATCGATCTCATGCTCTATAACATATTGATTCTAGAGCAATAATTCCGGTAGAGTGATCTTATACGATCGGAAATTGCTCAGCCAGCCACGCAGCAGCGACGTCACGGCCCGGGGCGCTGTCATCGGCGGCAGATGGCCGCGTGGCCGATACGCTCGGCCATCGCCATCACCCGAGTACCGAGCGGCCCGGCCAGGCGGTCCTGGGCAAGCGGACTCGTCAGCAGGCGCGGGCGGGCCTTGCGGCACCTGCGCCACCGCGCGTCGCAGAACAGGCCGGGCGGCAGCAGCAGCGTTGAAGGTGAGGTCATCCCTGGCGGCTAGCGCGGAGATGACCAGGGCCGCAAGCTGTCTTGCCTTGATTTTCGTGCGGTTCCGGCGCATATCACCGCCGTCCCGCCCGGCCCCGCCAGCCGCGCATCTCGCGCCAGCGGGGCGCCCACCGCCAGGAGCGCCGCGGCGGCGGGCAGGCCCGAGGCGAAGCAGAGAACCAAGACAGTTGAGCGATCATAACGGCGCCTCCGCCCCGCGCGTGGCCAAGTCCGAGACCACCGAGAACCCCGAGACCGTATCGGCCCCCGATGCGCCTGAGGCGGTGGTCGAGTCCGCGCCTGATGCGGCCCCTCCCCCCGAGGAGGCCGAGGCGCCCCAGGAAGCAACGGCTTCCGGCGAGGACAACACTTTCGACGCCGAAGACCCAGGCGACGACGAAGACCCAGCCGAGGATGACCGCGAGGAAGACGGCT
>JBBSCP010000325.1:0-5550 GCA_038250135.1 Acetobacterales bacterium | reverse complement strand
TCCGGCGCCCTCGACAACCTCGTCGCGCTGAACGACGCCGCCGGCAAGCCCGCCAAGACCGTTGTCGTGGTGCATGAGGATGGGCTGTTCGGCGCCGGCATGGCGCGCCTGATGGCGGCCGAGCTGCCCAAGCGCGGCTTCGAGGTGCTGGAGTCCATCAGCCACCCGACGCCGGCGCGCGACATGTCCAACATCGCGCTGCGCATCCGATCGCTGAACCCGGATTTGATCATCCCGTCCAGCTACTACGCCGAATTCGTGCTGCTGAGCCGCACACTGCAACAGCGCCGCATCCGCCCCAAGGGCATCTACTGCGTGCTGAACGGCGCCGCCTCCAACTTCCGCTTCGTGCGCGAATTCCCCGATGCGGCGAATTTGGTCATGGACGTCAACCACTGGGCCGATCCGCGCAAGCCGAAAACCGCCGAGCTTCGCGCCGCAGTGGAGGCGCAGAACCGTTTCTGGCTCTACAATACCCCGCTGAACTATTCGGCCGTGATGCTGGTGGCCGATGCGCTGGAGCGTGCCGGCGCGGCCGACCGCGCCAAGGTGATCGAGGCGCTGGCGGCAACGGGTGCGGGCTTTACGCGTCACATCATGCCCTATGGCCCGACGCGCTTCGTCAACGGCCAGAACCAGGCTGGCCAGGCGGTGAACACCCAGGTGATCGACAACGACATCAAGGTGATCTTCCCGAACGATTTCGCCAATACGCGTCCGGTCTTCCCCTGGCCGGTGTAGTTGCCTGCATGAATGCGTTGCATTCATGCCCCTCAAACGCCGGGCGCGGCACCTTCGTGCCGCTTGGCTTCGCGGCACCTGCCGCGGCGGCCGCTCGGCCGCTCGGCAAGCCTAAAGAGCGCCCTGCCGCATGAGGGCCTTCCCGCTTGAGATCGTGCTGGAGTCCGTGGCGAACGGCCTGCTTACCGGCGCTGTCTATGGGCTGGTGGCGCTTGGCCTGACGCTGGTCTACGGCGTACTGCACATCATCAATTTCGCGCATGGCGCGCTGCTGACGCTCGCCATGTACGCCGCCTGGGTCGCGTGGAGCGCCTTCGGCCTCGACCCCTACCTGGCCATTCTGCCGCTGGTGCCGATCTTCTTCGCGCTGGGCTACGCCGTGCAGCGCTTCGTCATCGGCCCGGCTAGCCGCGGCGATGATTCGAACATCCTTCTGGTCACGCTTGGTCTCTCCATCGTGGTCGAGAATGCGATGCTGGCGGTGTTCCGCTCGGACACCTTGTCGGTGCAGGTGCCCTACGCGATGGAGGTGATCGAAGTCGGGCCGATGCTGCTGTCCTTCCCGCGCGTGATCGGCTTCGGCGTCGCCTTTGTTGTGGCCGCGGTGTTGTTCGTCATCCTGACGCTGACCGATACGGGCCGCGCCATCCGCGCCGTGGCGAAGGAACGCACCGGCGCGGCGCTGGTCGGCATCGATGTGAACCATGTCTATGCCGTGACCTTCGGCATCGGCGCCGCTTGCCTCGCGGTCGCGGCCTGCCTGTTGCTGCCTTCCTTCTACGTCAATCCGCGCGTCGGCAACGCCTTCGTATTGGTGGCTTTCACCATCGTCGTGCTGGGCGGCATGGGCAGCGTGCCCGGCGCGCTGCTCGGCGGCCTCGTGATCGGCGTGGTGGAGAGCCTGTCGGGCCTGTATTTCGGCGACAGCCTAGGCCAGCTCGGCATCTTCGTGATCTTTATCCTGGTGCTGCTGTTCCGCCCCACCGGCCTGTTCGGGGCAAAAGCGTGACCGCGAAGGACCTGCTGCCGATCGCGATCTTCGCGATCCTCGCTGCCTTACTGCCGGTCTTCGTCACGGCGGGCACCTGGCTCAACTTCGCCGTCTTCACGCTCATCCTGTGCCTTGCCGCGCAGGGCTGGAACATCCTCGGCGGCTATGGCGGGCAATACAGCTTCGGCCACGCCGCCTTCTTCGGGACTGGTGCCTATGTCGCGGCGATCCTGCAAACGCGCCTCGGCATCAACCCCTATCCGGGCTTTCTCGCGGGCATCGCGGCGGCCGCGGTGATCGGCTGGATCATCGGCTTCCTCTCCTTCCGATCGGGCCTGCGCGGCAGCTATTTCGCCCTCGTCACGCTGGCCTTTGCCGAAGTGTTTCGCGTGCTGGCCAACGCAGCCGAATTCACCGGCGGCGCGGCGGGGCTGCTCATCAAGCTCGATGTGCGGCCAGAGAACTTCCAATTCGCCTCGCGCGGCGTGTTCTTCTGGGTGGCGCTGGGCCTGGTCACGGTGGTGCTGGTCATCACTCGCGCGCTGGAACGCTCGCGCCTCGGCGCGCAACTCGTGGCGGTGCGGGAGAACGAGGATGCGGCGCGCGCGCTCGGTGTCGACGTGTTCCGCGTGAAGCTCTCGGCCATCACGCTCTCGGCTGGTATCACCGGCGCGGCGGGCGCGCTCTACGCGCAGTATTTCCTCTACCTCGACAGCTCCATCGCCTATGGCACCTGGATCAGCGTGGAAGCGCTGCTCGCGCCAATCATCGGCGGCGCCGGCACGGTGTTCGGCCCGGTAATCGGCGGCATCATCCTGCACAGCCTCAGCGAATTCACCAAGTCGCTGGTCGGGCGCATCCCGGGCGTGGACCTCGTGATCTTTGGCGTGCTGCTGATCCTCGTCGTGCGCTTCCCGCCGCGCGACATCCCGGGCGTGATCCGTGCCTGGAGAAAGCGATGAGTTTCCTTGAGGTCCAGGCTGTCTCCAAGCGATTCGGCGGCCTGCTCGCCGTCTCCGATGCCAGCTTCACCGTGGCCGAAGGCAGCATCACCGGGCTGATCGGCCCGAATGGTGCTGGCAAGACCACGCTCTTCGCCATCGTCTCGGGCTTCGAGGCGCCAAACACGGGCGAGATCCGCTGGCGCGGTGAGCGCATCACTGGCCGTCCACCGCATCTTCTGGCGAAGGCCGGCATCGCGCGCACCTTCCAGATCGTGCAGCCCTTCGCGGGGCTCAGCGTGCGCGAGAACATCGCCGTCGGCGCGTTCCTCCGCCACCCGAAGCGCGCCGAAGCGATCGCGGTGGCCGAGGAAGTCGCCGCGCGTGTCGGCCTGACGGAGGAACTCGACAAGCCCGCCGCCGCGCTCACCGTCTCAGGCCGCAAGCGCGTGGAACTGGCCAAGGCGCTGGCCACGCAGCCGAAGCTGCTGCTGCTCGATGAGGTGCTGGCGGGCCTCAACCCGAGCGAGGTGCGCGACATCGTGCCCGTGGTGCGCGCCATCCGCGATTCCGGCATCACCGTGCTGATGATCGAACATGTGATGCAGGCGGTGATGAACCTGTGCGAGACCGTGCACGTGCTGGCGCAGGGCCGCATCATCGCCAGCGGCACGCCGGCCGAGGTGGTGGCCGATTCGGCGGTGATCGAGGCCTATCTCGGCCACGGCGCGGCGACCAGGCTTTCCGGTGGCGCGCATGCTTGAGGTGCGCGACATCGTCGCCGGCTATGGCCTGACTCGCGTGCTTGAAGGCGTGTCCCTCGATGTGCGCGCGGGTGAGATCGTGGCCGTGCTGGGCTCGAACGGCGCGGGCAAGACCACGCTCAACATGGTGATCAGCGGCCTGGTGCGCCCGCGCAGCGGCGAGGTGCGCTTCGGGGGCGAGCGCCTGACCGGACTCTCGCCGGCGGCGATCGTTGCACGCGGGCTGATCCAGGTGCCCGAAGGCCGCAAGATATTCCCCAACCTCAACGTGCGCGAGAACCTGGAGCTCGGCTCCTACCGCCGCGCCAAGGCGAACCGCGCGCGCAATCTTGAGCTCGTTTTCGCCACCTTCCCCCGCCTGCGTGAGCGTGTGGCGCAGGTCGCCGGCACGCTCTCGGGCGGTGAGCAGCAGATGCTCGCCATCGGTCGCAGCATGATGGCCGAACCGCAATTGCTGATCCTGGACGAGCCTTCGCTGGGCCTGTCGCCGCTGCTGGTGGAGGAGATGTTCGCGCTGATCCGAAAGCTGCACGGAGAGGGCTTGGCGATCATGCTCGTCGAGCAGAATGTGGCGCAGTCGCTCGACCTCGCCGATCGTGCCTATGTGCTGGAACATGGCGGCTTCGTGCTGGTGGGTGATGCCGCGACCGTGCGCCAGGACCCGGCGCTGCGTCGCGCCTATCTGGGTCTGTAGGGGAAACGCCATGGCTATGGTCACCGCGGGGGTCGAGCCGGCCTCCAGCCTGCTCGCCGCGCCGCCTTCCGCCTGGCTCGCCGAATGGGCGTCCTTCGCCGCGCGCATGCGCTACAGCGATATTCCTGCGGCGGTCACGGCACATGCACGGCTCGTATTGCTGGACTGCATTGGCGCCATCGCCGCCGGCGCGCAGGAGGTCGAGGTGCAGTCACTCGCCACGCGCATGATCGCGCGTGAAGGCGGTGGTGATGCGCCGGTGATCGGCCTCGCCATGGCAGCGAGGCCCGGCACGGCGGCCTTCCTCAACGGCACGGCAGGCACGATGCTGGAGCTCGATGAGGGCAACCAGTATGCGCGTGGACACCCTGCGATTCATGTGGTGCCCGCGCTGCTTGCGGCGCCGCGGGCCGATGGCGCGGCGCTGCTGACGGCGTTGTGCCTCGGCTATGAGATCGGCGCGCGCGTCGGCATTGCGAGCAAGCTGAACGTTGCGATGCATCCGCATGGCACCTGGGGCACGCTCGGGGCCGCCATCGCCATCGCGAAAATGCACGGTGCAAACTCGGGAGAATTCGCGCAGGCCATCACGATGGCGAGCACGCTTGGCCTCGCCACCTCGCGCAAGACGATGCTGGAAGGCGGCACGGTGCGGAACACCTATGCGGGCGTGTCGAACATGCTGGGGCTCACCTGTTGGGATCTGGTACGCGCCGGCTTCGAGGGCGAGCGCGATGGCGTGGCAACCATCTTCGGCCAAGTCAGCGCGAGCGATTTCCGGCCATCTGAAATGGTCGCCGATCTCGGAACGCGCTGGGAAATCGCACGCAACTATTTCAAGCGCCACGCCGCCTGCCGCTACACGCATGGTGCGCTCGATGCGATGGCGCTGATCCTGGCGAAGACCGGCAAGCTCGCACCAGCGCAGGTTCGATCGATCGAGGTCGAGACCTACGTCTGGGCCGCGCAGCTCGACAGCCCCGCCGCGCCGAACATGCTGGCGGCGAAGTTCAGCATTCCCTTCTCGCTGGCCACGTTGATCGCGCATGGCGCGGCAACGGTGCCGGCGTTTCGCGGCCCGGCGCGCGAGGATGCGGCGATCCTCGCACTCGCCGCGCGCGTCACGGTGAATGAGGATGCGGCGATGAGTGCGATGCTGCCCGGCCTGCGCCCGGCGCGGCTGCGCGTGACGCTGGAAGATGGCGCCGTGCATACCGCCGAAGTCACGACCAACCGCGGCGATATGGAGGATCCCTTCACCGAGCGCGAAGTGCGCCTAAAATTCCACGAACTCGCCGAGCCGGTCTATGGCCGCGCCCGCACGGATGCGATCGAGGAGGCGGTGCTGGCGCTCGCACCGCATCGTGAGGCCAGTGCATTGGTGGAGCTGCTCGCTCGATGACATTGGACGCCGTGACC
>JBBSCP010000324.1:0-5558 GCA_038250135.1 Acetobacterales bacterium | reverse complement strand
GCCGGGCTTGCCATCTTTGCCCGCCACGAGGAAGGGCTCGCGCCGCCCGGCATCGTAGACCAGGTCCTGGATGGCGCGGGCCTGTTCCTCGGCCGGCATTGCTTCCAGGTCGTTCACACGCCCCCGTAGCGCCGCCGCCAGGGCCTCGAAGGCCGCTCGTTCGACTTCGGTTGCGGCGCGGTGCTGCTTGGTCGGCGCCACGCGGTCCCGGTAATACGTGACGGCGTGTTCGATGAGGCGCGCGAGCAGCGGATGAGTCTGCCCGCTCGCTTCCGGCGCATAGCGGCGCAGGAACCCCCAGAGCATGTCCGGATGGTCAGCGTTGACCACGCTGGCGAGGTTCAGCAGCATGACGAAGGATACCGGCGAGCCCGGATCGTTCGTCGCGCCTCCCTCGATGTGCCAGGCCGGGTTGTCGGGCGAGGGCGCGCTGCGCAGCTTCTCGAGGTTCTGCAGGTATTCATCGACGGCGCGCGGAATCACGTCGAAATGCAGCCGCTTCGCGCGCCCGGGCTGGTTGTACATGAACTGGCCGAGGCTCTGCTCCGGCGCGTAGTGCAGCCATTCCTCCACCGTCAGCCCATTGCCCTTGGACTTGCTGATCTTGCCGCCTTCCTCATCGAGGAAATGCTCATAGGTGAAGCCGACCGGCGGCGCCGCGCCGAGTACCCGGCAGATGGCGGAGGACAGGCGCACGCTGTCGATCAGATCCTTGCCCGACATTTCGTAATCCACGCCAAGCGCGAACCAGCGAAGCGCCCAATCGGCCTTCCACTGCGCCTTGCAGTGGCCCCCCGTGAGGCGCGTGGCGAAGCGCTCGCCGGTTGCGGGATCGCGCCAGACCAGCAGATCCTCGCTACCCCGCACCTCCTCCATCGGCACCTGCATCACCACGCCGGTCCTGGGGTGGATCGGCAGGAAGGGCGAGTAGGTGGCGCGGCGGTCCGGGCCGAGGGTCGGCAGGATCACCTTCAGCACCGCCTCATGCTGCTCGGCCATGCGCAGCAGCGCGGCGTCGAAGCGGCCTGACCGATAATAATCCGAGGAGCTCGCGAATTCATAGTCGAAGCCGAAACGATCCAGGAAGGCGCGCAGCCGGGCGTTGTTGTGGTGGCCGAAGCTCTCATGCGTGCCGAAGGGGTCCGGGATCGTTGTCACCGGCCGGCCAAGATGCTCGGCCAGCATTGCCTTGTTCGGCACGTTGTCTGGCACTTTGCGCAGCCCGTCCATGTCGTCGCTGAAGGCCAACAGGCGCGAAGGGAGCCCGGTCAGCGCGCCGAAGGCGTGGCGCACCCAACTCGTGCGCGCCACCTCGCCAAAGGTGCCGATATGGGGCAGGCCGGAGGGGCCGTAGCCGGTCTCGAACAACGCCACCGCCTTGCCCGAGGCCCGCACGCGCTCAGCCACTTTGCGCGCCTCCTCGAAGGGCCAGGCCTTCACGGTGGAGAGGTCGAGCGTGGTGGCGGACATGGGCTGCTGGAACTCCGTGGTTTGTGTCAAACTCCCTTATAGGCGTGGGGCGCCGGGCAGGCGACCCCGCCCGGCGCCGTGCCGTCCACCGTCCCAGCGTGGCGAAGACTTCACCAAATCTGCATCGGTCTTGCTGTCTGATGCTTCCTCCTTCGGAGCGAAGCCCAATGTCAACTTGCTTTTGCGGCGCCGCGGCGCCCGCCGCCTTTGGCCTGTCGCGTCGCGGCCTGATCGCCGGCCTTGGTGCCCTGTGCTGCCTCCCCCTCGCTGCGCCCCGCGCCGCCAGCCCGGTGCCGCCAACCATCCTGACGGCGGAGGAAGTGCTGCGCCGGCTGCAGGAAGGCAATCGCCGCTTCCTGGCCGGGGATGCACCACATTCCAGCTCGCTCGGCGCGGCGCGACGGGGCGAAGTCGCGGTCGGCCAGGCGCCCATCGCCTCCATCCTCACCTGCGCCGACAGCCGCGTTTCGCCCGAATTGCTGTTCAGCGCCGGGCTGGGCGAAATGTTCGTGGTGCGCAACGCCGGCAACACGGCCGACACCGCCGCCATCGGCAGCCTGGAATATGGCGTGGCCGTGCTCGGCACGCCGTTGGTCATGGTGCTCGGGCATGAGCGCTGCGGCGCCGTGGCTGCCGCGCTGTCGCTGGCCGGCGGCGGGCCGGACCTGCCCGGGCGCATCGGTGACATGGTGGAGCCCATCATCCCCGCCGCGCTGGCTGCTCTCTCGGCGCCGGCCGATCAGCGGCTCGACTTGGCTGTGCGCGGCAATGCGCGTCGCGTCGCCGCCCGGCTCGGCAGCAGCAGCATGCTCATCGCGGACCATGTGCGCCAGGGCAAGGCGCGCATCGTCGCCGCGCATTACGACCTCGATACCGGGGAGGTCTCGTTGCTTGGCTGAAGATGCAGCCCGGCCAAGACGCACGGGCGGTTTCGCCGCGCGGCATTTCGCGCTAGCACCCTCATCCGGAGCCATTTCGGACGGAAGGATCGAGGACGATGCGGGTCGGTGTGATCGGCGCCACCGGGGCGGTGGGGCGGGAGTTGGTGGAGGTCCTGGGGCGTCGGCGCTTCCCGGTGACGAAACTCCGCCTGTTCGCCTCGGGCCGCAGTGCCGGCACGGTGCTCCAGACCCCCTTCGGCGCGGTGACGATCGAGGAATTCACCCTCGATGCCGCGCGCGACCTTGATCTCGCGCTACTGGCCGTCTCGGGCGACTTTGCCAGGCAATATGCGCCGCAGCTGGTCGCCGCCGGCGTCACGGTGATCGATAATTCCTCCGCCTTCCGGCTCGACGATGACGTGCCGCTGGTGGTGCCGGAGGTGAACGCGACCGCCATCGGCGATGCTCGGCTGATCGCCAACCCGAACTGCACCACCGCCATCGCCGTGGTCGCACTCGCGCCGCTGCATGCCGCCTTCGGGCTCAAGCGCGTCATCGTCTCTTCCTACCAGGCGACCTCCGGCGCCGGCGCCGAGGGCATGGCGGAGTTGGAGCGCGAGACGCGCCGCGTGTTGATCGAGCGCGAGCCCGCGCGGGCCGAGGTATTCGCCCATCCCATCGCCTTCAACATCATCCCGCACATCGATGCCTTCCAGCCGAATGGCTACACGAAGGAGGAGATGAAGGTGACCTGGGAAAGCCGGAAGATCATGGGCCTGCCGGGTCTCGCCATCTCCTGTACGGCGGTACGCGTCCCGACCATGCGCGTGCACGCGGAATCCATCACCATCGAGACCGAGCGCCCCGTGACGCCCGAGGCTGCGCGCGCCGTGCTGGCCAAGGCGGCCGGCGTTGTTGTGGTCGATGACCCCGTCGCCAAGCTCTATCCGATGGCGCTATCGGCCACGGGCAGGGATGACGTGGAGGTCGGGCGCATCCGCCAGAGCCTTGTCTTCGGCGACCATGGGCTCGACCTGTTTGTCTGCGGCGACCAACTGCTGAAGGGCGCGGCGCTGAACGCGGTGCAGATCGCGGAACGGGTGCCGGCCCTGCAGGTTCCGGCCTAGCATTACAAGTTGCGCATTCGGCAGGTCTCTCAATCAATGGGCAACCATGATTCGGAGATCATGATATGGCGGGCGCATCGATTGAGACGTGGTTGGAGCTTTGGGCGTCTTCACTGCGTGAGATGAAGGCTCGAATGCGGCCTTTGTGCACGCAGGAACGTGTGGCGGCATCCGCGGGGCTGTTCCTGGACGGCTTGCTGGGCGAGACCGTGTGGGCCTTGTCTCCAGCATCGGCATCGGCTCCACGATCCAGGTAGCGCTGGTGCTGGTGATCGTTTCCTGGTTCTTGGGTCAGCCGATGGACCTGGTCTTCCGCAGTCCACTCGACCTGTTTGCCATCGCAGGCGCGGCCTTCGTGGTGCGGGCCGTGGCAGCGGACGGAGAGACCACCTGGTTCGAGGGGCTACTGCTGGTCAGCGTCTACATCATGCTTGGGACAGGCTTTTTCTTCTTGGGCTCCGATTGATGGCCGCGGTGCGCGCGATCATGAACCGCGCGAAAAGAAGACTTGGAGGACCCTGTGCTTGTCGTCCGGCCGGTGCCGCCAGCGGCGGAGACTAACCGCCGCAGTCCAAGGTGAGGCCTTACAAGACAACCGAGCCCATTTTGCCGGCTGTTGTACCGTGGCTGGGAGCCTTGCAACTAGGGCAGAGGCGCGGCGTTGCACCAATGTCCCGATCTGGGCACGGAGGCACGCGTGGCGGCCCATCTTCCCGACCGCAGGCAATTGCTGGCCAGCACGGCCCTGCTGGCGCTTTTTCAAGCGCCGTCACAGGCGCGTAGCATCCGCGGCGCATTGCCCTGGTCTCCGAACGAGGCCTATCCGCCCGAGCGAGTGCTCCCGGGTGTCAGGCGCTTTTTTACAGCCGAGGAGGCCGTCGCCGTCACAGGGATGGCCCAGCGCCTCATCCCCAGTGATGCGACGAGCCCCGGTGGCGGCGATGCCGGATGCGCCCTGTTCATCGACCGGCAGCTCGTCGGCCCCTTCGGCGATTCGGCCTGGCTCTATATGCAAGGCCCCTTCGCCGCCGGGACCCCGCAGCAGGGGCTGCAATCGCCGACCACGCCGGCCGTGCGGTACCGCACTGGATCGGCCGCCATCGCCACCCATTGCAGGGCGAACTTCGCTGGCCGGACATTCCCGGCCCTGACCGGCGCAGAGCAGGATGCGCTGCTCAGCGCCATGGAGGCCGGAACCTCCGGCATCGCGGATTTCGAGGACAAGCCGTTCTTCGAGATGCTGCTCGCCAACGTCATGGAAGGCTACTTCGCCGACCCGGTCTATGGCGGCAACCGTGACATGGCGGGCTGGAAGCTCGTGGGCTTCCCCGGCGTACGCTATGACTACCGCGACGTGCTGGCCCGGCCGAACGAAGTCTATGCAGGCCTGCCTGTCGGTCTCATGGGCAGGCCGGCCTGGGATCGCGCGCCATGACCCGCCGCCTGCCTGCCACGGATGTGGTCGTCGTTGGCCTGGGCTGGACCGGCTCCATCATGGCATTGGAGATGGCACGCGCCGGCCTACGCGTCGTCGCCATCGAGCGCGGCCCTTGGCGCGATACCTCAACCGATTTTCCCACCACCACCGCCCCAGACGAACTGCGCTACGCCGTCCGCCAGGACCTGTTCCTGCGCCCGGCACAGGAAACGCTGACCTTCCGCAACAATCTCGGGCAGACGGCACTGCCGATCCGCCGCTGGGGCAGCTTCCTGCCCGGCAACGGCGTGGGCGGTGCCGGGGTGCACTGGAACGGCCAGACCTGGCGCTGGCACCCGTGGGATTTCACCCATCGCAGCGCCACCATCTCACGCTACGGCCAAGCCGCGCTGCCGGCCGACAACATGATGCAGGATTGGGGCATCACCTATGACGAGCTCGAAGCCTCCTATGACCGCTTCGAACATCTCTGCGGCTTTGGCGGCCGCGCGGGCAATCTGGGCGGCGCCATTCAGCCAGGCGGCAATCCTTTCGAGGGGTCGCGCGCGCGCGCCTACCGGCCTTCCCCTACGCCTTCTACACACGAATCACGCGCGAGGATTCGGACGCCATGTATGCCTGGCTGCGCAGCATCCCGCCGGT
>JBBSCP010000323.1:0-5594 GCA_038250135.1 Acetobacterales bacterium | reverse complement strand
GCCCTGCTGACGATGTTTCTGGAGGACCAGGGCCAGGGCTACCGGCTTGAGGCCGGCAACCGATTGATGCGCGGCGAGGTCGTGTTGAACGATTCGAACTTGGTGCCAGACCGGGTGCGCCAGATCGGCGGCGGCGTCGCCACCATCTTCGCGGGTGAAACGCGCATCGCGACCAGCGTGCAGCGCCCGGACGGCGGCCGCGCCGTCGGCACCGTGCTGGGCCCGGGCCCGGCCCTGGACGCCGTGCGGCGGGGCGAGACCTTTCGCGGCGAGGCCATCATCCTCGGCACGCCGCACCTGACCATCTACCAGCCGCTGCGCGATGCGGCCGGGCGGCAGATTGGCATCCTTTTCGTGGGCATCGACCTTTCAGCCTTCAATGCAGTGGTATCGCAGCAGGCGCGCGAAGCGTTGCTCGCCGCGGCGCTGTTGCTGCTGCTGATCGCCTTGCCGCTGTGGTGGGTGATGCGCAAGCTGCTTGCCCCGCTCGGTGGGCTGACCGCCTCCCTGCGCGCGATCGGCGAGGGCCGGCTCGAAACCGAGGTGCCCTGCCTGACGCGGCGCGACGAGCTTGGCGAGATCGGCCGCGCTGTCGCCGCGATGCGCGATACCGCGCTGGCAACGCGCCAGGCCGCCGCGGCGGCGGAAGCGGCGCGGGAGGCCGCGCAGGCGGAACGCGCCGCCGGCCGGCACGCCACGGCCGACCAGCTCGAAGCCAGTGTCGGCGCCATCGCCGGGCGGCTCGGCAGCGCCGCGGCCGAGCTGCAGCGCGCCGCCGATTCGGTCGGCGAGGCCGGCGATCGCACCTCGGCGCGGGCCGAGGATTCTGTCGGCCGCGTGGCGCGTGCCTCCGGTAATGTGCAGGCGGTGGCCGCTGCGGCGGAGGAACTCGCCGCCTCGGTCGCCGAGATTACCCGACAGGTCGGCGAAAGCGCCCGCACCGCGCAGGAGGCTGCCACGGCCGCGCGGGAGTCCGATGCCACCGTGGTCGGGCTGAACGAGGCCGCAGCGCGCATCGGCGACGTGGTGAAGCTGATCAGCGACATCGCCGGGCAGACCAACCTGCTGGCGCTCAACGCGACCATCGAGGCCGCGCGTGCGGGCGAGGCCGGCAAGGGCTTCGCCGTGGTGGCACAGGAGGTGAAGGCGCTGGCCGCGCAGACCGCCCGCGCGACCGAGGAGATCGGCACGCAGATCGGCGCGATGCGTGGCGCGACGGCCGAGGCGGTCAACACCGTTCGCGGCATCGCCGGCGCCGTGGCGCGCATGGAGGAGGTGACCAGCGCCATCGCGGCCGCCGTCGAACAGCAGGGCGCCGCGACTCGCGAGATTGCCCGCAACGCCGCCGAGGCCGCCTCCGGCACCGATGAAGCAGCGGCGGATATCGGCCGCCTGACGCAGGAGATCGGCACCAGCGCCGCGGGCCTCGCGACGCTGCGCCGCTCGGGCGAGGTGGTCGGCGCCGAAGGCAAGGCGCTGCGCGAGGAGGTCGCCGGCTTCACCGCGCAGCTCCGCTCGGCGTGATGCCGACAGCCCAGTTGAATACCCTGCTGACCGCACCGCGGTCCGCGCGCCCGACATACACCGCCGCAGGTGCGGCGAGCCGAGCCCATGGAGTGGGCGCCCGGCGCTTGAGGGCGCAGCAACATGCCAGCGGTCATGCTTCATGGCCGTTGGTGTAAAGAGGCTGCCTGCTCAACGCGCGAAGGCCCGGCGGGCTTCCCCGCCGGGGCCTTTTTGCGTGGCAACGCCGGACGTTCAGAAATTCATCAGCGCGTCGATGTC
The DNA here is from genome assembly GCA_038250135.1 of Acetobacterales bacterium. Lineage (GTDB taxonomy): Bacteria > Pseudomonadota > Alphaproteobacteria > Acetobacterales > Acetobacteraceae > Falsiroseomonas. Next base: position 3,809 of record JBBSCP010000323.1, on the reverse strand, counting down.
GTCCTGGCCGAGGTCGCTGCCTTTCGCCTCCACGGTGCGCAACTGCGTCGCTACGGTGACCTGCTCGCGCATCGAGCCAAGGTGCGCGGGAGGGGGCGCGGGCATGATGGTCTCCAGCATGGTTTCCACCTGTTGCAGGTGTTGGATGGCGCGGCGGATGCGCTGGCCGGTCACATCCTGGAAGCTGCATGCCTCGAAGATCGAATTTACCCGCGCCGCGATGGCGGCCACCGCATCGGGGTCGCGCGCCCCGGCGGCGACCCAATCCTGGATCGCCTCGGCCGCCTCCATGATGGTGTTGGCGGCGGATTCCGTGGCCTGCACCACGGCCTCCAGCTCCAGCCCGCTGTTGCGCGCGCTGGCGACCGGCACGGCGACGAGCTGGCCGATCTGTTCGTGGATACGGGCCAGCTCGCCGCTCATCTTGCTTTCGCTCATGTCGGCGAGTTCGACACTCGCGTGCAGCTCGGCCGAAAGCTCGGCAAGGCGGCGGTCCATGAACGCCCGCAGTGCCTCGATTCGGGGATCGAGTTCGGCGCGCAGTGCGGCGCTCAGCACCGCCGGGTCGATGTTGTCGGTCAGCCTGGAGGCGGCACGGTTCTGCATCTGCGCAGGGTCGCATGGGAAGATTGATCAGCGGTTGACGCGGTGAAGTTCGCGCGCAGCGGCGCCAGAACTCGGCGCGTGACGGAAATGGCGCCAGCCGGGACGGCCGAGAACAGATCCTTCTCGGCCTCCACCATCGCGAGCCCGGCCAGGCGCGGGCAGAGGGTGCGGCCGAGCCTTTCCCATCCCGGTGCCGTGGCCCCGATGAAGCGCAGACCGTAGGGCGGCACGAACAGCGCGGCGTCCCGCCGTTCCGCCTTGAACAGATGGCGTGCCAGCAGGCGTTCGAGCTGCCCGGCGGAATAGGGCTGGCCATGGCCGAAGGGCGTGCGGTCCAGATGCGCCCAGAGTCCGGTGCGGTTCGGCACCACCACGATCAGCCGGCCGTCGTCGCGCAGCACGCGCCAGACCTCGCGCAGCAGGCGCCGCGCGCGGCCCGCGCCTTCCAGCGCATGTACCAGCAGCACGCGGTCGAAGCTGGCATCGGGGAAGGGCAGCGAATCCTCCTCCGCCACCAGGGCGGCACTCGGCGCGGGGCCAGGGGGCCAGCGCGGCACCTCGACCGGCAGGGCGGCGGAGGGGGTGAGGGCGATGCAGGCCCGCGCCTCCGCCCGCCACAGGCTCAGATACGGCGCGGCATGGCCGAGGCCGAGCACGCTTTGCCCCGGCAACGCCGGCCACAGCATCGCCAGCCGGTCGCGCACCAGCCGAGCCGCCAGCGCGCCGCCGGCTGAGGCATAGAAGTCGCGCAGCCCATGGACCTCGATCGTCATGCCGGGGATATAGGGAGTGTGGGGCCCGGTTGGGACGGGCACCCCCGCAGGGTTGGGAGAATCGCCCCATGTCGCTGAAAGTCACCGCCATTGCGTGCCTCGAGGACAACTACATCTGGCGCCTGGTGGATGGCCCGACCGGCGCCGTCGCCATCTGCGACCCCGGCGAGGCCGGCCCGGCGATCGCGGCGGTGGAGGAGGCGGGCGGCAGGCTCGACCTCATTCTGCTCACCCATCATCACGGCGACCATATCAATGGGCTGGCTGAGCTGCGCGCGCGCTACCCCGAGGCCCGCGTGGTCGGCGGCGCGCCGGATGCGCATCGGCTGCCACCGCTCGACCAGGCGGTTGGGGAGGGCGATTCGGTGCGCCTCGGCGCCGCCGAGGCGCGGGTGATGCACCTGGCTGGCCACACCACCGGCCACATCGCCTTCCATTTCGCCGCCGATCACGTGCTGCTCTGCGGCGACATCATCTTCGCGCTCGGCTGCGGCCGGCCGCTGGAGCCGGGGGGGATGGAGGCACTGTTCAAATCCTTCCGACGCCTCGCGCAGCTGCCGGCGAATACGCGCCTGTGTTGCGGGCACGAATATACCGAGACCAATGCGCGCTTCGCCCTGACCGTCGAGCCCGGCAACCTCGCACTCCGGGCCGAGGCCGAGGCCGCCGGCGCGCTGCGTGCCGCAGGCCGACCCACGGTGCCCACGACGCTGGCGCAGGAACTGGCCGCGAACCCCTATCTGCGCGCGCGCGACCTTGCGGAATTCACCGCCCGGCGCGAAGCCAAGAACCATTTTCGGTGAGGATCCCGTGATGAAGCTCCACTACTCCCCCGCCAGCCCTTTCGCCCGCAAGGTCGTGGCTTGCGCCATCGCGCGCGGCATCGAAGGCCGCATCGAGATCGTCGAGACCAACCCGCACACCTCGCCCGAGGCCCTGACGCGAGAAAACCCGCTCTCCAAGATTCCGAGTCTCGTCACCGATGATGGCCGCGTGGTCTATGACAGCCCGGTGATCTGCGAATACCTTGACACGCTGGGCGATGCCGCGTCGCTGTTCCCGCAGGTCGGCAGCACCGCGCGGCTTTCGGCGCAGATCATGCACGCGCTCGCCGATGGCATCATGGACGCCGCCGTGGCGCGCCGCATGGGCCAGCCGCATCCGCAGGACGAGGCGCGGGCCGCCTTCGACGCCCGCCAGAAGGCCGCCGTGGCGCGCGCGCTGGCCGTGCTGGAGGCCGCGCCGCCCGAGGGGCTGGCCGATATCGGCGCCATCGCGGTGGGCTGTGCGCTTGGCTATCTCGATTTCCGCTTCGCCGCCGAGCCCTGGCGCGCCGCGCATCCGCGCCTCGCCGCCTGGTTTGCCGAGGTCGCGGTGTTGCCCGCCATGGCCAAAACTGCGCCGCCGGGCTGAGCGGCATGAACCTGCTCGACCCTGGACTACCTGCCCAAGCGGTGATCGCGGCACTCGGCCTCGCCGCCCATCCCGAGGGCGGGCACTACATCGAGACCTGGCGGGATGTCCCGCCGGGCGGCGGCCGCGGCGTGGGCACGGCGATCAACTTCCTGCTCCAGGGGCATGAGCGCAGCCATTGGCACCGCGTCGATGCCGCCGAGGGCTGGTTCTGGCAGGGCGGCGGACCGCTTTCGCTGTCGCTGTCCGAGGACGGCACGCGGCTGGACCGTGAAATCCTGCTCGGCCCTGACCTCGGGGCCGGTCAGGCGCTGATGGGCATGGTGCCGAAGGGCTGGTGGCAGGCGGCGCGGCCGGTCGGGGATCGCTGGTCCCTCGTCGCCTGCACCGTCGCGCCGGCCTTCGACTTCGCCGGATTCGAGCTGGCGGCACCGGGATGGGAACCACGCGGATGAGTACCTCCTTTGCCTGGGATGAGCGCTACGCCGGGGGTGATTTCCAGTTCGGGGAGGCGCCGAACCGATACCTGGAAAGCCTTGGCTCCTGGCTGCGGCCCGGGATGCGCGCGCTGGCGCTCGGCGATGGCGAGGGGCGGAACGGCGCGTGGCTCGCGCAGCAGGGGCTGGTGACGACCTCGCTCGACTGGTCGCCGGTCGGCAGCGCCAAGGCCGCGGCGCTGGCGGACAGGCGCGGCCTGGCGCTGACCACCATCACCGCCGATGCCGCCGCCTGGGACTACCCCGCCGAGGGCTTCGACCTCGTCGCCTGGATCTACCTGCATCTGCCGCCCGCGGATCGCGCGGCCGCGGCGGCGGGGGTGTTGCGCTGCCTCGCGCCCGGCGGGCTGCTGGCGCTGGAATGCTTTTCGCCCGCGCAGGAAGGCCGCCGCAGCGGCGGGCCGAAGATACCCGCGCTGCTCTGGTCCCGCGCCATTGTCGAGGAATTGTTCGGGTCGCTGGATGTGTTGGAGTTGCTGGAAGGCGCTGTGCACCTCGACGAAGGCCCGCGCCATCAGGG
>JBBSCP010000322.1:0-5660 GCA_038250135.1 Acetobacterales bacterium | reverse complement strand
TTGTTTTTGGACTATCATCTGGTGCCCGGCCTGTTCATGCCGAATGGCTGCATGGCGACTTCTGGCGCCATCCTGAATTGGTGTGTTGATGTCGTGGGACAGCGCGGCGCGCGCCCGCATGCGGAGCTAGACGCTTTGGCCGCGCTTGTGGCGCCGGGCAGCGAAGGGTTGCTGCTGCTGCCCTATTTCCTGGGTGAGAAGACGCCGATCCATGATTCCGCCGCGCGCGGCACGCTGGTCGGGCTCGGCCTGCATCATGGTCTTGGCCACCTGTGGCGCGCCTTCCTCGAATCCATCTGCTACGGCTTCCGCCATCATATCGAGGTGGCGCGCGAGATCGGCTATCCGGTGACCCGAGTGATTGCCTCGGATGGCGGCACTCGTAGCGCAATCTGGATGCAGATCGCCGCCGACGTGTTGGGGATGGAAGTGCAGTTGCTGCAGGGCCACCCCGGTTCCTGCCTCGGCGCCGCCTATGTCGCCGCGGTCGGCATCGGCGCGTTGCCGGGATGGAACGAGATGCACCGCTTCGTGAAGCCCGCGCGCCTCGTCGTGCCACGGCCCAAGGCGCACGCGATCTACAACGAGGCCTTCGCCGCCTATCGCGATCTTTATTTAACGCTGAAGCCCTTCTATCCAAGGCTGTCGAGATTCGGCGGCTGAAGTTTCGGCTGGCATGAAGCTTGCGAGCCCTGCAATGATGAAGGCGTGACGAACGCAAGACCCGGGAGAAAGTCGATGAAGCCATTACAGACGACATCGCGCCGTATGGCGCTTGGGATGACTGCCGGGCTTGGCCTCGCGGCAGGGCTGGCCACCGGGCGTAGCGCGGTGGCGCAGACTACTGCCCCCATGACGCTCAACATGGCCTGCATGAACGATCCTTTCGCGACCGTTCTGGTGCGGCTCGCACCGCTCTACGCGCAGCGCACCGGCGTGCGGGTGAATGTGGATATCCTCAGCTATCCGGAGCTGCTGTCGCGCATCACGGCGGATTTCGTGGGCCGCACGCGAAACTACGATCTCAGCACCATGGACATCGTGTGGGCCGGGCAGTTCGCCGAGGCCGGCCACACGATCGAACTCGGCCCGATGATCCAGCGCGATTCGGCGGAGATCGGCCTGGACGACATCTATCAGGCCGCGATACTCGGCATCGGGAACTTCCGCGGCCGGCAGATCGCCTTCCCCTTCGCGGCCTATGTCAACGTGCTGGCCTTTCGGCGCGACGTGTATGAGCGCGCCGGGCTGCAGCCGCCGCAAACCATGGAAGAGCTGATCAGCTCGGCACAACGCCTGACCGACGCGCCGAACAACATGTACGGATGGGCGGCGAATGGGCGGCGCGGCCCGCCGGTCGCGCAGGATTGGATGACCTATAATGCGCAGATCGGCGGCAGCATCCTCGGCACCGATGGCCGCCCGGCGATCAACTCGCCCGCCAATGCGCGCAGCCTGACCGTCTATCGCGATCTGTTCCGCATCTCGGCGCCGCCTGGGGCGGTGAACTACGATTGGGCCGCGCGGCACGAGGCGTTCCGCCAGGGCATCGTGGCGCAGCACCAGATCTGGACCATCTCGATCCCGAGCTACGAGAATCCTGAAATTTCGCGAATCGTGGGCCGCACCGGCATCATGCTCGCGCCGACGGCAGCAGGCATGGCCAAGCGCTACGGCATCGGCGGCTGGGGCCTCGCCATCAATGCCGGCATCGACGAGCGCCGGCGCGAAGCGGCCTGGGGGTTCGTCAAGTGGGCGAGCAGCGCGGAGGTGCAGCGCCAGTTTCTCGATGCAAATGTGGGGGTCTTCACGCGCAAATCCGTGGTGAACGATCCTGCCTTGCGGGCCCGCTTCCCGTTCCTCTCGGTGGTGGATGAGTCGCTCACGAATGGCGATGCGGATTTCCGGCCGCGGATTCCGCAATACCCGCAGATCCAGGATCTGCTCGGCACCGCGGTGAATTCGGTGCTGGTAGGTACGGCGGACCCGCAGCGCTCGCTGGATGATGCGCAGGCGCGCGCGGTGCGGCTGTTCTGATATCAACGTGAACCGCCCGGCTTCCCGGCGCCTCGGCTTCGCGGCAAGGCGCCGGCTATTCCTCATCATGATCGGGCTGCCCGCGCTGCTCTACATGGTGCTCGTGGCGCTGTGGCCGCTCGGGCAGGGGCTCTATTACTCCTTCACCGACTACACCCTGACGCGGCCTGGCCGCATCAACTGGGTGGGTTGGGAGAACTATACGGACATGTTCGCCGATCCCTCGGCGCGGCGCGCGATTCTCAACACCTTCGTCTTCACCTTCGCCGCCGTGGGTCTGCAACTCGCGGTCGGGCTCGGCCTCGCGCTGCTGCTGTGGCGCGAGAGCCGGTTCAACCGCATTGCGCTCGCGCTCATGCTGATTCCGGTGACGGTCACGCCGCTCGCGGTCGGGCTGATGTTTCGCGCGATGCTGGAGCCTGATTTCGGCATTCTCGGCTATTGGGCGCGCGTGCTCGGCCTGTCGCCCACGCGCGGCTTCCTGGCTGATGAGAACCTTGCTTTGGCCACCTTGATCCTCATCGATGTCTGGGAGTGGACGCCGCTGATGGCGCTGATCCTGCTCGCCGGGCTGAAATCGCTGCCGACCGACATCCTGGAGGCCGCCGAGGTGGACGGTGCCTCCCGCTTCCAGCGCTTCTGGCGGATCATCGTGCCGATGCTGCTGCCGGCGATCTTCCTGGCGCTGGTCATGCGCAGCATGGACGCCTTCAAGATCTACGACAGCGTCTTCGTCACCACCGGCGGCGGGCCGAACGACGCGACGAACGTGCTGATGTATCACGCTGCCAAGATCGGGCTGGAGTTCTTCCAGATCGGCGCTGCGTCTGCGGTTTCCACCTTCATGTTGATCTGCGTCGGCTTGCTCGCGGCAAGCTTCGTGCTGATGATCCGCGCCGCCGAGAGCAGGCTGGGCGCACGATGAACCGCGCCCGCGTTGCTCGCCATGCGGGGCAGGGGGCGCTGCTGGTCGCGCTGTTCGTGTTTCTGTTCCCGATCGCCTGGCTGTTCTCCACCGCCTACAAGCGCGCCGCCGACATCTTCGCGATTCCGCCGGTGTTGACCTTCACGCCCACGCTACGGAACTTCGAGACGCTCTTCGAGTTCTTCAACGTGCCGCAGCTGACGCTGAACACCATCATCATCAGCTTCGGCACCGCGATCGTGGCGCTGACGCTCGGCACGCCGGCCGCCTATGCGTTGGCGCGGTTGGATCGATGGTGGGCGCATGGCATCGCTTATTTCTTCCTCGCCATCCGCATGATCCCTCCCGTCGCGATTCTGATCCCCTTCTACCTGATGATGCGTGATGTCGGGCTGCTCGGCACCTATTGGGCGCTGATCATCCTCGATGCCATGCAGAGCACCAGCTTCGTTGTCTGGATGATGTTCGGCTATTTCCGCGGCGTGCCCAAGGAGATCGAGGAAGCTGCCGTGGTGGATGGCTGCACGCAGTGGGGAACGTTCATCCGGATCGTGCTGCCCACGGTGGTGCCGGGGCTGATCGCCTCCGCGCTGTTCTGCATCCTGTTTGCCTGGAACAACTTCATCTTCCCATCCTTCCTGACGAATTCGCAGACCCGCCCGCTCTCGGTCGCGCTGGTGTCCGCCTATGGCAGCAACGAGATCAACTGGGGCACGATGGGCGCGCTGGCGCATTTTTCGGTGCTGCCGATCGTCGCGCTGGCCCTCTTGCTCAATCGCTACTTCGTGCAGGGCCTCACGCGCGGCGTGCACTGATCACGGATAGGCGGCCCCGGTGGCGCCAAGTGGCAGGCCGAGCGAGCGATGGAACGCCGTCCCCAGCGACGCGATGCGGCCATCCGCGAAGCCGGGACCGATGAAGGTCACGCCCGCCGGCAGCCCATCGTCGCGAAATCCTGCCGGCATCGCGGCCGCGCAGAGGCCCATCAGGTTGACGAAGTTCGTGTAGATGCCAAGCCGTGTGTTGAGCGCGATGGGATCCGCCTCGATCTCCGTGCGACGATAGATGGTGGGGGTCGTCGGCACGACCAGTGCTGCGATGCGCTGCCACAGCGGGCGCGTGGCCGCCCGCAACTCGGCCACGCGATGGATGGCGCGGAAGGCGTCTTTCGCCGTGTAGCTGCCCGCGGCCTCGAGGATTCGCCGCGTGACCGGATGGATCTGCTCGGCGTGGTTGGCCAGGATCGGGTCCAGCACGAGGGCCCGTTCGGCGATCCAGGGGCCATCGTAGAGAATGCGCTGCACCTCCTCGAAGGGTGCGAAATCGATCTCCTCCGCTGTGCCACCCAGCGCCTGCAGGGCGCGCACCGCCCGTGCGAAGATGGCCGCCTGCGCATCGTCGCCGAAGAAGCGCAATGCCTCGCCTTTCGGGATGCCGAAGCTGAAGCGCGGTGGGGGTGGGTGCAGCGTGAGGTCCAAATTATCCGCTTCCGGCCGGCTGAAGGGCTGCGTTGCATCGAAGCCTGCGATCAGTCGCAGCACCTCCAGCGCGTCGCTGCCAGTCAGGGCGAAGACCGAAACGGTTTCGATGGTCTTCACGCAGCCGCCGCCCGTGACGCAGGCATTGGAAACCACGCCGGGCGTCGGCTTCAATCCGACGATGTTGTTGAAGCCCGCCGGAACGCGCCCCGAGCCCGCGGCGTCGTTGGCGATCGAGAAGCTCGCCTGGCCGAGCGCCACGCTCAGCGCTGAGCCGGAACTCGATCCTCCCGAGATATAATTGGCGTCGAAGGCCGAGCTGCACGCCCCATAGGGCGAACGCTGCCCCACCAGTCCGATGCCAAACTGATCCATGTTGGTTTTGCCGAGGCAGATGGCACCGGCGTCCAGCAGCCGCGAAATGGCCGGGCCGGTGCGCTCGGCCATGTAGGCCGTCGGCGGGAAGGCGTTGGTCGTGGGCATGCCGGGAACGTCGTTGCAATCCTTCACCGAGAAGGGGATGCCATGCAGTGGCCCGCGCGGCGACGCCCGTGCGGCCGCCATCGCCGCCTCGCGCGGCACGAGGTGGATCCAGGCATGGGTCTCGCCGCGTGTGGCGATGCGGTCGTGGATTTCGGCGACCACCGCCTCCGGCGTCGTGGCACCGCGGGCGTAGGCCGCGCGCAGGCTTGGAAAGTCCAGGCTGCCAGACCACCTCATGGAGCGTTTCCTTCCAGCACATTCACGATGGCGGCAACGCGCGCCGTCGTGCCGAAAAGGCCGTTGCCGAAGCGTGTGATGCGCAGGATCGCCTCGTGATGCGCTGCCACCTGCGCGCAACACGCGTTCTCGACCAGGAGGCATTCGTAGCCACGATCATTGGCTTCGCGCATGGTCGTGTGCACCGCGCCATCCGTTGTCGCGCCGCAGAAGATCAGGTTCCGGACACCGCGGGCGCGTAGCATCTGGTCGAGCGCCGTGCCGGTGAAGGCGCTCCATCCGCGGCGCTCGATCACGTCGAATGTCGAGGGAGGCTCGAGGGCAGGCAGGATTGCGCGTGCCTCACCCGAAGCAGGCGGGCGGGAATCCACGAGTGCGGGGTCGGTTGGCCGGTGATCGTCGAATCCGAGGCGTGCCGTGAACAGCACCGGCACGGCCGCACGGCGCGCGGCTTCGATCAGCTGCGTGGCGGCTTCCTCCACATCCTGGCGCGCCAACGC
>JBBSCP010000321.1:0-5661 GCA_038250135.1 Acetobacterales bacterium | reverse complement strand
CGCCCCGAGGGCGCCCGGCCTGGGCAACGGGCACGGCCTGTTGAGCTCACGCATCACGATAAGCGGCCTGGGCGGACGGGTTTTGGCCATGAGCGCGGCCTATTGCGGAGATTCGGGCGGCGAGGGCGGCGTCGTTCGCCCTGGTGTTCCGGCGTGCTGCGCTGCCGGCATCACCTTTCAGTGATGCCTGCGTAGCGGTGCCCGTGCCAGGCTGGCTGGTCGCTACCGGCGGTTGATCAAAACTCCCTAAGCGCCCATTATTGCGTGCAGCGGATGCCCTTTCCGGAGCCACTGGATGCGCCAACTGGCGTTGCTGCTGCCCGTGCTTGCATGCTTGATGTTGGCTCTGAGCGGGGTGCACTTGTTCGGGATGTCGGGTGAAGCCGAACCGGCAAACCCGTCCCTTCGCCTTGCCTGGGCCGGGGTGCTGGCGGCGCTGCTGCTGAGCGGCGCAACAATCGGCCTCGCCATGATCCGGCCCGCCCTTATTCAGCCAACCCTTATCCAGCCCGCCTTTATCCAACCAGCCCTTATTCAACCCGCCCTGGTGCAGTTCGCCCTGGTCCAGCCCGCCCTGGTCCAGCCCGCCCTGGTTCAGCCCGTCCTCGCCGGCCCGCCAGTCGCTGGCCCAGCGGCGTTTGCCGAACCGCGCCCTCGTGTGGCGCTGAGCGGCTTCATCTCCGCCGGCGGCAGCTTGCACCTCAGCGAGATCGGCTCCGGGATCGAGGGGCTGACGGGCTGGACGCCCGAGGCCGCCCTGCGGCCTGGCTGGCGGCAGGCGGGGCTCGACACGCGCATCGCATTGCCGGGCGAGAGCCTAGATAGGCTGCACGAGGCCGATGATGTCTCCCTCGAATACCGCTTCGCCCGCCCCGATGGCAGCTGGATGTGGCTGCGGGAGAGCCTGCGCGTGCTGGCGCGCCAACCCGACGGCCTGACCGTCGCGGGCACGCTGGAGGACATCTCTGCCGAGCGGCTGCTGGCGCTTCAGGCGGCGACGGCGGCGAAATTCGCCACGCTGGGCGAGATGGCTGCAGGGCTCGCGCATGAACTCAACCAGCCCATCGCCATCATGGCGCTCGCCGCCGAGAATGCGGCCGAGGCGCTGGAAGCCGGCGCCGATGGGGTGGAGGAGGCGCTCTCCCGCCTGCGCCGGATCATGGGCCAGGCGAACCGCGCCAAGGCCATCGTCACGCAGCTTCGCGCCTTTTCCCGCGTTGATGTCGCCACGCTGGAGCCGATCGACCTCGGCGCTGCCATCCGCGGCATGCTCGTGCTTGCCGGCAAGGCGCTGCGCGACGCGGAAGTGGCAGTGGAGGTGCATCTGCCGCCACACCTGCCGCGCGTCATCGGCCAGCCGATCCTGGTCGAGCAGGTGCTGTTGAACCTTGCGCTGAACGCCCGCGACGCCATGCTCGACCAGCAGGCGGGCCAGCGCCAATTCAGCCTGACCGCGGAGGTCGGGCCGAGGGCGGTGATGCTGCACGTCACAGACAGCGGGCCTGGACTCAGCGCGGAGGTGTCGGCACGGCTGTTCGAGCCCTTCTTCACCACCAAGCCGCCCGGCATCGGCACGGGGCTCGGTCTTTCGATCTCGCGCAACATCATGCGTGGGCTCGGCGGGCAGATCACCGCTGCGAACCGAACCGAACGGCTTGCGCATGGGGCGGTTTTCAGCCTGACCTTCCGCCTCGCCACACCGGGCGGCCCGGCGCCGGCCGAGGCGGAGATCGCCGCGCCCGGTTGATCCGTCCAAGGAACCGCCCTACCCCCGCTCCGCGCGCCAGCGTGCCCAGGCCGCCGTCTCCGGCAGGGCGCGGGGCGCGTCGGCGGGGCCGGTCACGCGCAGGCCGAGGTCAGGGGCCTCCGGCAGGGGCGGTCGTGCCGCGAGGCGCAGATCCAGCGCCGCGCGGGGCAGGTCGGCTTCGCCTTCCAGGCTGCCCGTGGCGCCGGATTCGGTGGTCAGGCGGGTGTCGGTCAGGCGCAGCCGGCCGGCCGTAAGGCGCGCTGTCAGGTCGAAGCGTTCGAAGGCCGTGGCGCCGCTGGTCAAGGCGCGGCGCACCGCGGTCTCGGCGGCAGGCGCATCGGCACCCGTGCTGGCGGTAGCTGCGGCGGCAAGGTCGAAGCCGCTCAGCACGCCATCCTGCAGCGTGACCTTCAGATCGCCCCCCAGGGCGGCAAGTAGCGCGGCCGGGGAGTGGCCAGCGGCCGTCACCGAGAGCGTCACCTCGCCCCGCCCCGCGGCGAGGTCAAAGGGCAGGCCGAACAGCGGTGTACTCAGGGTGGCGTCCGTCAGCCGCCCCTCAAGCGCCAGGCGCGGCGGCGCGGTGCCGAGGCTTGCTGCGGAGATCAGCCCGACGAATTGGCCGCCCGCGACGCGCGCGCGCAGATCCTCAAGGCGCAGCCGGCCCTCGGCGAGGCGCAGCGTCGTGGTCAGGCCCTCCGCCACGGCGCCTCCGGTTTCCACCCAGGCCGCCTCGATCGCCAATTCGGCATCGAGCAGGCCAAGGGCGGCGAAGCCGATCGGCTCGGCGCTGCGCCAGCCCAACGCGGGCAACGGCAGGCGCTCGGCCTGCAAGCGGCCTGAGAGGCGCGGCCGCGGCCCATGGCCCACCCCTTCGGCCAACGTCATTGCGCCGCGTGCGCGCAAGCCCCCGGCGACCAGCTCGAAGCTCTCCGCCGTCACTGCCTGTGGCCCGCCGACCAGCGTGGCGACCAGCGAGAAGGAGCCGTCGCCGAGCCAGTCGCCGGCCGTGCTGCCGAACGCCTCGGCCAGCAGGCGTGGCGCGCCGGGGTGGCGCAGCGTGATCCCGCCAGTGCCGCGACGGCCTGGCAGGTCGATCTGCGCCTGGGCTTCGAGCCGCAGCTCGCCAAGCTCGGCGCCACCGCGCAGCGCCAGCGCGTCCAGCGTACCGCCACCGGTGAGACGGAGGGCAAGCGGCATGGCGGCGAGCGCTGAGCGGTCCGGCCACTCGCCGGGGATCAGCGCCAGCAGCCCGCGCGCGGCAGGGCCGCTTGCCTCCAGCGTCAAATCCTGCAGGCGAAGCTGTGGTGCGATCACCAGGACGAACGAGGCCGCGACATCGGCCTCCGCCAGCCGGCCGGAGATGCGGCGCAGCGTCAGCCGCCCGCCCTCCAGCGCCGCATCCAGCGTGGCGCGTTCCAGAACGGCCGGGCCAATCACGGCGCGGTCGGCGGCGAGGCGCAGATTAAGGTCGATCCCCGCCATCGCCCGCACCGCGCCCTGCGCGTCAAAGCCGTTCGGCAGCCAGCGCGCCAGGTCCAGATGGTCGATGCTGAGGCCGAGGCCGAGCGCCGGCCGCGCTCCGTGGCGCAGCACCGCGGCGCCGGAGAAGCGAACCCCTTCGATCGTCGCGGCGAGTTCCGGGATGGCGGCCTGTGCCTCCTCGAGCACCAGGCGAAGCCGGCCCTCGCCACGGCGGAGCAGGGCCGGGTCCACTTGCTCCACCGGCAGGCCGAGCGCGAGGGCGGTGGTGCGCAAATCGGCGCCGGCGAAACGCGCCTGTACTTCCAGTCGCTCGCCCACGGTGGCACCGCCGAATTCGAGCCGCGTCTCGCCGGGCAGCAGCAGCGAGACGTCGGAGAGCGTCAGGCGGCCTTCTTCCAGGAACGCCGCGCCGCGCAACCGCCGCAGCGTCTGGCCACGGAAGGAAGCCGCCTCGGCCGAGAGGTCGATGGCGATGGGCCAGGGTCGGGCCGGCCCGCCGCGCAGCGCGAGCGCCCAGCCATCGAGGTCGAGCCGGCTGGCAATCAGCGCGATATCGAGCCGCGGTGCCGGGTCGAGCCGCAGCGCCACGGCGCCACGGGCCGGGGCGCCGGCCATCTCGATGGTCAGGTCGTCGGCGGCGATCAGGTCCGCCGTGGCGGTAAGGCGGCCGGTGGCGCGGAAGGGACCTGGCGGGCTCGGCAGCAAGGTGGCGAGGTCGGGGCCTCGTACCTGGACCGCGCCCTCGAAGCCTTGGCCGGCGGTGAGCACGCCGCGGATCGAGGCCTCGGCCTGCGGCAAGGCGAGGCCGAGCTCGAAGGTGGCGATGCCATCCCAACCGGGCCGGCCTAGGCTTGCGGTGAAGCGCGTGGCGCGGCCGGCCCAGGTGAAGCCGCCATCGATCTGCAGCGCCTGGGCGATGCCGCCGGTGGTCAGGCGCGCGGCCACCCCTTCGAGCACGGTATCTCCGATGCGCAGCCTGCCATCCTCGATCCGGGCATCGAGCTCGGTGATCCAGGAAGGCGGGCGCAGGGTGAGCAGCGCACCCGGCGGCCAGGGCAGGCTCATCTCGGGGCCGACCAGCGTGATCTCACGCGGCTCCCACCGCCCGGCGAGGAAGCCCGCCAGGCCGAGCTCCACCCGCAGCGTGCGGGCGGTGAAGCTGTATTCGGCGCCGGGCTCGCCGATCGCCACACCGCCGGCGCGCAGCACCGGACGCGGCAGCACGGTGAGCTCGATGGCGCCTTCGAGCGCAACGGGACGGCCGAGACGATCGCTCGCGAGGTTTTCGAGCCGGCCGCGCCAGGGCTCCCAGTCGATGAATCGGGGCGCGAGCCACAGCCCCGCGCCCAGCAGGAGGACCACCAGGAGGACCAGGAGGCCGAAGCCCGCGGCCAGGCGCCTCAGGCCGCGGATGGGTGCCCCCAGCCGCCGCCGCCCGGCGTCTCGAGCGCCAGCACGTCACCGGGTTCGAGCATTGCGCGGTCCTGGCCCTTCAGGGCCGTGCGCGTGCCATCGGTGCGCTCCACCCATTGCCGGCCCGGCGCGCCGGGCATGCCGCCATGCAGACCGTGCGGGGCGACGGTGCGGCGGGAGGCGACGATCACGGCCTCCATCGGGCGGAGGAAGCGGATGCGCCGGCGGGCGCCATCGCCGCCCGCCCATTGCCCCGCACCACCCGAGCCGCGCCGGATGGCGAATTCCTCAAGCCGGACGGGATAGCGAAGTTCCAGGATCTCGGGGTCCGTCATGCGCGTGTTGGTCATATGCGTCTGCACCGCCGAAGTTCCCGCGAATCCGGGGCCGGCGCCGGTGCCGCCGCAGACGGTTTCGTAATATTGATAAACCGCGTCGCCGAATAGCAGGTTGTTCATGGTTGCCTGCGCCGAGGCACAGGCATCGAGGGCGGCGAGCAGCGCGTTGCAGGTCATCTGGCTGACCTCGGTATTGCCGGCGACGACGGCAGCACCCCCGCCGGGGCCATCTGGGCGTGGGCTGAGGAATGTGCCGTCCGGCACGATGATCTCGAGCGGCACGAGGCAGCCATCGTTGAGCGGAATTTCCGCCCCCACCAGGCAGCGGAAGCAATACAAAACAACCGCGCGACACACCGCGGCGGGGGCGTTGAAATTGCCGGGGCGCTGGGGGCCCGTGCCGGTGAAGTCGATCACCGCGCGGCGGCGTTCACGATCGACTCGTACCGCGACCTTCAGCGGCGTGCCGTCATCGATGGTCGTCTCGAACTGGCCATCGGCGAGGCGGTCGAGCACGCGGCGCACGCTCTCCTCGGCATTGTCCATGACGTGGCGCATGTAGGCGCGCACGGTGTCGAGCCCCTGTTCGCGCACGGCACGCTGCAATTCCAGCACGCCCTTCGCGTTCGCCGCGACCTGCGCCTTGATGTCGGCGACGTTCACGTCCGGGCTGCGCGCCGG
>JBBSCP010000320.1:0-5667 GCA_038250135.1 Acetobacterales bacterium | reverse complement strand
GTGGATGGGCTGCACTTCCGTCGCGCCTCCGGCGTCGATCTCGCGCGCGCTCTGGTGGAAGCGACGGACCCCGAGTTGCAGCAGCGAATTGCCGGCACGCTCCGTCCCGTGCTCGGGCAGCAGGCCTTCATCGCCGGGCTCGAAGCGGCCTATCAGCCCCACAACCGGGCCCTCTGAAGGACGACGATCGAGTTGCGAATTGCCATCGTCATGAGCCATGCCAGCCGCAAATTGCTCGGCGCGCTGCGCGACCTGCACTTGGCCGCCGCGCTTAATCGCCTCGGCGCGCAAGCGCAGATGTTCCGCATGCATGCCGGGCCGGAGGTGGAGCGCGAGCAACATCTGGACGACGCCGTGCAAGCCACCTTCTGCCCCGCCGACAACCCGCAGGAGATCGCGCATCGCCAGGTCTCGGAGGCACTGCGGCGCGAAGTCGCGGCCTTCGCGCCGGACGTCGTGCTATATAAGGGGCTCGGCTACGCCGTGAACGCGCATCTGCACGCGGGCCTGCCGGCGACGACACGGTTGGGCCTCGTCATCGGGGGCAGCGTGAAGGATTCGATGTCCGACCGCGCGGCGCTGGTGCTCGGCGAATATCGCGAGCAACTGATGCTGCACTTCCCGGCGGCCCTGCGCGCAGGCCGCGCATTGGTGCTGCCGAAATACGTGGACCTCGCCATGGCCGGGCCGGGCAAGCCGGTGGCCATGGACAAGGCCAGCTGCGACATCATCAATGTCGGCACCTTCGCCGAGAAGCGGAAGAACCAGGAGGCGCTGCTGCCCTTTGCCGCAACGCATCGCGTGGCCTTCGTCGGCGCCGGGCCGAGGCTGCGCGAGATGAAGCAGACGGTGCCCGAGGCGAATCGCGCCCGCGCGCTGTTCCTGGGACACAAGGCGCACGCCGATGTCTTCGCCGCGCTGCGCCAGGCGCGGCTGATGGTGCACACTTCGAGCATGGATGGCCTGCCGCGTGCGACGGTGGAGGCGATGGCCTGTGGCCTGCCCGTCATCGCCCGCCGCGGCACCATCGCCGGCGGCATTCCCGCCGCCGCTGGCCTACTGGTGAGCGACGAGGCCCTTTCGCACGCGGTGGAAATGCTGCTGGCGGATGACGAGATGCGGCTTCGCATGGGCCGCGCCGCGCGCCGCCACGTCGAATCGCGTCACAGCCTGGCCGCCATCGCCGCGACCGCCGAGGAGGTGCTGCGCGTTCTAGGCCGATGAAAGGACCACCTTCCCACAGCGCGCACCGAAAGAAATATTGAGGTCCACTGAAAATCAGAGCCCGCCTATTTGCCAACTGAATCGGCTAAATGCCGAAGTATAAATTCCGATAGTCGTCCTATCACTATGGCGTGAGCCACGGTTCCGCCGCGGAGATGTTCATGCAATAGAGACGCATGGCATTTGCTCCATTTCGTTCCTCAAGGGATATCCTGGCCAACGCCGCGCTCTTCCTGGACTTCGACGGAACCCTGGTGGATATCGCGAAAACGCCAGATGCCGTGGTCCTCCCCCCAGACCTGCCGGGCCAATTGGTCGCCCTCTCCTGGGCTCTCGACGGTGCGCTCGCGATTATCACCGGCCGGTCGCTCGAAAGCCTCGATGCCGCGCTCGGGGCACTTCGTCTGCCTGCAGCGGCCGAGCACGGCGCCCTGCTTCGCCCCCGGCCCGACGAACTACCGCACCGGATGCCCACGCCGGCCGTGCCGGCGGCTTGGCGCCACGCCGCACAGGCCCTGGCGGCGACCGAGCCGGGGGTTCTGGTCGAGCAGAAGCCGGCGGGATTTGTCGTGCATTTCCGACAGGCCGAAGCGGCCGGGCCGCAGCTGCGCGCCGCGCTGGACGATCTGCTG
Source organism: Acetobacterales bacterium (assembly GCA_038250135.1). Lineage (GTDB taxonomy): Bacteria > Pseudomonadota > Alphaproteobacteria > Acetobacterales > Acetobacteraceae > Falsiroseomonas. The sequence goes on along the minus strand of JBBSCP010000320.1, from coordinate 3,811 downwards.
CGGGATGCGCCTGACTTCGCCGTGATGCCCGCCCAGATGGCTTGGGAAGTCAAAGCACGCAGCGTGGACAAGGGCGGCGCGCTCCGCGCCCTGATGCAGGAAGCTCCCTTCCAGGGTCGCCGCCCGGTGTTCATCGGCGACGATCACACCGATGAGGACGGCATGGCGGCGGCCCGGGCGCTCGGCGGCGCCGGCCTGCGCGTGCAGGACCATTTCAGCGACGCCGCGGGCGTACGCGCCTGGCTGGCCGATCTGCTGGAGGTGGCGCGCGCATGACCCAACCGCTCGACCTCGCCATCGCCGGCAACGGCACTGTGGCCGCGCTGATCAACCCGGAAGGCCGGATCAGCTGGATGTGCTGGCCGCGCCTGGATGGCGACCCGGTGTTCTGCTCGCTGCTCGATGGCACCGACCCGCAGGGCGGCTTCTGCGACGTGCCTGTCGCCGGTCTCGCCCAGGCCCGGCAGGAATACCGGCGCAATACCGCCGTGGTGGAGACGACCCTGACCGACGCGCAAGGCCGCTCGTTGCGCATCACCGACACCGTGCCCCGCATGCGGCGCTTCGGGCGCATGTTCCGCCCCCCCATGCTGATCCGCCGGATCGAGCCCCTCATCGGCCACCCACGGATCCGGCTGCGCGTGCGCCCGCGCTTCGCCTGGGGGGCCGAGACTCCGCAGCGGCGCGCGGGCAGCAACCATCTGCGCTTCACCGGCTCCCAGGACGCCCTGCGCCTGACCACCGACGCGCCGCTCGGCTTCATCGCCGAGGAGACCGAATTCGCCCTCGACCGGCCGCTGGTGTTGATTTTTGGGGCCGATGAGACGATCGCGGAGGCGCCCGCCCGCCTTGTGCGGGAGATGGAGGACGATACCACCGCCTACTGGCACGAATGGGTGCGCCTGCTGGCGGTGCCCTTCGAGTGGCAGGACGCGGTGATCCGTGCGGCCATCACGCTCAAGCTCTGCGCCCATGACGATACCGGCGGCATCGTCGCCGCCCTGACCACCTCCATCCCCGAGGCACCGGGCACGGCGCGCAATTGGGACTATCGCTTCTGCTGGCTGCGCGACGCCTTCTTCACCGTGCAGGCGCTCAACCGGCTGGGCGCCACGCGCACCATGGAGGACTTCATCCGCTACCTCACCGCCGCCCTGCCAGAAGGGGGCGCGCTGCCAAAGCCGGTCTATCCCCTCGTGCCCAACGCGCCGATCGACGAGCATGTGGCGCCAGCGCTGGCGGGCTTCCTCGGCCAGGGCCCGGTTCGCGTGGGAAACCAGGCGGCCGAACAGGTGCAGAACGACGCCTGGGGCAGCGTGGTCATGGCGGCGGCGATGATGTTCTTCGACCGCCGTCTGCCGAACCCGGGCGATGAGGCGCTGTTCCGCCGGCTCGAACCGCTCGGCGCCGCAGCCGAAGCCGCGGCGCTGACGCCAGATGCCGGCATCTGGGAGTATCGCGGTCGGACACGGGTGCACACCTTCTCGGCGGCGATGTGCTGGGCGGCGCTGGACCGTCTCGGCCGCATCGCCAAGGGACTTGGTCTTGCGGAGGAGGCCGTGGCGTGGAAAGCGCGCGCCGATCGCCTGCGCCACAACATCCTCGAAGGGGCGTGGAACCCCAAGGCCGGCTGCTTCACCGAAAGCCTCGGCGGCGAGGGGCTGGACGCGGCGTTGCTGTTGCTGCCCGAGATCGGCCTCGTGGCGCCGAGCGATCCGCGCTTCGTCGCGACGGTGGACGCCATCCTGCGCGACCTCGACCGGGGCGGGCTGTTGCTGCGCTACAGCATGCCCGATGATTTCGGCCTGCCCGACACCGCGTTTCTGGTGTGCTCCTTTTGGCTGGTCGATGCACTGCATGCCATTGGACGCCCGGCGCAGGCGCGGGCGCTGTTCGAGAAGATCCTGAGGCTGCGCAACCATGTCGGCCTGCTCGCCGAGGATGTGGACCCGCGCAACAACCAGCTTTGGGGCAATTTCCCGCAGACCTATTCCCAGGTCGGCCTGATCCTTTCCGCGATGCGGCTTTCCACGAGTTGGGAGGAAGGCTTTTGGCGCGCCTGGTGATCGTCTCCAACCGCGTTCCGCCGCCACGCGCGCGGGGCACACAGGCCGGCGGTCTGGCCGTCGCGCTGAAGGATGCGCTCGGTCGAAAGGATGTGCTTTGGTTCGGCTGGTCCGGCCAGACCTCCGATCCGCCGCAGCCACTCGGCATCGTCACCACCAGCCGGCGCAGCTTCGCCACCACCGACCTGACCCCGGATGAGGAGCGGCTGTATTACACGGGCTACAGCAACGCCACGCTCTGGCCGCTGCTGCACTATCGCAGCGGCATCTTCGAATTCCACCGCGAGGAGGAGGAGGCCTGGCGCGCGGTTAATGCGCGCTTCGCCGATCTGCTGTTGCCGCTGCTGCGGCCTGACGATGTGATCTGGGTGCATGATTTCCACCTGATTCCGATGGCGCGGGTTCTGCGCGCGCGGGGCTGCACGCAGCGGATCGGCTTCTTCCTGCACGTGCCCTTCCCGCCGCCCTCCCTGTTCGCGGCGCTGCCGCGGCGAGAGGCCGTGTTCCAGGATTTCGGGGCGTATGATCTGATCGGCATGCAAACCGAACAGGACGCTGCGCATCTCCGCGCCGCGATGGTCGAGTTCAACATGACGCCGCCGATCGGCGCCTTTCCGGTCGGTATCGATGTCGCCAGCTTCGCGCGCGATGCGGTGGCGGCGCGCAACAAACCCGATGTCGCGCGCCTGCATGCGAGCCTCGCCGGACGTGGGCTGATCCTCGGCATAGACCGGCTTGATTACAGCAAGGGTCTGCCGCATCGCTTCCGCGGCTATGCGGCGCTGCTGCGCCGCTTTCCCGAGCACCGTGGCCACGTCACCTTCATGCAGGTGGCACCGGTCTCGCGCGGTGAGGTGCTGGAATACCGCAACCTGCGGCGCGAGCTGGACGAGTTGGCCGGGCGCATCAATGGCGAGCACGCGGAATTCGACTGGATGCCGCTGCGCTGGCTGACGCGCCCGCTACCGCGCGCGCTGCTGGCGGGGTTCCTTCGGGTGGCGCGCGTCGGCCTGGTGACGCCGCTGCGGGACGGGATGAACCTCGTGGCCAAGGAATACGTCGCGGCGCAGGACCCGGAGGATCCCGGGGTGTTGGTCCTGTCGCACTTCGCCGGCGCGGCGGCGGAGATGGGCGGCGCGATGTTGGTCAACCCGCATGATCCGGAAGACATTACCGACGCATTGCACACCGCCATCATCATGCCGCTGGCGGAGCGGCAGGAGCGCTGGTCGCAGGATTACGCCGCGCTGGCGAAACCGGCCGCCGGGAATTGGGCGCAGGCCTTTCTCACACAGCTCGCGGCGTAGAGCACTATCCGTCCGTTCGGACGGATTTCGTGTTCTATAACATATTGATTTTAACGCAGCCGCCGCTCGGCATCCCGCGCGGCGGCGAGGTCCCAGGGCAATTGGTGGGTCAGCTCGTCATGCCCCCAGAATTGCCGCAACGACCCGCGCAGTGCGTCGGGCGGCAGCATCGGGCGGTTGCCATCCGGCGCGGTGACGGGCAGCAGCGGTGCCAGCAGATCGCGCCAGAAATCGGCCGATAGCCAGGCGCTCAGCACGCTCGCGTGCAGGCCGGGTGCAAGCGCCGCTCGATCGGGTGCGATGCGCATCGGCGGCGTGCCGAGGAACACGCCCTCCTTGCCAAAGAAGCGCGCCTCCGCCACCACCGAGGAGGATACACCGATGACGCGCTTCAGGCTCTCCTGCGAGAGCAGCACATAGATGTTCTCGCTCACCTCC
>JBBSCP010000319.1:0-5681 GCA_038250135.1 Acetobacterales bacterium | reverse complement strand
GGCCTGGCGCTGACCGTGACCCTCGACAACGCCGTGGCGACCGAACCAAAGCGCCAGGACGCGCATTGATCCCCATTCTTTGGACCCCCAGTCTCGGCACCCCCAGTCTCGGCACCCCTGGCCTCGGGACCTCCCGCATTGCGTCCAGGGTGCCGCGCCGCTAGGTCGAGCCGGGCAATCGCAGGCACAGGGCAGGTCGAGACGCCGGCATGGCAGAGCCAGAAGCACAGATTTTCGCCGACATTTCGGTCGGGCCGACCGAAAGCATCGTCGGGCGCCTGGTGAAGGATGATTTCAGGGGCGGCCCCCTCTGGCCGGATTTCGCCACGCAGCTTGCGGCTCGGCACTGCCGCTGGCCGGAGCCCCTGGCCTTCGACTCCCCCCCGAGCTTCGCCGAACCCGTCTCGGAAACGCTGGAGGAGGCGCTCTGGTGCGGGCCGCTGTGCCATCATTTCGGCCATGCCATCGCCGATTTCGGCATGCGGATCGCACGCTCGGCCCATGAACACCCCGATCTGCCCTTGCTGTTCGGTCATTGGCCCAATGGCCTTGCCGAGATGCCGGCCTTCTTCCCGGCGGTGCTGGCGCAGCTCGGCGTCGATCCGGCGCGGGTGGTGGTGGCGGATCGGCCGCTGCGAATCGGCCGGCTGCACGTCTTCCCCCAAGCTGAACGGCTGCACGGCCCGGCGCCGTCGCGCGCGCATCTCGACCTGATGGACCGCATCACGCCGGGCGATCGCGATCCGGCGCTCGCGGGCCGTACCATCTTCGTCTCGCGCAGCCGCATCCGCACGGATTCGCTGATCGGCCGGATCGCCGGCGAAGCCTATCTGGACGAGGCGATGCGCCGCAGCGGCGTCATCGTGATGCACCCCGAAAGCCTGCCGCTGGCGGTACAGCTGCGCTGCTATCGCAGCGCGGCGCGGCTGATCTTCTCCGAGGGCTCGGCGGTGCACGCCTTGCAACTCCTCGGGCGGCTGGAGGCCGAAATCGCCGTCGTCACGCGCCGGCCGCGCCAGCGCATGGCCGCGCAGGCGCTGCGTGCCCGGGCGCGGGCGCTGCATTGGGTGGATGTGGGCCTGGGGCTGGTGCGAGGCCGCCGGCGCGATGGCAAGGGCTTCGACATCAGCCGCGGCGTGGCGGTATTGGACGGGGTGGCGCTGGTCGCGCGGCTGGAGGAGGCCTGCGGCATCGACCTCCGCCCGCAATGGGACGCCGCCGCCTGGGCGGTAGCGATGCAGGCGGACATCGAGCGCTGGGTGCGGGTGCGGCGCGTGTTCGCCGCGCGCCGCAACTACCCCACCGACGATCCGGCGGTGGTGGCCGAATGCCTCTCGGCACTCGGCCTCACGGCGTGATCAGCCCGCTGCGGTGGGGAAGCGGAGCTGCTCGGCCGGCGGCAGCCATTGCGGCAGGTAGAACTCACCCGCGCGCAGGGCCAGCGGCAGTTCGAAGGCCTCCCGCACCGTGTCGATCGCGCCCTGCATCCGCGCCTCGGTGATGTTGCCGAAGCCGCCCGAGACCACTTCAGGCGTGCGCACGAACTCGAAGTTCGCCACCAGCCGCGCTCGCTCCAGCGCCGCCGGCGCCGTGGCGTCGCGCCGTACCAGGGCCGCGATCGCGGCATCCGGGTCGCGGAACGAGTCGATATGGCCGCGGATGATGGCGCGGATCATGCCCGTGACAATGCGCGGATTGGCCTCGGCATAGGGGCGGCGCACCAGCAGCGCGGTGGAGATCAGGTTCACCCCGAAGGCGGTGTAGCGCATCGAGATGATCTCCTCGCGCGGCACGTTCACCGCCATCAGGCTGAACACGCCCGAGGTCTCGAAACCCGTGATCGCATCGGCATCGCCACGCGCCAGCATCGGCTCGCGCAGCGGCGGCGTGACTGTCACCCAGTTGATGCGGTTGCGGTCGATCCCGGTGGCCTTGGCGAAGGCCGGGAACATCTGCCGCCCGCCATCCGTCTCCGGCGCCGCGATGCGCTTGCCCACAAGGTCCTGGGGCGTGCGGATGCCGGTGCGGCGCAGCGTCATCACCGCCAGCGGGCTGCCCTGCTGCAGCACGAAGGGGGCGATGATGTCGTTGCCCGCGGTGGCCGGCGTCATGCGCATGCGCATGGTGGGGGAAGGATCGGAGACGCCGAATTCATAGGCGCCGGAAGCCACCTTCACCGGCACGTCGCCCGCGCCAAAGCCGCGGTCAAGTGTGACGTTCAGGCCTTCGTCGCGGAAATAGCCGCGCTCCAGTGCCAGAAGGTAGCACGATTGCGGGCCCTGGAAGGCCCAATCCAGCGAGAAGCGGATCGACGTCAGCGCCGCCTGCCCCTTCGCGACATGGGGTGCGAACAAAGCGGTGCCGCCAGCGGCGGCGAGTAGGCTGCGTCGGTTGATGGTCATGGTGTCCTACCCCTGTGATGGGCGCATCGCCCGGTGTCCGAAAAGTGGTTGCGCGCCAGGGGCAGAGCAATCGACATGCCGCGCCTGATCCGGCCCCTCAGGTGACAAGTGCTGCGTCTCGCGGCAGGGACCGCTCATTCCGTACGCAGAACGCCGGAACAAAGGCCGAAATCCGCAAGTTGCGCGTTGCCTGCCTCCGGCGCGCTGGAACAGAAGCTCGCGAGGCTGGTGATCGGCCAGCAGGCGCTGCGGAAATTCTGCTAGCCGGTGATGCCCGAGGCCGAATGGCCAGCCGCCAAGCCGGCGCCTTCCGGCTGCTGGGGCGAGACATCGTGCTTTGGCGCTGGAGCAGCCCCTCGCCCCCATCCCGGAGCTCCCCGAAGCTGTTGATCCGCGCTTCCGCCGCATCGACGAATTCCACGAGGGCGATGGTCCCCTCCAGACCACCCCGACCCAAATCTCCTTAACCAGGGCGCAGGGCGCCCTGGGCCGTCGGGGTATTTTGGCAAGTTTGAGGGAGGGCGTGGTGTGTCGCTGGCCTGTGGCGCACCCGTGACGCCCCTCCTCCCAGCATGCCATATCGAATGGGTTCAAGGGGGCAACGCCCCCTCGAGGCTCACGCCGCACGAGGAGCACGCATGGCCTACACTGCCCTACCCGGCCTCGGCGCACCCTTGCGTCGTCTCGAGGATCCGCGCCTGCTCACCGGCGGCGGGCGCTACACGGCCAATCTCGAAGCGCCCGGCGCGCTGGCCGTGGTGTTCCTGCGTTCGCCGCACGCGCATGCGCGCCTGCCGGGTATCGACGCCGCGGCCGCACGCGCCCTGCCGGGCGTGGTGGCGGTGCTGACCGGTGCGGACACCCAAGGGCTCGGCCACAACCCGGCCATCACCGAGATCCGCGACCGCGCGGGGCGCCGCCACATCGAGCCATTGCGCAGGCCCATGGCGTTGGATCGCGTGCGCCACGTGGGCGAGATCGTGGCGATGGTGGTGGCCGAGAGCCTCGCCATCGCGCGCGATGCGGCCGAACTGATCGAGGTGAACTACGCGGTGCAGGACGCCGTGGTGCGCGGCGATGACGCGCTGCGGCCGGGCGCGCCGCAACTGCATGAGGAAGCGCCGGGCAATCTGGTCTGCGACTGGCACAAGGGCGATGCAGCGGCGGTCGATGCGGCCTTCGCGCGCGCCGCGCATGTCACACGGATTACGCATCGCGCGCCGCGTCTCCTCGCCGGCTATCTCGAAACCCGCGCGGCACTTGCTGAGTATCATATCGAAACGGGCCGCGTGACGCTGACCACGCCCTCGCAGGGCGTGCATCTGATCCAGCGCCTGCTGTGCGACCACATCCTCGACATACCGCGCGCCATGCTGCGCGTGGTGACGCCAGATGTCGGTGGCGGCTTCGGGCCGAAGCTGCCGCCCTATGCCGAGCAGGCGCTGGTCTGCTTCGCCGCAGCGCATCTGAAGCGCGACCTGCGCTGGGTGCAGGAGCGTACGGAGCACCATCTGGCCGATACCCATGCGCGCGACCTGCTGGCCGAGGCGTCGCTCGCGCTGGATGCCCAGGGTCGATTCCTCGCTGTCAGGATCGAGGGAGTAGCGAATTATGGCGCCTACATCTCGACCGTGGCGCCGACCATCCCGACGCTGGGCATGGCAAAGGTGCTGACCAGCCTCTACGCGATTCCGGCCGCGCATATCCATCTGCGCGGCGCCTTCACCAACACCGTGCCCGTCGATGCCGTGCGCGGCGCCGGCAAGCCCGAGACGCTGGTGCTGATGGAGGGGCTGGTGGATGCCGCGGCACGCGAGACGGGGCGCGACCCGGTGGCGCTGCGCCGGCTGAACCTGGTGCCGGCGGACGCCCTCCCCTACATCACCGCGCTCGGCTACCGCTACGACAGTGGCGACTACGCCGGGCTGCTGGACAGCGTGGTGGCGCAGGGCGGGGAGGCCGGTTTTGGGGCGCGGCGAGCTGCTTCGGCCGCGCGCGGACTCAGGCGTGGGCGCGGCTTCGCCTGCCATGTGCATGGCTCGGGCGGCTGGGGCGATGAATCGTCGCGGGTGATTCTGCACCCGGATGGGCGGATCGAGGCGCTGAGCGGCACGCAGGACCAGGGCCAGGGACACGCGACGGCTTACGCGCAGATGCTCGCCGCGCGCTTGGGCGTGGACGCCGCGCGGATCGTCCTGATCCAGGGCGACAGCGACCTCGTGGCGCGGGGCGGCGGCACGGCCGGTTCCTCCTCCTCCATCATTGCCGGCACCACGCTGCGCGCCGCCGCGCTGGATGCGATCGAGCAGGGCCGCACCACCGCCGCCGAGCTGTTGGAAGCCGCGCCGGTGGATCTGGACTTCGCCGATGGCAGCTATGTTGTTGCTGGAACGGACCGGCGCATCGGGCTGTTCGAGGTGGTGGCGCAGGCGGGTGGCCTGACCGGCCGCGCCGATTTCGCCGAGACGGTGGAAAGCTGGCCCGCCGGCATCGCGCGCTGCGAGGTGGAGGTCGACCCCGCAACCGGCGCCATCGCCATCGATCGTTTCGATATTGCCGTGGATGTCGGGCGCGTGGTGAACCCGATGCTGCTCGCCGGGCAATTGCAGGGCGGGCTCGCCGCCGGTCTTGGCCAGGCGCTGATGGAGGATGCGCGCTACGACGAAGCCGGCCAGATGCTCGCCGCGACGCTGATGGACTACGCCATGCCGCGCGCCGAGGATCTTCCCGCGTTTGGCCACGCCGTGCTGTCGGTGCCCACGCCGAACAACAGCCTCGGCGTGAAGGGCATGGGCGAATTGCCGACCAACGGCGCGCCCGCCGCGCTGGCCAACGCAGTGATCGATGCGCTGGCCAATGACGGCGTCTCGCAGATCGACCTGCCGCTGACCGCCGCACGCGTATGGGAGGCGTTGCGCGCCGCTTCATAGATCGGGCATCACCTCGCCGCCGACGAGGCCGGGCAGGATTTCAGGCGCCGCCACCGTCGCCGCGATCACGCTGAGCACGCCGAGCAGCGCGCGCCCCTCGCCCGGCGTCGCGTCATCCGCCGACGGCCGCAGCGCGTCCCGCAGCAGCGCCATCGCCTGGAGCGCGACCGGCCCACCCCGGGCGCGAAGGCGACCGAGCGCAGCCAGCCGAACAGCGCCGGGTTGAACCATGACACCGGTGCCAACAGGTACATCGCCTGCGCCGGCGACCACCAATAGTTGAGCGGCAACAATACGCTGAGCGCCTTGACCGATGGTCAGCGCCTGGCCAAGACCTTGCAGCAGCGCG
>JBBSCP010000318.1:0-5698 GCA_038250135.1 Acetobacterales bacterium | reverse complement strand
GACGCCGAGGATCCGCAGCCGGCCCGCCTCGACCAGGCCGCGCATCTCGTCCGGACCGCCGACGGTGAAGTCGATCTGCCCGGCGACCAGCGCCTGCAGCGCCGGCGCGCCGCCCGGATAGGGAACGTGGCGGAATCGCACGCCGGCTTGGCGGCCGAACATCAGCGCCAGGGAATGCGCCAGCGTGCCGACGCCGGAGGAGCCATGCCCGATGCGCCCAGGGTTGGCGCGCGCGGCCGCAACGATGTCGGCCAGGCTCTGGTGAGGGCCATCGCCGCGGACGCAGATGAACTGGTGGTGCCGCGTCAGCCGGATGATTGGCGTGAAGGACCGCTTCGGGTCGTAAGGTACCTCCCGGTGCGCCGGCACGGAGGTGCTTTCCGACCCGCCGGCGAGCAGCAGGATGTAGCCGTCAGGCGGCGCGGCAGCGACCTGCTGGGCGGCCAGCGTCCCGCCGGCGCCAGGCCTGTTCAGGATGACCAGCGGTTGCGGGTAGAGGTGCTGGCACCCTGCCACGATGGTCCGCGCGATCACGTCGGAGCCGCCGCCTGCCGCGAAACCGAGCACGAGCTGAATCGGGCGTGTCGGTTGCCAGCCGGTTTGGGCGCCAGCGCCCCGCGGTGCGGCCAGGGCGGCGGCGGTGGCGGCCAGCAGGCTCCTGCGTAAGGTCATGGTCTTTTCCCCCTGTCGTCCGTCGACATTGAGTCGACGATTGTTGACAATTAAGATGAGACCCTGCGACATTTCCACTCGGCAAGGCAAGTCCCTTCGTGGCCGGCCGCAACAAAGGAAACGTCCGAATGCCGGAATTCAAGAATCGCCTGCATGAGCGTATCTATGCTGTGAACGCCATTTCCATCGTCGCGAACTCGATGGGCGACCTGCCGGAGGGCATGCACTGGCGCGCCGCGGAAGCGAAGTTCGGCTTTCTCGAGGAGCTGCTGCCGCAGGATGAGAATGGCCGAGTCCGGCGATTCGACTGGGGACCCGAGTGGCATTACCACCCGCACCACCGCCCCGCCGGGATGGGTGAGGACGGGCAGGAACGCCATCGCCTGATGGTCGAGGCGATCGCCAACAAGGGCGGCCGCATCACCTGCATGGATCTCGGACGCGCCTGGGTTGAACTGATCGATCCGGCGAATTTCGGCTACCTGCTGGGTCCTCAGGACCAGGTGATCTACTACGCGATCCGCGGCGGCATCGTTGCCCACGAGGCCGGCCGCTACGCCACCTATCCCGGCTTTCACGGCACCTCGAAGATGATCCAACCGATCGGCCTGCTGAACGCCGGAAACCCGGACCAGGCGGCGCGCGACGCGCTCGATGTCGGCCGCATCAAGGATGTTCACGGTCGCCCGGCCAATCACGGCCTCGAAGTGGCGGCCGGCATGGCGGCCGGCATCGCCGAGGCGATCAAGCCCGGAGTCACGGTCGGCAAGGTGATCGATTGCATCCTGAGCCAGCTCGGCACGCCGGCGCGCGAGGAATGCGAACGCGCGCTCGACTGGGCCCGGCAGATGGCATGGCAGGACCTGCGCGAGAAATTCGCCGTGACCTACGAGGGCCGCATCCCCTGGAACGCGACCGAGGTGCTGTCCTCCGCGCTCGCGCTGTTCTGGCAATGCGACGGCGATCTCGAGACCGGCTTGCTGTGGAGCGTCAATTTCGGCCGCGACACCGACGATCGCGCCTACGACGTCGCCGGCCTCTGCGCAGCCATGCACGGCATGAAGGGCATCCGGCCGCACTGGCTGGCGACCTCGGCCGAAGCGCTGGAGGGCGACCACTGGACCGTCTCGAAGCGGAGCTTCGAATCCGGGGCAGACGCGCTTTACGCCGCCGCGATGGCGACCGCGGAAGCGAGCCGCGCGCATGCCGAAGCGGTGGCCGCCCTGACCTGACGCAGCGCTTGTGGTCGCCCCCGTGCGGGGCGACCGTGGGCTCACTGCCCCGCCGGCAACGCACCCCAGTTGCGCAAATTCTCCAGCATCCGCTGCCGGCCGTTCAGCACATGCTTCTCGAAGGCAGTCGCCGCGCGTTCGCTGTCCTGCGCCTCCAATGCGTCGAGGATCCGACGGTGCTCGGCGTTCGAGATGCCAAGCTGGCGCGGCCCGAACACCGCCTGGCGCAGCGCCATCTGCAGTTCGTTGCGCACGCGCCGATCCTGGTCGGCCAGCCGCGGATTGCCCGCCGCCTCGGTCAGCACTTCGTGGAATTGAAGGTTAAGCTTGTAGTAGGCGCCCTCATCGCGCGTCGCCGCCGCCTTTTCCATCGCATGGTGGAGGCTGGACAACCGGGCGAGATGCGCCGCCGTGGCGCGGGTCGCCGCCAGGCGCCCCGCACTCCGCGCGAAGCCGGCGCGAAGGTCGTATAGGTCCATCACATCCGCCATCCCGATCCGCCGCACCAGGGCGCCGCGGTTCGGCACGATCTCGACCAGACCCGCTCCCTCGAGCGAGCGTAGCGCCTCTCGAACCGGCCCACGGCCGCCGCCGAGGCGCGCGGCGAGCTCCAACTCGTTCAGCCGTTCTCCGGGTTGGACGGCACCGGTGAGGATCATCTCCTCGATCTGCGCGCGCACGGCGGCGGCACGGGGGGGCGCTTGGGCGGCTTCGGACATGGCCTCACCTTACCGGTCGGCTGGTCCGCTGTCTTGTTCTCATCTTGGATAAAATTGTTGACAATATGATTGCCTGCTGATGCTCTCGGGGTGCCGGACGGCAACAAGACCGCCCCGGGGAGAAAACGCCGATGCAACGCTTACCCTCGCAGGCCGGCATCCGATGAGCCGGCTTCTTGCCCGGGACACGCTGACCGGGCTTATCGCCATTGCGATCGCCTGCTTGGCGTTATGGTTCGGCCGAGCGCTGCCGGTCGGCGATGCCTCCTTCATGGAAGCGGGCTACATGCCCCGCCTGCTCGCCGCGCTGGTGATCGGCCTTGGTGCCATTGTCGTCATCCGCGGAATCCTGGCCAACGGGCCTCGGATGGAGAGTTCGGTCTGGCGGCCCATCTTATTGCTCTGCCTCGCCGTCGTCGTCTTCGGCGCGCTGGTCGGCCGCGCGGGGCTGGTGCTGACCACCGTCGCCGTCACGCTGGTCACCAGCTTGGCCGGCGAATGGCTCGGCGCCCGACGCTTCGCGGGGCTGCTCGCGGCGATGGTGGTGATGATGGTCGGGCTGTTCCATTTCGGCCTTGCATTGCCGATCCCGCTGTGGCCGGTCCTGCGATGACCGATTTGATCGCCAACCTGACCTTTGGCTTCGGCGTCGCCCTGTCGATGGAGAATCTGCTTTACGCTCTGCTCGGCTGTGTGCTGGGCACCCTGATCGGCGTGCTTCCCGGGGTCGGGCCGCTGGCGACCTTCGCCATGCTGCTGCCGATCACCTTCTACCTGCCGCCGATCGGCGCCATCATCATGCTGTCCGGCGTCTACTACGGCGCCCAGTACGGCGGGTCCACCACGGCGATCCTGGTGAACATTCCCGGCGAGGCATCTTCCGTCGTCACCTGCCTCGACGGCCACATGATGGCACGTCAGGGCCGCGCCGGCGCCGCGCTGGCCACCGCCGCGCTGGCCTCGCTGTTCGCCGGATGCGTTGTCACCCTGCTCGTGGCGGTCGCAGGCCCGCCACTGGTGCAGGTCGCGTTTGCCTTCGGGCCAGCGGAATATGTCTCGATGATCTTGGTCGGCCTTCTGTCGGCCGTGCTGCTGACGCAGGGCAGCGTGCTGAACGGATTGCTGATGGTGCTGATCGGCGTGCTGCTCGGCACCATCGGCACCGACGTGAACACCGGCACGCAGCGCTTCACCTTCGGCTGGACTGAACTCGCCGACGGACTAGGCTTCGTTCCCGTCGCGATCGGCATGTTCGGCTTGGCGGAAATCGCCGGCAACCTGGCCCGCACTGGCGGCAAGGGCCTGAAAATCGCGCAGGTCAGCCGGCTGTGGCCCAGCCGCGAGGATTTTCGCAGAGCCTGGCCGGCGACGGTGCGCGGCACCGCGCTCGGCGCTGCGCTCGGGGTGCTGCCAGGCGGCGGCGCCACCATCGCTTCCTTCGCCGCCTATAGCCTTGAGCGAAAGATCGCGAAGGATCCGAGCCGTTTCGGCCAGGGTGCCATCGAGGGCGTCGCGGGCCCCGAGGCCGCCAACAACGCCGGCGCGCAGGCCACCTTCATCCCGATGCTGTCCCTCGGCATTCCGCCGAACGGATTGATGGCGCTGATGCTCGGCGCGATGATCATCCACGGCATCACGCCCGGACCATTGGTGATGCAGAACCAGCCGGAGCTGTTCTGGGGCCTGATCGCCAGCATGTGGATCGGCAACGTGATGCTGGTGGTGCTGAACCTGCCACTCATCGGGCTTTGGGTGAAGCTGCTGTCGATCCGCTACGCCTACCTGTTCCCCGCCATCCTGCTGCTCTGCGCGATGGGCACCTACAGCGTCAACGCCTCGACCCTGGAGGTGTATCTCATGGCCTTCTTCGGCATCGCCGGCTACCTGCTGCGCAAGCTGGATTGCCCGCTTGCGCCGTTGCTTCTTGGCCTGGTCCTTGGCCCGCAACTCGAGGAACAGCTCCGCCGCGCGCTGCTGCTCGGCGATGGCGACTGGATGCTTTTCATCGAGCACCCGATCAGCGCCGGCTTCCTCGGATTCGGTGCCCTTCTTGTGCTGCTCATCGTGTTGCCCGCCATGCGCCGCCGGCGCGAGGTCTTCGGCGACTGAGCCTTTTCAGGAGATTCGCGTGACGCTCATCCCGAACACCGCCAAACAGGCGTCGCCGCCTTCTGCTCGATGCCGTGGCAACCGAGGCCCTTTCTAATCCTGGGACGAGCTGATCGTATGATTGAGGCGTGCCCCGGCGGTCAGCCGGCCAGCATGCCGCTCGCGAGCCCGGACAGCACGATGCGGGTCAGCGCCCCTTCCGCGCTGAAACCCTGCGCCTCCTCCATTGCTGTCACGGCCGCGTCGGCCAGGCTTTCGCCGTTCTGCAGCGCGAGCAGGAAAGCCGCTTCGCCCGGCGCGAGCGGTTCGACCGCGACGCTCTCGCCGCTGCGATGAACCAGCGTGTCCTCGGCGCGCCAAGGGCTGATCAGCGGCGGCGGCGCCGCCTGCTGCTGGGCCGACCAGATGGCGAAAACCGGATGCGCGGAGCGCAGCACGATGACCGACGGGTGGAGCCTCAGCCGAAGATCACCGATCTTCTCGACCGAAACGGCCGCGAAGGCGGCGGGCGGCAGCGCATCGGCATCCGCCGCGTGATAGGCCTGACCGCGCGCCACCTCGAGCCGCGCCACGTCCGGCAGGTAGGGCAGGTCCTTCGCGGGGGCGTAGCCGTGCAGGAAGACCGGAAACGCCTCGCCATAGGTCATCAGCAGGGGCGACCGCGGTGGATGCCGGCGGATGAAGGCCTCCGCCATGGCAGCGAAGAAGGCGCCGCCGACCAGGCGCTCCGTCGCGGGAAAGCGCGTGGCAAGCGCGCGCACGAGGCCTGCCGCGACATTGTTGCGGTAGATCTCGAACCGCCCGGTCGCCGCCGCGCCGCGCAGTTCCGGCGGCGGGGGCGCATCGGCGCCGAGCAGGGCGGCAACGAAGCGCGCCGGGTCATGCCCAAGAGTTCTCATGTCGCGGCCTCCTTCCAGCCTGCCGAGCCCATGGGCATCGCCAGCAGCTGCCGGCGGTGGGCGTGCG
>JBBSCP010000317.1:0-5744 GCA_038250135.1 Acetobacterales bacterium | reverse complement strand
GCGGTGGATATTTCGCCGACGTTGATCGGCATCGCGCGGGAACGCGCGGCCGGGCAGCATGGCGCCGGGCATGTCGAATTCCGCGCCGGGGACATGGATGATGTGGCACTCGGCGAGTTCGACCACGTCGTCGGCATGGACAGCCTGATCCACTACAAGCCTGAAGATGTCTGCCGTGTGATGGCGGGCCTGGCGGCACGCACCAGTACCTCGATCGTCTTCACCTTCGCGCCGAGCTCGGCCTTTCTGCTCGCCTTTCTGGCGGTAGGCCGGCTGGTGCCGCGCGGTGACCGTTCGCCGGCCATCGTGCCGGTATCCGAGTCCAAGCTGCGCCGCATGCTGGCCGCCGAGCCGCGCATGGGCGCGTGGCGCAGCCTGCGCAGCCATCGCGTGGCGAGGGGATTCTACACCTCGCAAGCGCTGGAACTGCGACGCGCATGAGCATCAACAGCCGCCTCGTCCGGCAATGGATGAAGATCGGCGTACACCTGCTGCCTTTCGCCAGCGCGACCTCGGCAACCCTGCCGATGTCGCGGCTGCTGCGACTGTCGCTGTTCCAGATTTCCTGCGGCATGTCGGCGGTGTTGCTGGTCGGCACGCTCAACCGCGTGATGATCGTCGAGCTCAACGTGCCGGCGGCGCTGGTGGCGCTGATGGTGGCGCTGCCGCTGGTATTCGCGCCGCTGCGTGCACTGATCGGCTTCAAATCGGACAATTACAAGTCGCTTCTTGGCTGGCGGCGCGTGCCCTATCTTTGGCTGGGCACGACGATCCAGTTCTCCGGCCTCGCCATGATGCCCTTCGCGCTGCTCGTGCTGTCGGGCGATACCTGGGCTGAGCCCTGGACCGGGCAGTTGGCGGCGGCGATCGCCTTCCTCATGGTCGGCGCGGGGATGCATACCGTGCAGACCGTCGGCCTCGCACTTGCCACCGATCTGTCGCCGCGTGAACAGCAGCCGAATGTGGTGGCCATGCTCTCGGCCATGCAACTGCTCGGCATGGTGATCTCGGCGCTGGTCTTCGGCGCGATACTCGCTGATTTCAGCCAGCTCAAGCTCATCCAGGTGGTGCAGGGCGCAGCGGTACTAACGCTGATTCTGAACTTCATCGCCGTATGGCAGCAGGAGGCGCGTGACCCGACTCGCACCGCACGCACCGCGGCGTACGAGCCGGGCTTCATGGAGAGCTTCCGGACACTGCGGCGCTCCGGGCCCTGGAACCGTCGCCTGCTGGGCGCGGGCATTGGCTCGGCGGCTTTCGCAATGCAGGACGTTTTGCTCGAACCCTACGGTGGCCAGGTGCTGGACCTGCCAGTGGGGGGCACGACCGTACTCTCCGGTTTGTTGGCGGCCGCGGCGGTGGTGGGCTTTCTCCGCGCGGCGCGCCGGCTCGGCCAAGGCGCGGATGCGCACATGATTGCTGCCCATGGTGCCATGTACGGAATCGTCGGCTTCAGCATGATCATCTTCTCGGGACCGATCGCGCACATCATGTTGTTCGCGGCCGGCGTGACGTTCATCGGCTTCGGCGCCGGCCTGTTCGGCCATGCGACGCTCACCGCCTGCATGGCGGCGGCACCGCCGGAGCAGATCGGCCTCGCACTCGGAGTCTGGGGCGCGGTGCAGGCGACCTGCGCGGGCATCGCCATCGCCTTCGGCGGCGGCCTGCGGGATTTGATCACGGCCCTTGCGACGTCCGGCGCGCTCGGCGAAGGTTTCACCGATCCGGTGGTTGGATACATCAGTGTCTACCTCATCGAGATCTTGCTTCTGTTCGTCACCCTGGCCGTGGTCGGGCCGCTCGTGCAGCGCACGGGCTCGCTCGAGTTGCGACTCAAATCCGGGGCCGGTTCCACCGGCCCTTCCCCGGTCGGCATTGCCGGCCACGCCAGCATCTGAGGCTCAGTGGAGGTTCGCATGTACGCCAACGGCACACCAATGTTCGATCTCGCATCGGTATCGCTCTACGTGTTCTTCGCTTTTTTCTTTGGGCTGGTCCTGTGGTTGCACCGCGAGGGCAAGCGGGAGGGTTATCCGCTGGTCTCCGACCGCTGGGGCAAGAAGCTGCGCGTGCCGATCCAGGGCTTCCCTGGCGTGCCACCGAAGAAGCACTTCCTGGTCGCCCATCCCGTGCCCGGCCATGGTGAGGAACGCCCGGAGCGTGACATCAGCGCACTGGCCTATGGCGTGGACTACCAGCCGGGCTCAGCGATCGTGCCGACAGGCAACCCGATGATCGACGGCATCGGCCCCGCCGCATGGGCCGAGCGCGCCGACGTGCCTGACATGACCTTCGACGACAATGTGCCCAAGATCATCCCGCTGCGCGCCGCGCCCGGCTACGACACGGCCGAGGAAGACCCCGACCCGCGTGGCAAACCGGTGGAGGCGCTGGACGGCAAGATCGCCGGCACCTGCGTCGATCTCTGGGTCGACAAGTCCGAGGCGCTGTTCCGCTACCTCGAAGTCGAGCTGGCCGGCAGCGGCCGCCGCATTCTCGTGCCGATGTTCCTGGCAACGTTCAACAAAAGCGGTCGCGTGCGCGTTGTCTCGGTGACGTCCGAGCAGATGGCGGCGGCACCGGCCATCAGGAACGCCGAGACGATCACGCTGCTCGAGGAAGACAAGGTCTCGGCCTATTTCGGTGGCGGGCATTTCTACGCCACGCCAGCGCGAAGCGAGCCCTTCGCATGAGCGGCCAAAAGCAAGCCCGCCCTGGCATCTTCGAGCACGAGAACGAGCCCGTGCCCGGCCTGCCGGAGGAACTGCCGGAGGGCGAGACCATCCTCTGGCAGGGCGCCCCGGGCTGGGGCGGCATTGCACGGCGCGCGCTGCACCTGCGCGGCATCGCGATGTATTTCGTCTTGCTCGGCGTGCTGCGCGGCGCGGCGATGGCAGCCGAGGGTGCGAGCATGGCGGACGCCCTCCAGGGCGGTGCGATCATGCTGCTGGTCGGCGCGGTGCCGATCGGGTTGCTGGCAGGCTTCGCGGTGCTGTCCGCGCGCACGTCTCTCTACACCATCACCAATCGGCGTATCGTGATGCGCGTCGGTGTGGCGCTGCCGATGACGATCAACCTGCCCTTCGCGCTGATCGCCAATGCCGGTGTCAAGCGCCATTCGGATGGTACGGGCGACATCACTGTGACGCTTGCCAGCCCGGCTCGCGTCGCCTGGCTCGCCGTATGGCCACATACGCGCAGCTTCCGTGTCGCGAAGCCTGAGCCGACGCTGCGCGCACTGGCGGATGTGAATGTCGCGGCACAGGTGCTGGCACGCGCACTGGCCGCTCACGCCGAGATGCCGGTGGAGGCCATGTCGCAGCAGCCCGCACCCGCGGGCTCGCGGCAGGGTTCGGCGGCGCTGGCGTAGAGGACAGGAAGGGGAGAGCCTGTCGTGATCAAAACCATTGCGCAGCGCCATTCGGCCAAGGCACCCTTGCTGGCGGCTGCCTTGCTGATCGCCGGGACGGTGGCGCTTAGCATTTATTCGCCCTTCGGCAGTTTCCCGCGCCATGAGGCGCAGCCGCTGTCCGAGCGGCAATTGCGGTTCGCCGATCGCAGCGATGGCTCGGTGATCGTCAGCGATGCTCTCACTGGCGGGCAGGTCGCCGTGATCCCCCCGGCCGAGGGCGGCTTCGTGCGCGGCGCGTTGCGCGGCCTGGCCCGCGCGCGCTTCGCCGCCGGCATCGGCCCGGAGGCACCTTTTCGCCTTGTTGGCTGGTCTGACGGCCGTTTGACCTTTGAAGATCCGGCAACCAACACCAGAATGGAGATGGCCGCTTTCGGCCAGACCAATGCCGAGGTATTCCTGCGTTTCCTGTCAACTTCGGAGGATCAGCGATGAACGACCGCTGGGGAGTGGGTCGGGCGTCATTCGGCGGAGGCGAAACCGTCGATGTGCCTGTCACGGTGGATATCGAACGGACGGCGGATAGTTTTCATGCGTATGCCGTGCCGGAGGGGATCTACCTCAACCCGGGCGACACGGTGCTGGTACACAACCTGCCCGGGCGTGTTGAATTTGGTGAGATGATCACCTTCGAGACGCATGCGACCGTGACGCGCGCCGGCGCCTTCAAGCGCTGGTGGACGCAGTGGGTGGCGATCTTCGAGCTTGCGGAACTTTACCACGTCGGCTTCGAGCCGAAGGAGGCCTCATGAACGCCGTCACAGGGGGCACGACGCCGGGCGGCCGCCCCGCCGCGGATGGCGAATCGACGCGCATGGCGATGACCGAGACGGTGCTCTCGCCGCGCTTCTACACCACCGATTTCGAGGCGATGGACAAGATCGACGTCGAGCCGGTGCGCAAGGAGTGGGACGCGCTGATGGCGGAGTTCCAGGCCGACCCGAACAAGGGGCATTTCACGCGAACGTCGGAATTCGACGAGTTCGACCTGAAGTCGCTGCCTGCGCCGCTGCAGAAGGAGCTGCTGGAATTCCTGGTCAGCAGCGTCACGGCCGAGTTCTCCGGTTGCGTGCTTTATGCGGAAATCCGCAAGCGCGTGACGAACCCCGACATGAAGGACATCTTCGGCGTGATGGCGCGCGATGAAAGCCGCCATGCCGGCTTCATCAACGATGCGCTGAAGGATATCGGCGTCGGCGTCGATCTCGGCTTCCTGACGAAGGCGAAGAAGTATCATTACTTCCAGCCGAAATTCATCTTCTACGCGACCTACCTGTCGGAGAAGATCGGCTACGCGCGCTACATCACCATCTTCCGCCAGTTCGAGCGCCACCCGGAGCTTCGCTTTCACCCGATCTTCAAATGGTTCGACAATTGGTGCAATGACGAGTTCCGCCATGGCGAGGCCTTTGCCCTGCTGATGCGCGCGAATCCGCATCTGCTGACCGGGCTCAACGCCTATTGGGTGCGGTTCTTCCAGCTCGCGGTCTATGCCACGATGTATGTGCGTGACCATGCCCGGCCGGAATTCCACAAGGCGCTTGGCATGGATCCGACCGACTACGACATGCGCGTCTTCCGCATCACCGAGGAAGTCTCGCGCCAGTGCTTCCCCGTCACGCTCGACATCGACAACCCGGCCTTCCTGAAGGGGCTCGAGCGTCTGCGCGTGCTGGGCGAGAAGATCGCCGCGGCGAAAAAGCAGGGCGGCGTCGTCGGCGCGTCCAAGCGCATCGCCTGCACCGCGGCGGTGGCGGCTACCTTCGCGGGGCTCTATCTCATGCGGCCGAAGCGGCATGTCCTGCCGGACAGCCCGCGTCTCGCGCCGGCCTGGTAGCGCAGCGCATGGCGGAACACGGCATCCCGGCGCTGTTCGTGCTGTTCCTGTGGTGGTTCAGCACGGGCATCATCATGTACCTCGATGGCCTCCGGCGGGAGACCTTCCGCTGGACCATGCTGGGTGCCACCACGCTGCTCATTGCGGCCCTGGTCGGGCTGCACGTGACGGCATGGGATACCTCGACGCGCGGCGCCTACCTCGGCTTCGTCTTTGGCGTGCTGGTCTGGGCCTGGATCGAGATGGCGTTCCTCACCGGCCTCGTGACCGGACCGAGCCAGGCCGTCTGCCCTCCGGAGGCGCGGGGGATGGTGCGCTTCCGCGCCGCACTCGGCGCGATCCTGTGGCATGAGCTGGCGATCGTCGCCGGCCTCGTGCTCATCGCGATCGCCACCTGGGGGGCGCCGAACCACATCGGGTTCTGGACCTTCACCGCCTTTTGGGTGATGCGGCAGAGTGCGAAGCTCAACGTTTATCTCGGCGTGCGCAACCTGGCCG
>JBBSCP010000316.1:0-5775 GCA_038250135.1 Acetobacterales bacterium | reverse complement strand
GGGGATGCAGGGCCGGGTCGTGGTCAGCCACGCCTTCTGTCTGGGCGAAGTGGCGCGCGCGCCCGCGCTGTGTGAGGCGCTGGCCAAAGCCGGGATCGCCATCGCGACCACGGCGCCGCCCTCACGCCCTGTGCCGAGCGTTAAGATGGTACGCCATGCTGGCGGACAAATCTTCGCCGGCAATGACGGAATCCGCGACACCTGGACGCCCTACAACATGCCCGACATGTTGCAGCGCGCGATGCTGGTCGGTCTCAAGAACGAGTTCCGGCGGGATGATGAATTGGCCATCGCCTTCGGCATGGTGAGCGACTTCGCCGCCCAGGCTTGCGGCTTCGCGGATTACGGCCTGGTCGTTGGGGCGCGGGCCGACCTGGTGCTGCTGGAGGCCGAGACCCTCGCCGAGGCGATCGTCGCCACGCCGCCGGCGCGCACCGTCATCTCCCACGGGCGCGTCGTGGTGCGCGATGGTGCCTTCGTGCCCGTGTGAGCGCGGCGTCGCGTGTTTGTCAGAAAGCGACCGCCAGCGCCGCCTCGGCAAAGCCGATGCGGCGTGCTGGCGGAACCGGGTGGCGCCCTGCGGCGCGCTCCAGTATCAGGCGAACGTCTTCGGCCGAGCCGGCCTTCGTCGCGGCATCGAGGAAAAGGAGTTCCAGCACCTCCTGCTGCGCATGGCTGCCGCCGAGGCGGTACATCCCGCCAAGCGCGGGCCGCATGAGTCCAACAGCCTCGGCATGCTTCCCCGACCCATGCGCCCGCACCGCCTGCGCGGCCGGCAGGGCAGCCTCGCGCAGCACCTGCGCATGCGGCGTATTGGCGCGCGCGGCCTCCTCAATTGATTGCAGCAGGCGATCCGCGGCCTGCGCGCGGCCGGCCGCCACCAACGCCATCATCCAGTGCGGCAGGGTGAAGGCCGATAGCGTATCGCCGATGCGCGCTTCGGCCTTGTCCGCCAGTTCGTCCCACCTCGCGCCAGCATCGATGCCCCTGAGGTGGAGGCGAAACAGCGTCGAAGCGGCGTTCTGCATGTCGATGTAGAGGTCAGGCTGCGCCTGCGTGACCTTCGAGCCGAGGTTGCGGAAGCGCGTATCGTACAGCGCCAGCACGGCATCGAACTCACGCCGTTCGATGTGGAACAGGGCCTGGTGCCACCAGATGTGATGCATCAGGTTGTTCCCGCCGTCGAAATGCTTCTCCTGCGCGGTGATCCAGGCGATGCCTTCGCTGCGTCGCCCCTGCATTTCAAGCACATGCGCGATGCCGTGAGTGGCCCAGAGGTCGCCCGGGTCGAGCTCGACCGCGGCGCGGCCCGCATGCTCCGCCGAGGTGTAGTTGCCGCACTCCTCATTGGCGAAGCAGCGGCACGCCAGGATGCTGCCATAGCCTGACAAGTTGGGGGACCAACGCGGCAGGATGCGCTCGACCAGGCTCAGCATGCGTTCGGGCTGGCCCATCCAGAAGGCCGTGAAATGGTGCAGGCGGAAGGCGAGAAGATCATGCGGTGCCTCGGCGGCGATTTCCTCCCAAAGGGCCAGCGCCTGATCGGGATGGCCGGAGATCCACCTGGCCAGGGCCGCCATATGCGCCCGCTCGCGCGGGGTTGCCGGAAGCGCTTCCGCACGGATGAGGGACGCTTGGGCGCGGGCGATCAGGGCCTGGTCGTAGGCCAGCATGGCGAATGACCCGGCCATGACCTGGCCGAGCGGCGCCTGCGGGTCCTCGGTTAGCAGGGCTTTCAGTCGCAGGCCTGCATCGAAGCGGTATTTCAGGAAGCCCTCGATCGCATGGTCGAAGGCCAGGGCCGCGCGGTCAGACGCGACAGTGAGCGTCAGGCCTTGCGCATCCTTAGGCATGTCAACCTCCCAGGCAGTGATTGGCAACACAGCGTTCAGTCGAGGCTCTGGAGCAGGTAGAGCACGATCGATCCTCTCGGATCGATCTCGTGCTCTCGAAACCATTGAATCTACAGCACGAAATCAGCTCACTTTGATTCAATGTGAGCAGATGGTGCTGTACAGCGGGAGCGGCGGGTTTCTGCGGTTCCTGGCTGGCGACTGCTGCCGACTTGCAAAGCAAGATGAGCGTTTCTGACAGCCTTGCTCATGGTGAGCCCGGCCTCGGCGTTTCCGTGCCCCCGGTGCGCCCCCCTGAACTACCGGGGGCAGAAGGTGGGGGATTCTAACGCTTAAGTCCTTGAAAAATTGGAGCGGGCGAGGGGGATCGAACCCCTGACATTCAGCTTGGGAAGCTGACGTTCTACCTCTGAACTACGCCCGCAAGTGGCCGCCTAGATAACCGCGCCACGCTCTCTAGACAAGCACAGCCCGCAAGAAATGGCGCTGGGTGGCGGCTTCGGGCCGTTTCGCCAGCTTTTTGCCGGGGCAGAACGGATAGCTCGGTCGGAGTGGCCTTGAGCCTGCCCCTGCGCCATCCTGGTTGTTCGGTCCCAGGGGCCGGGCCAGAATTCGGCGGATTGGCGACAGAGGCTGGCGGGACATCGGCATCCCGTCGGCGTAGCATCGCCGTCCAGGGAAATGGGATCGGAAGCGCTTCATGGATCCGGCTCGGCGGCAGATCTGGTTCGTCAATGCGGCGCATATCTTCACCCATTACGGGCTGTTGATCCTCGCCACGGCCGTGCTGGCCATCGTGCTGCAGGAGCCCGAAGGCTTCGGCATCACCTACGGCCCGATCCTCGCCCTCGGCACCACGATGTTCGTGGTCTATGGGCTGGGTTCCCTGCCGATGGGCTGGCTCGCCGAGCGAGTCGGCAGGCCAGCGCTGATGGCGGCCTTCTTCATTGGCACGGGCCTCGCCATGGTCGCCGCCGGCTTCGCAACCGGGCCGCTGAGCCTCGCCCTCGCGCTTGGAATCATGGGCGGCTTCAGCGCCATCTACCACCCGATCGGCACGGCCATGCTGGTGGATGCGGCGGGCGAGCGCGTCGGCGCGGCGATGGGCGTCAACGGCGCCTTCGGCAATATTGGCGTGGCCCTGGCGCCGGCGGTGACGGCCTTTGTCGCGGCGGCACTGGGTTGGCGCTACGCCTTCATCATCCCGGGCGTGCTGTGTGTCCTGGTCGGGCTGTTCTATCTGCGCGAGGGCCCGGCCGACGTCGCCAAGGCGCATGCCGCGGGGCGGCCTTTCCCACCGATCCCGCCCGCTATCGTGCGCCGCGCCGTGACGGTCCTGCTGTTGCTCGCCACCGTCAGCGGCTTCGTCTTCAATGCCTTTACCCTGCTGCTGCCCAAGCTGATGCAGGAGCGCCTGGCGAATGAACCCTCGCTGCTGCCCATCGTGGGCATGCTGGCGCTGGCCGCCACACTCTGCGGCGGCGTGACGCAATTCACCGTGGGAAGGCTGATCGACCGCAATACGCTCAAGCGCGTATTTCTCCCGCTGGCCTGCGTTCAGATGCCGGGCTTCGCCCTGCTCTCGGTGCTGGAGGGCTGGGCGGTGCTGCCGGTTTCGGGCCTGCTCGCCGCGGCGGTGTTCGGGCAGGTCACGGTGAACGAGACGATGACCGCGCGCTACGTGGCGCCGGCGCTGCGCGCCAAACTTTACTCCATCCGATTCTTCGTGGGCTTCCTCGGCGCGGCGGCGGCAAGCCCGATCATCGCCTGGCTGCATGGTACGACAGGAGGGCTCGGCGCGGTGCTGGCGCTGCTCTCGGGCTTCGCCGCCATCACCTTTCTCTGCGCCTTGGCCTTCCCGGATCGACGGGAGGAGCTCAGCCCGGAATTATGGGCCGAGTCCCTGCCGCGCGGTCTGCCGGCCGAATGATTACCCGGCCTGCACCAGGCCAAGCCGCAGCAGGCGGGTGCAGAATGCCAACGCGCCCCCGCCGAGCGCGGCCGGCGTCGTGCCCTCCGCCAAAGCCTCGACCCAGGCGGTTTCGGAATCGCTCAGCGCGATCGGCGCGCCGGCCCAGCGCAGGCTGGCGCCGCCGCTCGGCTCCGGCACCAACGCGTGCAGCACGGCCGGCGTGAGCCGCAGCCTTGTGTCCTCGGTCGGATTGGCGACGAACAGCCCGCGCCCGAGCAACGCCGGGCGTTCCATCGCGAGCCGGTCGAGCCAGGCCAGGGCCGTGCGCTCCAGCGCCGCCGGCTCGGCGAGGCGGGCGGCCAGCGGCTGCGCCAGGGCGGCGAGCGCGCCGGGCCCCTCGGCCAGGCGCCAGGTGGGAAAGGCGCGGCGGAGCGCCGGGTCCTCGCTCTCGAGCAGGTCCAAGGCGAGGCGCAGCACCGCGGCGAAGGAGGGCTCCATCAGCCCGATGGTGATGTGCAGCGAGGGTTCGTTGCCCTCATGCGCCTGCGCGTCATGCAGCACGCCGCGCGGGACATAGAGCGTGTCGCCAGGGCGGAGCGTGAGGGATTGCGCCTCGGCCAGCGGCTCGATGCCATTCTTCCAGGGGGTGCGGCGCGTCGGCTGGGGAACGGGCTGGCCGGGCCAGATGCGCCAATGCTTCTCACCCATCACCTGCAGCACCAGCACGTCATGCGTGTCGTAATGCATGCGAAAGCCCTGCGCGCCGGGGGGCGTGAGGTAGATGTTGGCCTGGACGGGATGCAGGAAAACCTGCTCCAGCCCCCGGCAGAAGCGCGCCAGCGCCGGGTGGACCTCATGGAACTGGGAAAGGATCAGCGTCGCGCCCGCATCGAAGGCGGCGAACAGCCGCGGCAGGTCGGCGCGGTCATCCTCGTGCAGGTAGTCGTCCTGCGGCACGGCGGCGCTGCCCTCGCGCGTGCCGAGCGCCATGGAAAGCCGCGGCGCGCGGGCCGCATCGGTCGCCAGGAAGGCATCGATGTCGGCGATGCCGAGCAGGCCGGCATGCCGCACCGGGTCGGTGGCCGGGAAAAGGCGCGACGAATCGCCTTCGCGGAGCGCAATGCCCTCCTCGACCGGCAGGTTGCCGAAAGCCTGCACCCAGGCGGCCTCGGCCGGCGTGGTCGCGTGGCTCACGCGCACTCAGTAGCCGCGGCGGCCACGGCCCGGGGCGTCGGAGGGATCGCTGTCGCTGGCCCCGGTGCGGCGCACGCCCCCACGGCCGTAGCCGGCGCCGTCAGAGGGGTCGGAATCATTGATGCCGGTGCGCACCCGGTTGCCACTGACGTTGCCGCGAAAGCCGCCCCGGCCGCGCCCGGGGGCGTCGTTGGGGTCGGAGTCGCTGATGCCGGAGGTGCGTTGCCCGCCGCGGCCAAAGCCGGGGGCGTCGTTGGGGTCGGAGTCGTTGACGCCGCTGCCGCGCTGGCCGCCACGGCCCTGACCGGGGGCGTCCGAAGGATCGCTGTCGCTGATGCCGGTGCCGCGGCGCACCTGCTGCGGCGCGTAATACACGGGCGTCTGCTGCGGCACGCAGGCCGCTGCCGCGCCGCCGGCGCCACCGATGGCCGCAAGACGCAGCACGAACAGACGCCGGCGCAGTGGGGCCTTGGACTCGGTCGTCGCGTCCGGCGCCGGCTTGTCCTGGTCGTTCGGGTCATGGGCCATGGTGTTGTCCGTCCTTCGAGGGCGCAGTCTGGACCAGCGATTGCGGCAAGCCCACGGCCTGTCGACATAATTGACAAAAATTTCCGGGTGGTTAGCGCACTATCGGTTCGATTGAACCGATTTCGTGCGCTATAAACACTTGAATCTAAAGCACGGACTTTGGTTCAAACGATTCCGTTTGAACCAAAGTCCGTGCTTTAGGGCATCACCACAATCGTGACAGCGCGGGCCAGCGGCTCCTGCTGCCGGCCGCTATAGGCGCCGACTCGCGCTTCGGCGCGGATGCGG
>JBBSCP010000315.1:0-5827 GCA_038250135.1 Acetobacterales bacterium | reverse complement strand
CGGACCTAAGCGACCCCGGGATCAGGATGCCGCGCCCGGCGAAGAACCTGGCAAAGATCTTGGGTGCGAGGCGCTGGTCCAGCCATGCCACGGCGCCGGCATCGATCAGGCCGCGGATCGTGCCATCCGGCCGCTCGACGTCGCCACCGAGCGCCGGCGCCGCGCGAGGGATGTCATGGATGTGCCGGCGGGCCGCGCGCGCCGAGCGCCATCTGCAGACAGGCGCAGCCGCAGAGATGCTCCACCCAGCGCGCATACCCGGTCGCGCTTTCGGCACCATTCGCGGGCCAGAGCGGGTCCGTCGCGGCCACCCGCCCGGCGAGGAAATCCGCAACGAACGCAGCAGTTTCCCACAGTGTCCGATCGGGCGGCGCCTCCCTCAATCGTTCAGGTGGCACGCGCTGAGGTGGGTGGTGCCGACGGTCTTGAGCTTCGGCACCTCGACCCGGCAGCGCTCGAAGGCCAGCGGGCAGCGCGGGTGGAAGTGGCAGCCCGGTGGTGGGTTCAGCGGCGAAGGGATCTCGCCCTTCACCGTGGCGAAGGCGCGCTTGCGGTTGCCGATGCGTGGCACGCTGTCCAGCAGGCTTCGCGTGTAGGGGTGGTTCGGTGCGGCGAAAACCTGCTCGGTCGGCGCTTCCTCGACCACGCGGCCGAGATACATGATGACCACGCGGTCGCTCAGATGTTCGACGACGCCGAGGTCGTGGCTGATGAACAGATAGGTGAGGTCGAGCTCGCGCCGCAGCCGCATGAACAGGTTCAGGATCTGCGCCTGGATCGAGACGTCGAGTGCCGCCACGGCCTCATCGCAGACGAGGAATTCCGGCTGCACGGCCAGCGCGCGGGCGATGCCGATACGCTGCCGCTGGCCGCCCGAGAATTGATGCGGATAGCGACGCTTGAAGACCGGGTCGAGGCCCGAGCGGCGCAGCTGGTCGTCCACATAGGCGTCGAAGCCGCTGCGCTTCACCAGGCCGTGCACCAGCGGCGCCTCACCCACGATGTCGGCGACGCGCAGGCGCGGGTTCAGGCTGGCATAGGGGTCCTGGAAGATCATCTGGCGGCGGAGTTTCGCGATCCGCTCGGCCTCGCCATGCAGGGTGGCGACATCGACGCCGTTCCAGAACACCTGGCCCTCGGATTGCGGCAGGATGCCCGCCACGATGCGCCCCAGCGTCGATTTGCCGCAGCCGCTTTCGCCGACCAGGCCCACCACCTCGCCCCGGCGGACCTTGAGGTCCACTTTGTCAACCGCATGCACGATCTCCTCGCGCACATCGGCGCCGAGACGCCTCGCGAGCTTCGCCGCGATGTCGAGCTTCTTGGAGAAGCGGCGCGAAATGCCGCGCAATTCCATCATTGGAACTTCGCCCTCGGCGAAGCTGCGCGTGGCGTAGGTGGCGGTCTCGCTCATGCCACATACTCCGCTTCAAGATGCGGGCGATGGCAGCGCGCCTGACGCGCGGGGCGCCATTCGCGAAGCTCGGGCATCTCGGCGCAATCGGCGCCGGCGCGAGGGCAGCGCGCACGGAAGGCGCAGCCGGGTTGCAGGCCGAGCAGCGAGGGCGTCATGCCGGGAATCTGGCGCAGCGGCTCACCCCGTTTATTGCGCGATGGCACCGAGCCGATCAGCCCATGCGTGTAGGGGTGCAGCGGCAGATCGAGCACCTCCCCCACATCGCCGTATTCGACGATCTTGCCCGCGTACATGACCGCGATGTCGTCGGCGAGGCCGGCCACGACCGAGAGGTCATGCGTGATCCAGATCATCGAAGTGCCGGAATTCAGGCACAGCTTCTGCACCTCGGCGAGGATCTGGCCCTGGATGGTGACGTCAAGCGCGGTGGTCGGCTCATCGGCCACGATCAGGTCGGGCCGGTGCAGCAGCGCGATGGCGATGGCCACGCGCTGGCGCATGCCGCCGGAGAATTGGTGCGGATAGGATTTCAGCCGTTCATCCGGGCTCGGGATGCCGACCATGCCCAGTGCATCGCGGGCGCGGGCACGGGCTTCGGATTGGGGCACCCTCTCATGCGCCAGAACCGTTTCGATCATCTGCGTGTCGATGCGGAGCACCGGGTTCAGCGTCATCATCGGGTCCTGGAAGATCATCGCAATGCGATTGCCACGCAGGCTGCGCATCTCCTCCTCCGACAGGGTCGCGAGGTTGCGGCCCTGGAACCAGATGCTGCCGCTGACGATGCGCCCCGGCGGATCGACCAGGCCCATGACGGAAAAGCCCGTGACGGTCTTGCCCGAGCCGCTCTCGCCCACCAGGCCGAGCACCTTGCCGCGTCCCACACTGAAGGAGACGTCGTCCACCGCGCGCACCACGCCGCCGCGCGTGAAGAAATGCGTGCATAGATTGCGCACTTCGAGGGTCGGCACGGCGGTCATACCGAAACTCACTTCTTGAGCCGCGGATTCAGCACGTCGCGCAAATGGTCGCCGACCAGGTTGATCGAGACGATCGTCACCAGCAGCGCGATGCCCGGATAGAAGCTGATCCAGTATTTGCCCGACAGCATGTACTCATACCCGTTCGCGATCAGCAGGCCGAGCGAGGGCTCGGTGATCGGCACGCCAAGGCCGAGGAAGGACAGCGTGGCTTCGAGCGCAATGGCGCGCGCCACCTGCATCGTGCCGATGACGATCAGCGGCGGCAGGCAGTTCGGCAGCAGATGGCGGAACAGGATGCGATGCGTCGGCAATGCCAGGCATTGCGCGGCTTCGATGTATTCGCGCCGGCGCTCGACCAGCGCGGTGCCGCGCACGGTGCGCGCGTAATAGGCCCATTCGACGATGACGATGGCGATCACGACATTGGTGATCGACTTGCCGAGGAAGGCCAGGATCATCAGCGCGACGAGGATCGCCGGGAAGGAGAGCTGCAGGTCGACCACACGCATGATCGCCGTATCCGTCTTGCCGCCCGCATAGGCCGCAAGCAGGCCGAGCGAAGCGCCGACGAGGCAGGCGATCAGCGCCGAACCCGCGCCCACGGTCAGCGAGATGCGCAGCCCGTACATGATGCCCGAGAGCATGTCCCGGCCCTGGTCGTCCGTGCCGAGCCAGAAGGTGGTCGCGCCATCGCCGGATTTGGAGCCGGGCTCGAGCCGCCCGTCCATGATGTCGAGCACCGCGAGGTCGTAGGGATTCTGGGGCGCGATGAAGGGGGCCAGCACCGCGACGACGACGATGATGGCGAACACCGCGAGCCCGAACAGCGCGATCTTCGATTCCGCGAATTCGGAGGCGAAGCGCTGGAACGGCGTTTCGACCTTGTCCTTTTTGGGCGCGACGGGCGTGGTGCCGACAGCGGTGCTCATCTCACTTGCCCTCCAGCCGGACGCGGGGGTCGAGGACCGAGTACATCAGGTCCACGATCAGATTGATGACGATGAACATCAGCACGATGATCATCAGGTAGGCCACGATCACCGGCCGATCGAGCACATTGATGCTGTCGATGATCAGCTTGCCCATGCCAGGCCAGGCAAAGATCGATTCCGTCACGACACTGAACGCGATCGTGCTGCCGAATTCGAGGCCGGTGACGGTGACGACCGGGATCAGAATGTTCTTGAAGACATGCACGAAAGTGACGCGGAATGGGCTCAGCCCCTTGGCGCGAGCGAACTTCACGTAGTCCATCAGCATCGTCTCCCGCACCCCCGCGCGGGTCAGGCGGATGACCAGGCTGATCTTGAACAGCGCGAGGTTCAGCGCCGGCATCGCCAGATGCGCAAGCCCATCCATGGTGAGGAAGGACCAGCGCGTGCCGAAGACCTCCACCGTATCGCCCCGCCCGGTCGAGGGCAGCCAGCCGAGCTGCACCGCGAAGACCATGATCAGCATGAGGCCGACCCAGAAACTCGGCAGCGAGAAGCCGAGGATGCTGCCCGCCATGATGCCCTTGCTCGCGGCGCTGTCCGGGTTCAGCCCGGCATAAAGGCCAAGCGGCAGGCCGATCACGATGGCGCCGATAGTCGCCGCCAGGGCGAGCTCCAGCGTCGCCGGCATGCGTTGCAGGATCAGCGTCAGCGCCGGTTCGTTGAACACGAAGCTGCGCCCGAGGTCGCCCTGCACGGCCTTCATCAGGAAGACGCCGTATTGCTGCCAGAGCGGCAGGTCGAGTCCGAGTGCCTTGATGGCGCGCTCGCGCTCAATCTGGTCCGCGTCCGGGCTGATCAGGATCTCCACCGGATCGCCGATGGCGAAGACGCCAACGAAGACGATCACCGACATCGCCAGCATGACGCCGAGCGCCTGGATCAGACGCCGCAGAAGATAGACCGACATGCTGGCGGCTCTCTCTTAACGAACGGTGGCGGGGCGGACATCCTGCGCGCGCGTCAGTTCATCGACACGCGGCGTGTGGGTGAAGCCGCGGCGCATTGCCCAGATATTGGTCTGGATGTGCAGCGGGATCACCGCCACATCCTCGGCCGCCATGCGCTGCGCGTCGATCAGCATCCGCTCGCGTGCTGGATTGTCGAGCTCGCCAAGCGAACGCTCGATCAGCGCGTCGATCTGCGGGTTGGAGTAGCGGCCGCGGTTGGAAGCACCCCAGCCGCGCTCACGCGACACGGTGCCGATGATATTGCGCAGCGGATGGCTGCCATCGGGGTTGGAACCCCAGCCGATCAGATGCGTGGAGTATTCGGCACGGCCGGCGCGATTGACGAAGATCGACCAGGTCTGCGCCTCGACCGCGGTGCGCACGCCGATGCGCGTCCACATCTGGCCGATCGCCTGGGCGATGCGTGAATCGTTGATGTAGCGGTCGTTGGGGCTGTTCAGCTGGATGCGGAAGCCCTGCGGGTAGCCGGCCTCGGCCAGCAGGCGGCGCGCACCATCTGGGTCGTAGGTCGGTGCTGCGACATCGGCGACATGGCTGAAGGTGCCCGGCGGCAGGAACTGGCCGGCCGGCGTCGCCGCGCCATCCATGATGCGACTCGCGATCGCGGGGCGGTCGATCGCCATGGACAGGGCACGACGCACGCGCACGTCGCGCAGCGGATTCTTGTCCAGCGGCCGGCCGTCATTGTCGGTGATGAAAGGGCTGTTCTCGTTCGCCGCGCGGGTGTGGTCGAGGCCGAGGAACACGAGGCGCAGCCCCACCGTCTCGCTGAGTGTCAGGCGCTGGTCGGCGCGCAGGCGGGCGAGGTCGGTGGTCGGCACCTGGTCGATGAAGTCGATGTCACCGGCGAGCAGCCCCGCGGTTCGCGAGGCATCATTGGTGATCATCCGGTAGCTGACGCGCTGGAAAGCGGCTGCATCACCCCAGTAATGCGGGTTGCGCTCGAACTCGATGCGATCGCCGCTGCGATGCGCGGTGACGCGATAGGGCCCCGTGCCGATGGCCAACGCGCCGGAATTGAAACCCTCGGTCGTGGCGTTGGCATGCGTCTCGGCATCGATGATGCGCACATTGGTCATGTCGAGCGGCATCAGCGGATAGGGGGACGCCGTATGGAAGCGGATGGTCAGCGGATCGACGATCTCCATGCGCACGATCGGGCGCGCATAGGCGGCGAAGGAAGACGGCGCATTGGGTACATTCGGCAGGCGCTGGATGGTCGCGACCACGTCTTCCGCGGTGAAGGCGTTGCCGTTGTGGAAGCGCACATTCGGCCGCAGCTTGAATTCCCAGGTGGTCGGCCCGACGACCGACCAGGACAGCGCGAGGCCAGGGATGTTGCGCGCCGCGGCATCGGTGTCGACCAGCTTGCCGAAGATGATGTCGCTGACGGCATTGTTCGGCGAAAGCTGGTGGAAATGCGGATCGAGCGAGGTGACGGGCGAGCCCACCGCCATGGTCAGG
>JBBSCP010000314.1:0-5836 GCA_038250135.1 Acetobacterales bacterium | reverse complement strand
CAGGCCGTGCCGCCATGGGTCGGCGGCAACATGTGCAGTGGCAGCGCGTTGGGCGTGCGGACATTCGCCTCCAGCCCCGCCGCCTGGCGCAGCGCGCGGAACAGCGCGCCATGCGCCACCACCAGCACCGGCGCGGGTTTTTGCAACGCGCGGTTAACCGCCGCTACGGCGCGTGTGCGCAATTCGAGAAAGGTTTCGGCACCGATCGGGGTGTAGCTGGCGGCGATCCAGTCATCGTACCAATCGCCCATCGGCAGGCCTTCCTGCTCGCCAAAATTCACCTCGGTGAGGTCGTCGTCGAAGCTGACCGTGAGGCCGAGCGCCTGGGCCGCGATCTCGGCCGTCACCCGCGCGCGCGACAGCGGTGAGGCAACGATGCTCGCGATAACCACCGGAGCAAGCGTGCGCGCCGCGCGCCGCGCCTGCGCGATGCCCACCGCGTTCAGCGCGATGTCGGTGCGGCCCTGCGAGAGGCCCTGGGCGTTCCAATCGGTCTCGCCGTGACGGAGGAACCAGAAGGGCGCCGGCAGCAGGCTCAAAGTGCCAGGCCTTCCTGCGTCAGCGTGCGCTGAACCGCGGGGCGCGACAGCATCGCCTTGAGATGCGCGTCGAGCCGCGGCGGCAGCGTCATGCCGCTGCGGCGCACCGCTATATAGGTCACGAAGAACAACGCCGCATCGGCCACCGAGAAGCCCGAGGCGAGCGCATAGGTGCCGCCGGTCCAGTTCTTTTCGAGCGTGTCGAAATACTTCGTGGCGAGCGCCTTGCCCTGCTCCACCACCTTCGGGAAATCCTCCTCGCGCGGCGTGAAATTCGCGGTGCGGAATTGCCGGGTGAAGCCCTGCGGATGGATGGTGCCGCAGACATAGTCGAGCATTTCGAGGCAGCGGGTTTCGCCCTCGAACTCGGTGGGCAGCAGCGCGGCCTCGGGGTTGGACTTGCCGAGCCACCAGGCGATGACGGGGAATTCGGTCAGCACGCGACCATCGCCACGATCCAGCGCCGGAACCTTGGATTTCGGGTTCACCGCAAGGAATTCCGGCTTGTTCTGCGCGCCATCCTTCAGCGATACCAGCGCCAATTCGTAAGGCTTGCCGAGTTCTTCCAGGATCACATGGATGCCCAGCGAGCAGGCGCCGGGCGAGTAGTAGAGCTTCATGGTCGCTGTCCCTTCGTAAGTTGCACTTGTTGTAGGGCCGGGCGGGTTTACGGGCCACCCCCCTCGGCCATGCCGGCGGCGCGTGCGATCAGCCTGTGCAATCACGGAGGAGCGACATATGCTGTCCCGCAGGGCCATCCTGGCCGCCGCACCGCTGCTGTCCCTGCCAGGCATCGCGCGCGCACAGGACGCATTCCCCAGCCGCAGCGTGAGCATCGTGGTGCCCTTTCCGCGGCGGCGGCGCGGGGCGCATCGGCATGCAGGCGTTGCAGCGCGCGCAGCCTGATGGGCACATGCTGATGGTCACCTCGACCGGCGGCATGGTGGGCCTCGCCGGCGCGGAGCGCGCCTTCGCGGTGCGGGAGCACCTGACCCCCACCGCGCTGATCGCCGCGCCCGCCTAGGTCGTCGCCATGCACCCAGGCGTCGGCGCGCGCAACGTGGCGGAGTTGATCGCGCTCGCCAAGGCGCGGCCCGGGCACTTCACCTTCGGCAGCTCCGGCACCGGCGCGGCCGCCGTCGCGTCGGGCCCGGGTGTGAACCTCGCCGTCACCTCCGAACGCGCGACCCCGCTGCGGCACAAAAGCGGGAGGTGATCTCCAGCAGGAGGCGATCTCCGGCACGAAGTTTCGGGTGTCGAAGAACATGCCGGGCTTCTGCCCCGTCGGCCCCGATGCCGTGCCAGCCGTCGAGGTGGCGGATCGAGGGGCTGATGCGGCTCGCGATCCAGATCGTTGCGCCGGGCGAGGCGTGAGTCCGCTTCAGCCCTGCATGGCTGGCGCGACGTTGAGGTAACGCGCCGCCTCGGGGGGTGTGGAGCCCTGCTGGAAGGCGGCGGCGCGGGCCAGGGCCGCGCGGTCCCAATCGGTCAGACGCTCGGCCTCGCGCAGATGGTCGGTCCAGTTCTCGACGGCCCAAAGCTCCACCCAGCGTTCGGGATGGGCGATATCCTCGAAAAGCCGCCAGCCGAGCGCGCCGCTGCGCAGCCGCACCTGGCGGCACTCCGCCATGGCGGCGAGGAAGGCCGCGCGATCGGCGGACGCGATCTGGTAGCGCACGACCTCCAGCACCTGGGCGGAGCCCTGGCTGAGCATCGCGGCCATGGCGGCGTCGGCGGGTTCGGGGGCCGGCATGGCGGCCAGGGTCGGCTCGGGTGCGGCGTTCGTGTTGGGCTCGATCGGCAGGTGGCGCACGGCGAGCGCGCCGAGCGCGCAGATCGTGCCGGCGGTGCCGAGCGCGATGCCGAGGCCCAGCGCCTCGCCCGCCCAGCCGCCGAGCGCCGCGCCGGTCGCAAGCGCGCCGAAGGTAGCGAGCTGGTAGATGCCGATGGCGCGCGCCCGCACCCAGCCCGGCACGGCAAGCTGCGCCGAGGCCTGGAGCGTGGAGGCGCCAGCGAGCCAGGACACGCCGTAGAACAGCATCGCCGTCGCCGCCATCCAGGGCGAGGTAGATTGGCCGAGCAGGATCAGCGCGCCGCCGCCCAGGATGGAGGCGGCCGTGACGGTGCCGCCGCGATCCAGCCGCCCGCGCAGCAACGGCATCAGGAAACCCGCGCCAACCGCGCCGACACCCATCGCCGCCAGCATGATGCCGAACCATTCGGGCCCGAGCCCGAGCTGCTTGCGCACCAGCAGCGGCAGCAGGCCCCAGACGGCGGCGCCGAACAGGAAGAAGACCACACCGCGGATCATCGTGGCGCGCAGGATCGGGGAGGCGCGGGCATAGCCGATGCCGGCGCGCATGGCGGAGAAGAAATGCTCGCGCGGTCCGCTAGGGCGCACCTTCTCTCGCTTCCAGGCCAGCAGCGCGACGATGACGGCCAGGAAGCACAACGCGTTGAGCGCGAAGGTCGCCTCCGGCCCGGCCCAGGCGACGATCAGGCCGCCGATGGCGGGGCCGATCGCGCGGGTCAGGTTGAAGCCGATGCCGTTCAGCACGATGGCCTGGGCGAGGTCGGCGCGGGGCACGACCTCGGGCGTCGTGGCGGACCAGGCGGGAGAGTTCATGGCGGTGCCGGCGCCGATGGCGAAGGTCAGCGCGATCAGCCCCCAGGGCCCGAGCGAGCCGGAGAAGGTGAGCACGGCCAGGACCAGCCCGCAGGCGGCGACCCAGGCCTGCGCCACCAGCAGGAAGCGCTTGCGATCGACGATGTCGGCCAGCGCGCCGGCGGGCAGCGCCAGCAGGAACACCGGCAGTAGGCTCGCCACCTGGACCATCGAGACCATGATCGGCGAGGGGGCGAGGGAGGTCATGAGCCAGCCCGCGCCGGTATTCTGCATCCACATGCCGGTATTGGCGATGAGGTTGGCGAACCATAGCAGGCGGAAGGCCGGGTGGCGCAGGGGCACGAAGGCGGCGGGCATGCGCATTGGTGCAAGACTGGCAGGCGAGGAGCGCGGCGGGAAGAGCCCCTCTCGGCCGATTGAACGAGTGCCAGACACGCCAAGTTTAAGAACGAGACGTTTTCAAGTTTTTGGAACTTTTATTGTCAGACACGTGGCGTCGAGACGGGATCGGCGTTCCAGGGCCAGCCGCAAACATCTGAATTAGTTTGATGATCCAGCCAGACTGACCCCTGAGGATCGAGGTCTGGCATCACGCCAAAATTGCCACAGTGACGATGATTACGTAGCTTATAATGGCTGCTCCCCAAAAAGTGTTGACTGTGCTTCGTCTAAATAATAATAAGTTCCTCGAATAACCGGACTGACGCCTGAGGCGGCGTCGCAACCTGGGAAAGGAACCCTCTCATGACCGGCTACGCCTCCATCCACGGCACCGACAAGGACGACCACATCGACACGACCGCCTTCAGTGACCGCAACGATTACGTGAATGCCAGGGACGGCAACGACACCATCTCCACCGGCGGTGGCAACGACACGATCCACGCCGGATCGGGCAAGGATCTGGTCTATGCCGGTTCGGGCAATGACACGATCTTCGGCGATGCCGCGCAGGACACGCTGTATGGCGGCTCCGGCAATGACTTCATTGATGGCGGCAACACCAACGACCAACTCTACGGCGAGTCCGGCAACGACCGCCTGATCGGCGGCCAGGGCGAGGACCGCCTGACCGGCGGCACCGGCAACGACACCCTGACCGGCGACGGCCCAGGTGCCGGCGGCTCGACGAAGCAAGATGTGTTCTACTACGAGAGCAATTTCGGCGATGACATCATCACCGATTTCGATCTCAGCAGGGACACGCTGGAAATCCGCGAGAACATCAACGGCAGCAGCATCGACGACCCTTCCGGCCTCGCCGCCTACATCACCGAGGTATCCGGCAATGCCGTGATCTCCTTCTCGAACGGCGACAGCATCACCCTCCAGGGCGTCTCCCGCGCCGACCTGCTCGACGGCCTCGATGACGTGGTGAACATTGTCTGAAGGGACTGACCGGACTGCTCCACGACGACCCGCGAGCAGCAGGGCCGGCCCCGCTGGAAGGCAGGGACGCCTTTCGCTTGTCCGACGCTGGACAGGACATGCCGCCTCCCGCATCTTGCTCCTGCTTCATCTGGCCGAAATGGGGACGCACCAAAAATGCCCAAGATCACCCTTCGCTCCGCGTTGGGCGCCGCAGCGCTAGGCGCCTTCATCGCCGCGATGCCGCTGGCCAGCAGCGCGCCGCAGGCCTCCACCTTCACCTGGGCCACCGCCAACGACATCCTTGGCCTCGACCCGCATGCCAACAACCACGGCGTGACCAACGCCATGAAAAGCAACGTCTACGAACCGCTGGTGCGACGCGAGGCCGATGGCTCGCTCTCCCCCGGCCTCGCCGAGCGGTGGGAGCAGGTGAACCCCACCACCTGGCGCTTCCACCTCCGCCGCAACGTCAGCTTCCATGGCGGCGAGCCCTTCACCGCCGCCGACGTCGTGATGTCGGTCGAGCGTGTGCGACAGAACGACATGGCCTATGTGGTGCAGTCGGTCGCGGCCGTGCGGGCCGTGGACGACTTCACGGTCGAGATGGACACCCGCGGCCCGAACCCGATCCTGCTGCAGGATCTGACGCTGTTCTTCATCATGAACCGCGCCTGGGTCCAGGCGAACAACGCCACGGCCGTGGCCCGCGCCGGCCAGCC
Organism: Acetobacterales bacterium; assembly: GCA_038250135.1. Lineage (GTDB taxonomy): Bacteria > Pseudomonadota > Alphaproteobacteria > Acetobacterales > Acetobacteraceae > Falsiroseomonas. The sequence continues at coordinate 581 of JBBSCP010000314.1, read as the reverse complement.
GGGGGCCACGAACACCTTCGTGCAGCTCAACACCAACGGCACCGGGCCCTTCCGCATCACCGAGCGCCTGGCCGATGAACGTACGGTGCTGGTGCCCAACCCCGCCTGGTGGGGCACGGCCGAGCACGGCATCACCCGCGCCGTCTTCCGCCCCGTGGCCAGCGCGCCGACGCGCGTCGCCGCCCTGCTCTCGCGTGAGCTCGACGCGATGTACCATGTGCCGCTGCAGGATGTGCAGCGCGTCTCCCAGGCCAGCGGCATCCGCCTGATCCAGGGCCCGACGGCGCGCAGCATCTACTTCGCCTTCGATGTGACGCGGCCCGAGAACCTCGAGGCGCCCGGCACGCCCAACCCGCTGCGCGACGTGCGCGTGCGACGCGCCATGTATCAGGCGATCGACATGGGCACGATCACCCGCGTCATCCTGCGCAACGCCACCGTCGCCGCGGGTATCCCCATCGCTGCCGCAATCGGCGGCTATGACGCCGCCGCCAATGAGCGCCTGCCCTTCGACGCCGACGCCGCGCGGCGCCTGCTGGCGGAGGCCGGCTACCCCAATGGCTTTCGCATGACGCTGAGTT
>JBBSCP010000313.1:0-5842 GCA_038250135.1 Acetobacterales bacterium | reverse complement strand
TTGCCGGTGGGCAGCAGCTTGCCCGTGGCGCCGCCGACGGCATCGGCGAAGTTCAGGACGATCGGCGCCGAACTACCCGGCACGCCGGCGATGCGCGCCTCGCCCGCATAGGTCACGCACCTGCCCGGCGTCTGCACCACGGCCTCGACCAGCGCGCCGGAATTGACGGCGCGAATACGCACGCGCGTCTCGCCCTCCGCCGCGGGCACCAGCCCGCGCTCGATGGCGAAGGGACCGACGCCTGCGAGCATGTTGCCACAGGTCGGGCCGAAATCGACGAAGGACTTGTCCACGCTCACCTGCGCGAACAGGTAGTCCACCTGCTGCGCACTGCCCGGTGCGGCGGGCGAAACGATGGCGACCTTGCTCGTCAGCGTCGTGGAACCACCCAGCCCATCGATCTGCCGCGCATCTGGCGAGCCCATGACGGCGAGCAGGATTCGGGCAATGCCGTCCCGGTCGGCGGGCAGGTCGGAGGCCAGGAAGTACGGCCCGCGGCTGGTGCCGCCGCGCATGAAGGTGCAGGGGATGGCGGTTTGCAGAACCGGATTCATGGCGCTCGCTCGGATGACAGGCACGACACGCTACGCCGAGGCGCCGCGCGCGGAAACCGGGGTGACGTAGCGGGCACGGCGCGGCACATTGCGGACAACACACATCGGAGGAGACACCATGCAACGCCGCACCGCTCTGCTGCTCGCCCCTGCTGCTCGCCCCTGCTGCTCGCCCCTGCTGCTCGCCGGCGGGCTTCTGGCCGCACCACGCCTCGCCGCCTCGCAGGAGCCTGCCTGGCCGGTGCGCCAGGTGCGCGACATCATCACCTGCGCGCCGATACGGGCCCCTGGAATGGCAGGGACTGATGCGCAAGCTCGATGCCACGGATGATGGAAGGCGGAGCTGAGCATGGGCGCGCCGGATCTTCTCGTCCCCAACCTTCTGGTGATAGACCCGCAATGGACCGACCGGCCGGATATCGAGGTCGCCGTGGCGGGCCAGGCGGCGGTGCTGCATTTCCGCAAATCGGTGCACGGAGCTTTGGAGAATCCGGCCGACTACGCCATGGCGGACGCGGTGCTGAACTGCCGCAGCGCGCATCGCATGCCGGCCGAAACCATCTCGAGACTCACCCGCGCGCGCGTGATCGTGCAGGGCGGCGTGGGCTTCGCGCATATCGACCTTGCGGCCGCCGGCGAGACCGGGATTCCGGTTCTCAACACGCCCGACTATGGCACGACCGAGGTTGCGGACCATGCCGTGGCGCTGGCGCTGAACCTGCTGCGCGGCGTGCAGGCCTTCGACCGTCGTTTGAGGCGCAGTAACGCAAGTTGGGATGCGCGGCAATTGCGCGGCGTGCGGCGGCTGTCGAGCCTGCGCGTGGGTGTGCTTGGCCTCGGGCGGATCGGCACGGCGGCGGCGCTGCGCTTCCAGGCCTTCGGGATGAAGGTCGGATTCTGCGACCCGAACGTCGCCCCGGGCCACCAGCTCGCCTTCGGCTGGGAGCGATTCGCGACGCCGCAGGCGCTGCTCGCGCGCAGCGATGTACTGAGCATCCACGCACCACTGAACGAGAGCACACACCGCCTGATCGATGCGCGAATGCTCGCCCTGATGCCGGCCGGCGCAGTGGTGGTGAACACGGCGCGCGGCGCGATCCTTGACCTCGACGCGGTGCATGCGGCGCTCAGCAACGGGCAGCTCGGCGCGGCGGGGATCGACGTGTTCGAGACCGAACCGCTCGACCGCGAACACCCCCTGATCGCGGCCTGGGCGGCTGGCGAGGAGTGGCTCGATGAGCGCCTTGTGCTGACGCCGCACGCGGCTTTCTACAGCACCGCCAGCATCCTCGATATTCGTCGCCTGTCGATGACCTATGCGATTGACTACCTGACGCGCGGCGACTCGGGCACCTGCGTCAACGCCGGCTTCCTGCGCAACCGCCGCTGATCACCAAAGCCCTGGCAACCAGAGGGAGATCGCCGGCAGCAGCGCCAGCAGCAGGATGCGGATACCATCCGAGGCGACGAAGCCGAGCACGCCACGATAGGTCTCGCCCATCGGCACATCCTTCGCCATCGCGTTGATGACGAAAAGGTTGAGTCCAAAAGGTGGCGAGATCATGCCGACCTCCACGCTCATCAGCACCAGGATACCGAACCAGACCAACACCTGCGTCGGGTTCAGGCCGAAATCCAGGCTCAGCATCAGCGGCACGAAGATCGGCAGCGTCAGCAGCACCATGGCCAGGCTTTCCATGAAGCAGCCGAGGATGAAGTAGATCACCAGGATCGCGAGCAGCACGGCCAGCGGCGCGACATCCAGCCCCGCGACGGCCGCCGACAACTCCGAAGGCAGGCGCGACAGGGCGAGGCCCGCACTGAACAATTCCGCGCCCAGCAGGACGAGGAAAATCAGCCCCGTCGTCTCGGCGGTGGAGAGCAGGCTCTCCTTCAAGCCTTGCCAGCGCATGCCGCCCAGCGCCACGGCGAGCAGGCCCGTGGCGGCCGCGCCGATGGCGGCACCTTCGGTCGCGCCGAACCAGCCGACATACATGCCGGTGACGACCAGGATGAACACCATCGCGACCGGCCACACCTCGGCCGTGGCGCGCAAGCGCTCGCGGTAGGGCAGGCGCTCGGCCGGCGGTGCAGCACCAGGCACCAGCCGCGCATAGAGGTTCACCACAAGCATGTAGCCCGTGGTCGCGATCAGCCCGGGGATGACGGCGGCGACGAACATCGTGCCGATGCTCTGCTCGGTGTAGATCGCGTAGATCACCAGGATGACCGAGGGCGGTATGAGAATGCCAAGCGTGCCGCCCGCTGCCAGCGTGCCCGTGGCGAGCGCCGAGGAATAACCGTGCCGCCGCATCTCCGGCCCCGCCACCTGGCTCATCGTTGCGGCGGTGGCGAGCGAAGACCCACAGATCGCACCAAAAGCGGCGCAGCCGCCGATGGTGGCGACCGCCAGACCGCCGCGCCAATGCCCCATCCAGGCGCGCGCACAGCGGAACAGCGCGCGATTCATGCCGCCCTTGGTCGCGAAATCGCCCATCAGCAGAAACAGCGGAATGACCGAGAGGGTGTAGGAGGAGAAGCGGCTGAAGGTCATGGTGTTCAGTGCGGCCAACAGCCGGTCCCAGCCCGCGATCTCGGCATAGCCGACACCGCCCACCAGCAGCATCGCGATGCCGACCGGCATGCGCAGCGCGATCAGCACAAGCGCGGCGCCGAACATGGCGAGCCCGATTTCGAAGTTGGTCATGCAGGTCGAGCAGCCCTTCGTGCGCTTTCCACCGCGGCGAAGGCGGCGCAGATCGTCCAGAGGGTCATGCCGATGGCGGCACCCGCGAAGCCCCACCAATATGGGATCTGCAGGAACATGCTTTCGCGCTCGCGGTCCCACATGCCAAAGCCGCCGATGACGAGCCGCCAGGCGAGCACGGCAACCACCATCGCGGACACCGCGCGCATCAGCGCATCAAGCCCGGCAATGCCGCGCGCCGGCAGCTTCTGCGTGAAAAAATCCACCATGACATGCGCGCCCTTCATCTCACAAAGCGGCAGGCAGAGCGCGACGGCGACGCCCAGTGTCATCTCGACAATCTCCGAATCGCCCAGAATGGGCCGCCCCAGCACGGCGCCGCGCAGGACGGAGGCGGCGGTCACGGCGATGGCGACGAGCAGCAGCGCCCCCGCCACCAGCGCCGAAATCGTCGCAAGGCGCGTCAGCGCCGCGCGCAGCGACTCAAGCCTCACGCGCGGGCTTGCAGCGCGGCGATCGCCTGGAGGTCGGTGAACATGGCGCGGCCGTTGCGGCCGCGGCGCGTCATCTCGCCGATCCAGGCTTCGTAGGCGGGCGCGACAGCGGCCTGCCAGCGCGCCTTCTCGGCCGCATCGATGGCAATGATCTCGTTGCCCGCGCCGCGCGTCGCGTCGATCGCCTGCTGCGTCTGCGTGTCCCAGATTTCGCCGAGTTGGCGTGAGAGCGCAGCGCCGGAATTGGCGTCGATCACCGCCTTCAGTTCGGCCGGCAGGCGCGCATAGCTGCGCCCGTTCATGAGCGTCAGCAGCATGCCCTGGAACAGGCCCACACCCGGCGGCTCACTGTGGAACTTCGCGACCTCATAAAGGCGGAAGGGATGGGTGATGGCCCAGTTGATCAGGAAGCCGTCCACCTGGTTGCGCGCCGTGGCTTCATAGACGCCACCCAGTGGGATGCCGACCGGTGTGGCGCCAAGCGCCGTCACCGCCTCGCCGATGAACCGGCCCGCGACGCGCAGGCGCAGGCCGCGGAAATCCTCCAGCGTACGGATCGGCTTGCGGCTGGTGTGGATCAACGCGCGATCCGTCGAATGGATCGAGATGATCTTGATACCGCGATACTCGTTATCCGCCAGGTGTTTCTCGGCGAAGGCCATCGCCGCCGGGCTTTCGGTGGCGGATAAGCCGGTGTTCATGAAGGGCAGTTCGAGCCCTTCGGTGCCCATGAAGCGGCCCGGCGTGAAGCCCGGCACCGTCCAGATGATGTCCACCACGCCGTCTTCGAGCTGCTGCACGAGGTCGCGCGGCTGGCCGCCGAGTTGCATTGCCGGGAAAACATCGATCTTGATGCGGCCGCCGGATTGTTGCTGCACCCGCTCCGCCCAGCGATCCAGGTGCAGCGTGTGGTCGAGCGCGGTGGGGGAGGAGAAGCTGTGCAGCCGGAAGGTGAATTGCGGCGCGCCCTGCGCCCGCAAGCTGGCCGGCGCGGCCAGGCTGAGCGCCACGCCCGCGCCGATGAGGTTCCGTCGCTTCATGGTCAGCTTCTCCCAGGTGGATGTCAGCGCGCCGGATGCGCGGGAATGAAGACCGGCTTGAGCAGCCAGCGGCGCGCGATCTCGCCATAGCCGCTGAACACGAAATGGCCGTTGTGCTGCAACAGGCGTTCGCGATTCCGTCGCCAGAATCCGGGAATCTCGAACCATGCCATCTGCGGGTAGAGATGATGCACGATGTGCAGATTGTTCCACAGGAACAGCAGGCCAAATACCCAATTGCTCTCGACGCTCGCCGTACGTTCTCCGGGCGTATCGCCCCAGCGATGCTCGATGAAGGCGCGCAAAAGGCCGAGACTCAATCCCGGCAGCACAAACAGAAGATAGTACTGCCCCACCGGCATGCCGGCCACGCCGCTCACAAACCACAGCACCACCGCGAGCCCTGCGAAGAAGCGCAGCCAGATTGGCACGTCGCGGAAATCGCCGGCGCGCAGCTTACCCGTTTCGACGATCACCAGCTTGCGCAGCCGCAGGATCGGCCCGATGGTAAGGCGCCCAAGCAGCGTCTGGTTGAACAGCAGCACGGCACGGAAGGCGGGCGTGTAGCCGGACCAATCCTCGCGCCGGTGATAGACGCTCTCGGTATCCTCGCCGGGATAGGTCAGCACCGTGTTGCGGTGATGCGCGGTGTGACTGCGCTTGTAGAGTTCGAAGGGAAACCACCCGCCGATCGGCGGCCAGACGAGGGCGGAGCGCAGCCAGCGTGGGATGCTGCGCCAGCCATGGATCGCTTCGTGCTGCAACGAGAAATGCCAGGCGAGCACATAGGCGCCGCCGAGCACCTGCAGGGGCCAGGGGATGCTTGCGTGGAACCACACCAGCAGGAACCAGCTGAGGTAGATGGCAGCCGCCACGCCCCAGGTCGGCACTTCCCACCGCCGCCACCAGATCGGCGACGGCGCCAGGGCAGCGCTGCGGGGCAGGCCGGTGTTGGTCATATTCAGAGCCTCGCAAGAGGTGTCGGTCATTTTCAGAGCCTCGCAAGAAGCGTGAGGCGCTGGCAAGCCCGTTGCAGCCGGCACCACA
>JBBSCP010000312.1:0-5869 GCA_038250135.1 Acetobacterales bacterium | reverse complement strand
GGACTCTACCTCGATCTGCATGGCGCCATGATGGCCGAGCATTTCCCGGATGCGGAGGGCGAGTTGCTGCGCCGCGCGCGCGCCATACTTGGCCCGGATGTCCCAATCGTCGCGAGCCTCGACCCGCATTGCAACCTCACAAGTGCAATGGTCGAGCACGCGGACGCGCTAACCCCTTTCCGGACCTATCCGCATGTGGACATGAAGCAGGCTGGCGCGCGCGCCATCGCCTTGCTGCTTGCGCGCATTGCGCTCGGCCGGCCCTTCGGCAAGGCGTTCCGGCAGCTCGACTACCTGATCCCGATCACCGGCCAATGTACGATGGTGCCGCCGATGGCGGATGCGATGGCGGCGCGCGCCGCGCTGGCCTCACGCCTTGAGGTGGCGGAACTCGCGCTGTGCTTCGGCTTTCCCTATGCCGATTTCGCCGATTGCGGCGCGGCCGTCGCCGCCTATGCGCCCGACCAGGCGCGCGCCGAAGCGGCGGCGGAGGCGGTGATCGCCGACCTCCAGGCGCGCGAGTCGAGCTTCGTGCCGGACATCCTTGACGCCGCAGCTGGCGTGGCGCAGGCGGTGAAGCTCGGCGCGAAGGCCAACAAGCCCATCGTGCTTGCCGACACACAGGACAATCCCGGCGGCGGCGGGCATGGCGACACCACCGGCCTGCTCGCGGAGCTCATCCGCCAGGGGGCCGATGGCGCGGTGCTGGCGCTGATCAACGATGCCGAAAGTGCCGCCGCCTGCCACGCGGCAGGGGAGGGCGCGCAGGTGGTGCTCAGCCTCGGCGGCAAGTCCGATGGCGCGCCGCTCGCGGTGACGGCGCGGGTGCTGCGCCTGACGCAGGGGCAGTTTGTCTGCACCGGCCCCATGGCCAAGGGCAATGCGGCCGACCTTGGCCCGACCGCACTGATCAGCCCCGCACCGGGGCTTCGCGTGATTGTGACCTCACGCAAGATGCAGGCCTACGACCAGGCGCTGTTCCGGCATGTCGGCATCGAACCCTCGGCGCAAAAAATCCTCGCCTTGAAGTCGAGCGTCCATTTTCGCGCGGATTTCCAGCCGATTGCGGAGGCGGTGCTGGTGGTCGCAGCACCCGGCCCGGTGGTCGCGGACCCCGCGACGCTGCCGTTCAGGCATCTGCGCGCCGGGCTGCGGCTGCGGCCGGGCGATAATCGCCGAGTCGGCTGATGCCTCTGGCGATGCATCCCTGCCATGACCATGTCATGGTCGTAGGGTAATGGCGTGCGCATGGGCGGGGGCCAGGAGCGGAAAAGCGTGTTGCGAGCGGGCAAGATCGACATCGTGGCCCCCGGGGGCGGGCCTGGCTTGCATGTGGTGCGGCTGCGCGCCCTGCCTGAGGGATTCGAGGAATTGGCGGCGGACGCCACGGGCGATGGCGTGCGCCTGCTCGATGTTCTTCGTCAGGATTGGCGTGACGGCACGCTGCGCTTCGACCAGCCCGGCGAGGTTCTGTTCGCCGCCATGGCAGGTCCCTCACTGCTTGGCATTTGTGGCCTGACGCGCGACCCTTACGCCAAGGCCGAGGGGTTGGGGCGTGTGCGGCGGCTTTACGTGCGACGCGCGGCACGGCGCGGGGGCGCCGGGCGCGCTCTGCTCGAAGCGGTGGCGGAGGCGGCGGGCGAGCGGGGTTACCAGTGCTTGCGCGTGCGCTCGCCGGTTTCCGCTTTCGCCTTCTACGAGCGCTGCGCCTTCCTGCGCGCGGTAGGCGAGGCCAGCGCCACACACATGCGGCAACTGTAACCTCTAACGATTGGCTTCAAGAAAAGCCGAGACATCCGCCTCGGTCGGGATCGGCGCCACGGCGCCATAGCCGGTGGTGGAGAGTGCCGCCGCCGCATTCGCGTAGCGCGCTGCCGCCCAGAGGTCCTCCCCCGCCACGCGCCGCGCGAGAAAGGCACCCGCCATGGTATCGCCCGCGCCAGTCGCATCGACGGCCGGCACCTTGAAGCCGGCGATGCGCCGGCGTTCCTCGCGCGTTGCCACCAGCACGCCCTCCTCGCCGAGCTTCAGCAGCACGGTGGGGCAGAGCGTCAGGTAGAAATCGGCGATCGCATCCGGCGCCTGGAGCCCGGTCAGGGCGCGCGCATCCTCGATCGAGGGAAAGGCGAGATCGGCCAGCGCAATCGCCGCATGGATCACCGCCGTGGCGCGCGCCAGGGGCCACAGGCGCAGCCGCAGATTGGTGTCGAAGCTCACCATCGTGCCGGCATCGCGCGCGACCGCCATGGCGGTCAGCCCAGCATCGCAGGCGCTGTCGGAGATGCCGAGCGAGATGCCCGACAGGTGCAGCGCGCGGGCCTGGCGTAGCGCGGCCTCCGGCAGCGTTGCGGGCTTCATGCGGCTCGCCGCGCTGCCGCGACGGTAGAAGGTGAAGTGATGGCCGCGCTCGTCATGCGTGACGAAATAGATGCCCGTCGGCGCTTCCGCATCGCGCGAGACCAGCGCGGTGTCCACGCCCTCCGCCTGCCACAGCGCCATGAAGCTGTCGCCCGCCGCATCCTGACCGATTGCCGTCACCATGCCGACGGAAGCGCCGCTGCGCGCGGCGGCGATGGCGGCGTTGGAAGTGTCGCCGCCATGGCCTTCGAGATACAGGCTGCGGCCATCGCCGGCCGAGGGCTGCTGGTTGAATTCCAGCATCGGCTCGCCCAGGCAGAGGATGTCCGGCATCGTCAGATGCGCCCGTATTTTGCGAGGCCCTGCTTCAGCGACTTCGCATCGACGATGAGGCGCGCCTGCTCGGCCTCCCGCGCGTCGATCTCCTGCGCCATCTTCAGGACGGCCGCAGCGTGTTCCGGGCGGATGATGCACACGCCATCGACATCGCCCACCACCAGATCGCCCGGATGGATGACGATGCCGCCGACCATGACGGGGATGTTCGCCGCGATGGTCGCGGTGCGGCCGAGGCTGGTGCCGGGCGATACATGAGGGGCGAAGACCGGAAGATCATAGTCGCGCTGGATTTCCTGGATGTCGCGCACGCCGCCTGCCAGCAGCGCGCCGACATGGCCCTTGGCAAAGGCGCCGGCCGACATGATGCCGCCCCAGAAGGCGAGGTCGTTCTCGCCATGCACGCCGATCACGATGACGCTGCCGGGCGCGCTGTCCTCGATCAGGTCGAGTGCGGCGAGCGGTGGGAGGAATTCCTGCGTCGGCGCATGCAGCGTGGTGACGGCGGGGCCGACCATGCGCTTGGCGTTGATCTGGTTCTTCACGCTGTGGTGCAGATAGCCGCGCCGGCCGGCAACCTTGTCGATGGCATCGGCCAACGAGGCGATGGCGACGTGGCGGAAGGCCTCGATGATGTCGGGGGTGAGCATGATGTTCCTGTCCTTCAGGCTTGCATGAGGCCGAGCACGTCGTGCGCGGCGGCTTCGATGGCCGCGCGGTCGCCGCGTTCGAGCAATCTCTCGTCCACCAGCTTGCCGCCGATGCCCACGAAGGCGGCGCCGGCGGCGAGGTAGTCCGGCGCGTTGCGCGCATCGACGCCACCGGTGGGGCAGAAGACAACATCCGGGAAAACCGAGCGCAACGCGCGGATATGCGCGGGCCCGCCGGCGGAACTTGCTGGGAAGATCTTCACCACATCGGCGCCGGCGGCGCGTGCGGCGCGCACTTCGCTTGGCGTCATGGCCCCGAGCATGGCGCAGGCCTGCGCCTGGTGCGCCGCGGTGGCGAGTTCCGCGTCGATCCACGGGGCGACAAGGAAACGCGCGCCGGCGGCGAGGCAGGCTTCCGCCGTCGCGCGGTCTGGCACGGTGCCGGCGCCGACCAGCAAAGCGGGGTCGCTCGCCAGATCGCGGATCAGCGCTGGCGCCTCGGGCACTGTCATGGTGATCTCGAACACGCTCAGCCCCGCCCCACGCAGCCATTCCACCGCGCGGGCGGCGAGCAGGGCGCTGGAGGTGCGCACCACGGGGATGACGCGCGCGGCGCGAAGCCGGGCCAAAAGGGGGTCGTTCACTTCCATCGATTCACCTCATGCGCCGATTCGCCGCTGCCGCAGCGCGGCCTTCATGCGCGCGAGCCGTTCCTCCGCCGCGGGCGGGGAGAGCAGCGCGGCGGCGACGGCCAAGGCGTCGCCCAGCACGAGATGCGCGATGCGCGAGACCATGGGCGTGTGCAAATCGGTGTTCTCCGCCACCTCGCAGGGCACCAGAAGCGTGGCGATGGCGGCCAGCGGCGAGGCCGGGCGCGTGATGGCGAGCACGGTGGCGCCGGACTGCGCGGCGAGTGCGGCGACCTCCACCAATTCGCGCGTACGCCCGGTGTGGGAGATGCACAGCACCACCGAATCGCCATCCAGCGTGGCGGCGGCCATGGCCTGCATGTGCGGATCGGCCCGCGCCACGACGCCGCGGCAGACGCGGAACAGCTTGTGCGCGAGGTCCTCGGCCACGGCGGCGGAGGCGCCGAACCCCCAGATTTCAACCCGCGAGGCCCGCACCAGGGCGAGCGCCCCGCGTTCGATGGCCGGCGCATCCAAAGTCTGGCGGAGCTCGGTCAGGGCGGCGATGGCGTGGTCGATGACGGCGCCGGCGGCTTCGGGCACCGGCGTGCCAGGGCCGATTCTGCGATGCAGGCGCGGGGCGCCGACCCCCTCGGCGCGGGCGAGAGCCATGCGCAGATCGGCGAAGCCATCGAGGCCGAGTGAACGGCAGAAGCGCACTACGGTGGGTTCCGAAACGCCGGCGGCCTTGGCGAGACTCGCCACCGTCGCGGCCATCGTGGCGGGTGGGTCGGCGGCGACGATGTCGGCCACCTTGCGCTCGGCCGGGCTGAGCCGGTGGAGCATGGCAGCGATGCGATGCTGCACCGGGGCGTCTCCTCTGTAGTAACACTACGACGAAGAGTCCCCGTCCTGTCCAGTGGGCAATGACAGCACGGTCCATTTACACGCCGCGGCCGCGCAGGGCCAGTGTGAACGGATTTCCCAAAAGACTTGCTGCATGGCTGCGTGGCGAAGAGTTTGAGGGAATCGGACAGGTAGAGGTAAAATTTTATTTAGGGATGAAGCGGTCTTGATCAGCCCCCGATGAACAAGGAGACGCGTTGGACATGAGCCCGACGCCTGGCGAACCCGCAGGCGGGAAACCCGAGCGCGCGCTTTGGGTGAAGCGGTTGCGCGAGACGCTCGAGGCTCGCTCGTCAGAGGCGGTGCACATCGCCGACGAGGCGATTCGGGCTTATCCGGGCGACTCCGAACTGCTTCTGCTCGCCGCGCTGACGGGTCTGGCCGCGGGCAAGCCGGAGCGCGCACTGGTGTTCCTGAAGCGCTATCAAAAACGTTATGGGGCTGGCAAAGCTGCTTGCCTGCTCACCGCTCTGGCTTTGGGGCAACAGGGACAGACCGCGCGGGCATGGGCGATGCTGGAGGCCGACGGACTCACCGTCCCGCATGTCGCTCTGGACTGGTTCGTCGGCGACTATGCGATGCGGACATGGCTGAACGACCGGCTGGCGCAGATCAAACGGGATCGGGCTGGCGTCAAGGCGCAGCACGCAGGACGCGAGCGGCCGGTGAAGGCACCGCTTCCACGCCGCGCGCCTGCACCGCCACCCGCCGCACTGCCGCCGCCTGCTGTGCCGGCACTGAAGCGTCTGCAAGCCAGCTTTGACTTGCGCATCGAGATTGCCGACCCGCAGGCGCTGCAAATCGACGGCGCGGCGGGTGAGCCGGACTGGTTCCGCCTTCGCAGCGAGTTGACCCAGCTCAGCCTGTTCGAGGGATTCGACGAGCTGCTGTGCCTGCCCGCGCTCACCGGTGTCGAGGCGCACTGGTATCAGATCGAAACGGTACGCAAGGTGTTGAAGCAGTATCGGGGCCGGGTGCTGCTGGCCGATG
>JBBSCP010000311.1:0-5870 GCA_038250135.1 Acetobacterales bacterium | reverse complement strand
TATGCCGTCAGCGAAGTCGCGGCCGTGGTGATGTGGCGCTACCTGTTCGATCCGGATGTCGGGCATGTCGCCTATGTGTTGCAGGCGCTCGGCCTGCCGGCGCTGGATTGGGCGGTGAGCCCGACGCAGGGGCTCGTGTTGGTAGCACTGCTCTCGGTGTGGCTGCACCTGCCCTTCACCTTCATGATCCTCTACGCCGCACGCCTCGCCGTACCGCTCGAACTGTATGAGGCCGCGCGCATCGATGGCGCGAGCGGCTGGCAGGCCTTCCGGCGCGTCACGCTGCCGCTGCTGATGCCGGCCATCCTGATCGCCGCCCTGTTCCGCCTGATCTTCGCCTTCCGCCTGTTCAGCGAAGTTTGGTTGCTGACGGGCGGCGGCCCGGCGCGCAGCACGGAGGTGGTGGCCGTCTACCTCTACCTTGAAGCCTTCCGCTACAACGCCTTCGGCAATGCGGCGGCGACGGGGTGGCTGATGGTGATCGGCAGCCTGCTGATCGCCGCGCCCTATCTGTGGCGCCTCGCCCGCGAAAGGGCGCGCGATGCGGCGTAACGCGATCTGGGCGGGCAAGCTGCTGGCGGTGGCGGCGATCCTGGTCTGGTCGCTGGCACCGATCGCGCTGATCCTGTCATCGTCCTTCAAGCCTGAGCGCGACATCTTCGCCTTCCCGCCGCGCTTCTCCTTCGTGCCCACGCTCGACCACTACGCCGCACTCTGGGCGCGCTGGCCGGATTTCTTCGTCGCACTCGGCAACAGCTTCATCGTCACGGTCCTCGCCACGCTCATCGCCGTGGCGGCGAGCCTGTGTGCCGGCTATGCCTATTCACGCTTTCGCAACTCCTGGCTGGAGGCTTCGGCTTTCGGGCTGATCGTGGTGCGGCTGATCCCGCCCATCGTGTGCACCCTGCCGCTGTTCCCCGCGGCCAATGCGTTGGGCCTGCAGGACACGCATCTGTGGCTGGCGGTGCTCTACGCCACCTTCTTCGTCTCGCTCGGCACCTTCGTGATGCGCAGCTTCATCGACCAGATCCCGCGCGAGCTGGACGAAGCCGCGGCGATCGACGGTGCCGGGCGCTTCGCCACGCTGTTCCGCATCATCGCCCCCGTCGCCGCGCAGGGCATGCTGGCGGTGGCAGTTTTCGTGATCGTCTTCGCGTGGAACGAGTTCCTGTTCGCCTTCATCTTCACCTCGACGCGGGCCAAGACCGCGCCGCTGGTGCTGGCCGAGATCGTCGGCAATTTCGACGGTGTCGAATGGGGCGTGCTGTTCGCCGCCGCCACCGTGCAGCTCGCCCCCGTGCTGATCTTCGTTTGGGTGATGCAAAAATACCTCGTCGCCGGCCTCACTGCCGGCGCAACAAAGGGATGAAGGGAAACGCCATGAACACGAATCGTCGTACTCTACTGACCGGCGCCGCGGCGCTGCTGGCCGCACCGGGCCTCGCCCGCGCGCAGGCCAGGCGCCTCGATATCCTGTCGCACCGCGTGCACCAGGCGGTGCTGACGCAAGGCGCGGCCGGCGACCTCACCGAGCCCTGGCGCCGCAGCAATGGCGCGGAGCTCGCCTGGACCACGGCCGATATCGGCCCGATGCAGGACCGGCTGCTGCGTGAGGCCAGCCTGCCGCAGACCGATTTCGGTGTCGGCTATCTGCTCAACAGTCGCGCCACGCCGCAGGTCGGTGCGCTGCTGGAACCGCTCGACGGGCTGCTGCAATCCGACCCGATCGCCCGCTATGACGACATCGCGCCCGGCCTGCGCCAGGCCATGCAGGTGGGCGGCCGCACCATCGCCATCCCCGTGCGCCACGCCACCAACGGGCTGTTCTACAACGCCGCCCTGCTGGAGGAGCGTGGCATCACCGCGCCGCCGGCGAGCTTCGAGGAGTTCCTCGACCAGTGCCGCCGCGTCAGCGGCCGACGCGGCGAGGGGCCGCCTGTGGTCGGGCTGGTGATGACGGCGGCCCTAGCCTCCTACCCGGTTATCTTCGCCCGCGCCTTCGCCGGCGACTTCATCACCGAGGATTTTCGCCTGCTGCCGAACCGCGACGCGATGGTCAGCGGCATCGCCGCCATCCGTGGATTGTTCGAGGCCAATGCCCTGCCGCGCACCTACGCCACCATCACCAATGAGGACCAGGTGACCTGGCTGCTGCAAGGCCGCGCCGCTTTCGCCATCCTGCCCTTCGCCCGCCACGCGCAGCTCAACCGGCCCGACCAGTCGCGCTTCGCCGGGCGCATCAACGCCATCGAGGTGCCGGTTTCCACCACGGCGCCCGCAGGCACGCGCATGGCGACCGCGGTGGAGTTCTGGTCGCTCTCCCTGCCGCGCAACGCGCGCGACAAGGCGCTGGGCTGGTCCTTCATCCGGGAGATGTCCTCGCCCGAGGTGACGCTCGGTTCGGCGCGCAACGGCAATGGCCCTGTCCGCGTCTCGACCTATGCGGAGCCCGCCTTCGCCGCCAGCACGCCGCTCGCGGCGGTCGAGGCCGCGGCGCTGTCGCGCGCGCGCATTCCCTTCCCGGCCTTCCCAGAGGCGAGCCGCGCCGAGGCGATCTTCGTCGAGGAGGTGCAATCCGCCGTCCTCGGCCGCAAGACGCCCGCCCAGGCGGTGGCGGATACCGCGAGCCGCGTGCAACCGCTGCTGCCGACTTGAGGGGCTTTCGCCTCGACGGCCGCCGCGCCCTGGTCACGGGCGCGCGGCGCGGTCTGGGGCGGGCGATCGCACAGGCGCTGGTCGAGGCGGGCGCGCGGGTCGTGATCTCGCACGAAGGCCCGGCCGATATGGCCGAAGCGGCGGCGAGCGCCACGGCGATCGGCGCCAGTGCCGCCTTGCCTGCCGACCTTGCCGCGCCCGAGGCTCCGGCAGCGCTGATTGCCGCGACCGCGGCGCTGCTCGGCGGGCTCGACATCCTGGTCTGCAACGCCGCGGCCGAACGGCGCGAGGCGCTGGAGGAGATCGCGGCCGAGAGCACCGACCTGCTGCTCGCGGTCAATATCCGCGCCACGCTGTTGCTGGTGCAGGCGGCGGTGCCGCATCTGGCGCGGGAGGGCGGGCGCATCCTGCTGTTGGGCAGCGTGCAGGCCATTCGGCCCAACGCCCACCAGCTGGTCTATGCGGCGACCAAGGCCGCCATCGGCAACCTCAACCGCAACCTCGCGAAGCAATTGGCCTCGCGCGGCATCGCGGTGAACCTGCTCGCCCCCGGCGCCATCGCGACCGAGGGCAACGCAGTGGCCTTGGCGCAGCCGGGCTATCGCGCGGCGGTGGAGGCGCGCATTCCGGCCGGGCGCCTCGGCGTGCCGGGCGATGTCGCCGGCGCCGCCGTGTTCCTGTGTAGTCCCGCAGCAGGCTATGTCACCGGCGCCGAGTTGGCGGTGGATGGTGGCCTCGCTCTATAGCCGCAGGAGTGAGGGCACCATGGCTTCCTTGACGCCGCCGAGCCAGAAGGAGAAGTTGGCCAGCGTCGGCGTCGTTGGGACGGGCTTCTCGATCATGATCTCGACGCGGCCGACGACATCGCCATTGCTGTTGGTCGTCAGCGGCTCGACCTCACGGATCAGCGCCTCCGCCTCGGCCTTGCGGATTACGCCGTAATGGCCAAGCATGCGGGCCAGCACGCCGAACTTTCCGCGCGATGCGCCATCGGCCATCTTGATCGCGAAGCCCAGGCCGCGCTCCGGCGCCGCCGCCAGCAGATACCCCTCGGCGCCGCCCTTCAGGATCACCTTGCCGCCGGTGGCGCGGATGAGCCGCGCCGTCGGCGAATCGGTTCCCGAAAGGTGGTCCGGATGCGCCACCATGGCGCGGCCGATGCGCTGAGCCGCGGCGCGGCGCGTAGCGTTCTTGGACCAGCCCAAGCCGAAGCGTGCCATCGCGGTGGCCATGCTGCGCAGCGGCACGGCGAGGGTCGGCAGGCCGCAACCATCGACGCCGACCGGCAGGGTCGCCGTATCGAAGCCGAGGAATTCTGAGAACGCGCTCATGAACAGGCGCTGCGCCGGGTTGGCCGGGTCGGCGTAGTTGATGTCGGCGCCCAGGTGGCGCGTCACGGTCAGGAAGCCGCAATGCTTGCCAGAGCAATTGTTGCAGACGCGACGTGGGCCGGCGTGCGCGAAGGCCGTGGCCTGGTCCTGCTGGCGGTGCGGCAGCGCCGGGCCGCAGACCAGCGCGCCCTCGACCATGCCAAGGCGTGCCAGCCAATCCTCGACCATGGCCACCTGGAAGGGCTCGGCATGGTGGGAGGCAGCGGCGAGCGCGATATGCGCGTCGGTCAGGCTGAAGGCGTCCGCCGCGCCGCTCTCGACCAGCGCGAGCGCCTGGAAGGGCTTGAGCGCCGAGCGCGGATAGGTCAGCAGCCCGGACTCGCCCCAGGCGCCGACCAGCCTGCCTTCGTAGTTCGTGACCGCCACCGCGCCCCGGTGCCAACTTTCAACAACTGGGCCGCGCCACACCTGCGCGAGTTCGGCGAAATTGGTCGTGTCGGTCATATGACGCCCCTTGTCTGGCAGCGCGTAATTACGCCAGACAGACGTTAAAGCAAGCCTTCGCGCCCGCGTAACGGGGGATTCGCCGCGGCTTATTCCACAGTGACGCGCGCCGCCTTCACCACGGGCGCCCAGCGTGCGAATTCCTCCCGCACGAAGGCATCGGTACGGGCGGGGTCCATCCAGATCGGCTCACTGGCGATATCGGTCAGGCGGCCGCTGATGCCCGGCTGCTCCAGGATGTTCTTCATCTCGGCGCCCAGCCGCTCGACGATCGGGCGAGGCGTGGCGCGCGGCGCGAAAAGCCCGGCCCAGCTGCGCACCGAATAGCCGGGCACGCCCTGTTCGGCGACGGTCGGGATGTCCTGGCGAAAGCGCACGCGCGTCTCGGTGCAGACACCGATGATGCGCACGCGCCCCGAGGCGGCCGGGCCGAGCACGGTCGGCAGGTTCATGAAGGCCATCGGGATGACGCCCGCCGTCAAATCCGTCGCCACCGGGCCGCCGCCGCGATAGGGCACATGCGTCAGTTCGGTATTCGTCATGATGCGAAACAGCTCGCCCGCCAGGTGGTTCGAGCTCGCCGTGCCGGAGGAGCCGAAGGCCAGGCCACCCGGCGTGGCGCGGAGCTTCGCAATCAGCTCGGCCACGGAGGCGACGCCGAGCGAAGAATTCACCGCCAGCACGTTCGGCACATCGGTCAGCATGGCGATGCCGGCCAGTGCCTCGCGCACATCGTAGCCGAGGTCGGGCGCCACCAGGGAATGGAACACATGGTTGGAGGCCGAGGAGAACAGCAGCGTGTGCCCATCCGGCCGCGCCCGCACCACCAGCCCCTGGCCGAGCGAGCCGCCGCCGCCGGCGCGGTTCTCGATAACGAAGTTCTGGCCGAATTTGGCGCTCAGCGCCGGGGCGAGCAGCCGTGCCGTGACGTCGTTGGAGCCACCCGGCGCCCAGGGAACCACCAGCGTGACGGCCCTGTTCGGCCAGGCCTCCTGCGCCCGGGCGAGACCCGGCAGCAGGATGGGGGCGGCGAGGGTGGTGAGCAGCGTGCGGCGCTTCATGGCGATCCTTTTCTTGTCCGCCGTGGCGGGACCCTTGCCGGGAGCCGCAGGCGCGATGCCGAGCCTATCGCCAACCCTCGTCCTGGCCAACCGGCTTCGCGGCGCCGCCAGAGCAATTTCCGATCAGACGGAAGCATCTGATCGGAATTCTTGCTCTAGAATCACTATGTTAGACAGTACTGTCCGTCCGAACGGACGGATGGTGCTCTGACGGCATCGCGGCTCGTGCTCCAGCCGCCATGCGTCGAAGCTGGTGCGATCTTGAGGGAGATACGCCATGGTGAAGCTGCCTCGTCGCCTGGCTGCGCTCGCCGCGCTC
>JBBSCP010000310.1:0-5889 GCA_038250135.1 Acetobacterales bacterium | reverse complement strand
GCGCGCCGGTGACGCGAACGGCGCAGAACGGCGCACTGAGTTGCGCCACCTCGCGCCAGTTACGGCCGAAGGAATCCGTGGCTCCGTCACGCTTCAGCGCTGCCACCTCATCAAGCCTCGTCGCCAGCGGCAGCTTGGTCATTCGCGAAAGTTCATCGACGCTGTTGGCGGTGAGCACCGCGCCCTGCGCCTCGGCCTGCCGGAAATCCTCGAACTGCCGGGCAATGCCAGCGATGCGCGCATCGAAAATGTCCCAGGCAACGCTCTCAGGCTGGCTCATCACCGCCAAGCCCGCTTCCGAATAGCCGCTGCTTTCGTTCCAGAAGCGCTCGCCGCGCAGATTGACCTGGAACCCGCCCTCCATGATGACCGCCCACGAAACGAGAATGCCCTGCGGATGCGCGACCGAGCCATGCCCCTGATGACCGGTCATGTCACGCAGTTCGGCCAGCAATTGCTCGCCCCAGTGCAGCGCCTCGCCCTCATTGCCAGGATGGCCAAAATAGACGGCCTCCGCGAGGTCAGGAATGTAGCGCCGCACCAGCGCCTTGTTGCCCGCAAAACCACAGCACGCGAGCACGATGGCGCGCGCACCGATACGCTCCACGCTGCCATCCGGACGCTCAGCGACAAGACCGCGCAGCGCGCCGTGCTGGTCGCGGATCAGCGTGGTAACGCGCGCCTCGGTCAGCAGTGGCACTTCGGCGGACTCAGCGGCCGCGCGCAGCCGATCCACGAGTTCCGCGCCGCTACGGCTCGGCAGCCCATGCATGCGGCGATGGGTGTGACCGGGATAGTTGAAGTCATGCACCACGCTGAAATCGAGCCCGAAGCGATCCGCGAGCCATTCGATGGTGGGTCCGGCCTCACGCGTCACCGTCTCGACAAGCGCGGGCTCGGCCTGGCCATGCGCCTTGCGCTGCACGTCTGCGGCGAAGGTGGCAGCATCATCGGCGATACCATGCGCGCGCTGGAAGCGTGTGCCAGCGGCCGGGATCAAGCCGGCCGAGAGGCTGGTGGAGCCATGCGGCACGGCATCGCGTTCGAGCAGCAGCGGTTCCACACCCGCCTCGCGGCAGGCGAGCGCGGCGGTCAGCCCCGCCGCGCCGGCACCGATGATGGCGACGGGAACTTCGATGTCGAAGGCCGGATCAACCTCGTCCAGAATGCGCGGGTCACTCATCCGAGGGCAGCGAGTTCGGCCGCCACGCTGCTGATGCGCGCCACCGGACGAAGTGCTGCGATGGCGGTGTCGTGCAGTTCCTGCGTGAAGGCAGCGCAGCCGTCCTCCAGCACCGTCACCTCAAACTCCCGCACATGCGCGCCGCGCACGGTGCTCGCCACACCGCCATTCGTCACGATGCCGGCAACGAGCAAATTGCGGATGCCGACCTTTCGCAGGATCCACTCAAGGCGGGTCGCGTAGAAGGCGTCGTAGCCCACCTTCTCGACCGGCAGGTCAGAGGGCGCGAGTTCATCGACGACTTGATGCCCCCAACTCCCCTGCACGAAATCGCCCTTCTTCAGGAAGGGTCGCATCGCCTTGAGGTGCGGATCGACGAAGGGCTCGCCACCCTTGCCGGTGAACAGCGTGAAATGCGTCGAGGCGATCCAGCCGCCCTTCGCGCGCATTGCATCGGCCAAGGGCGAGAGGCGCGCAGGAAGTGCTGCGATGGCGGCCGCCCCCTGCCCTGCGCGGCCATAGGCGCCGCTGGGATGAATGAAGTCGTTCTGCAGATCACAGAGCAACAAAGCGGTTTGCGTGATCGGGATGTCTTGGGTCATTCGCGCTCGATGATCAGGTTGCCGAACCGATCGACACGCGCGACGAGGTCGGGATCGACCACCACCGTCGCGTCGGGCTGCTCGAGTATGGCCGGACCATGCACCAGCGCACCTTCCGGCAAGTCAAGGCGCGACCACACGCTCGCCGCGTGCCAGGCGCCATCGAACCACACCTGCCGCACGCCACGCGAGGCCCCGTCCAGAGTCGCGTCGCGTAGCGGTGCGAGGGCTGCAAGATCGAAATCCGGCCGGATGCCGATGGCCGCGGTGCGCAGCGTGACGACGCGGATGGGTAAGCCCGGCAACAGGCGCGAGAAGGCCGTCTGATACGCTGCCTCGAAGGAGGTGCGGATGATCGCCTCGCTCACGCCCGTCGTACCCGCGATGACGTGCAGCGGCAGAGGCACGCCAACGGTGTGCGTCTGGCCGGCGTAGTGCATGTCGAGCTCAAAGCGGATCTCGAGCCGATCCATCGGCAGCCCCGCCGCCTCCACCACCGCCCGTGCCGCGCTCGCTTCCGCCACCATGCGCCGGTCCAGCGACGCGGCATCCACGCCGTCGAGCGAGAGGTTCAGCGTGCGCACCTGGTCGTGACGTACATCGGCGATGACGCAGCCGAGCGCCGAAGTCACGCCGGGGAAGCGCGGCACCAATGCGGCCTGGAGCCCGACATCCTTGATCAGCGCCCCGACATGCAAGGCGCCACCGCCACCGAAGGGGAGAGCCACGAATTTTTGTGGATCATGCCCGCGCTCGATGGAAACAAGCCTGATGGCGCCAGCCATCTTCGCATTCGCCACGCGTACTACGGCCTCCGCCGCCTGCATCGCGTCGAGGCCCAACGGCTTGCCGACATGCGCGAGCAGCGCCGCCTTCGCCCCCTCGACATCAAGGCGTGACAGCGTGCCGCCAATGGGCTTGTCCGCATTGATGCGGCCGAGCACGACATTGGCATCCGTGAGCGTGGGGCGCGTGTTGCCCTGTCCGTAGCAGACCGGCCCGGGCCGGCTGCCCGCACTCTCCGGCCCCACCTGCAACAGCCCACCGCGATCAACTTGCGCGATGGAACCACCGCCGGCGCCGATGGTGGTGATCTCGATCATCGGGCTGCGGATGACGAGGCCGAAATCGATCGTCGCCTGCGCCGCCAATTCCATCCGCCCGCGGCTGACGAGCGACACGTCGAAGGAGGTGCCGCCAAGATCGCAGGTTATGGCATTCTCGAAGCCCGCTGCACGCGCGATGGCCGCCGCAGCGATCACGCCCGCCGCGGGGCCGGACAGTGCCGTGCGTACCGGCACGCCGCGCGCAGTCGCGGTGGACATGATGCCGCCGTTGGACTGCACGATGTGGAAGCGCCCTTCAAACCCCGCCTGTTGAAGTGCGCCCTCCAACTTGCCGAGATAATTCGCGACCCCGGGTTGCAGATAAGCGTTCAAGGCAGTGGTGGAGGCGCGCTCGAATTCCCGAATCTCTGGGAGAATCTCCGACGAAACTGAGACATGCGGGTTCGGCCAGATCGCCCGCACCGCCGCCGCCGCCGCGCGTTCGTTCGCGGCATTGGCATAGCTGTTGATGAAGACGATGGCGCAGGCCTCGGCACCGCGCGCCAACAATTCGCGCGCAACGGTCTCGACGGCAGCGATGTCCACGGCCTCGCGGATCGTGCCGTCGGCGAGCACGCGTTCGGGTACTTCCAGGCGCAGGTCACGTTCCGTGATCGGCACGAAATCGCCCCAGAGTCCCCAGGTGTGTCGCCGGTCACGCCGGCGCATTTCCAGCACGTCGCGAAATCCCGCGGTGGTGATCACGCCGAGCTTCGCGCCCTTACGTTCCAAAAGCGCATTGGTGCCGACCGTCGTGCCGTGCACGATCGCCTCGAACCCTGCAGGCCCGCCCAATGCGCGCAGCCCCGCCATGAAACCCACGGCCTCATCGCCACGGTTGGAGGGCACCTTGGCGGTGCGGAACACGCCCTGTGCGGGGTCGAACAGAAACAGATCGGTGAAGGTGCCGCCGACATCGACGCCAACGATAGGTTTGCTGCTCATGCGCTGTATCCATAGTCTCGCAATGCATTTTCGGCCCTGACGAAGCCCAATCGGATATCGCGCGCCACGGCCTCGCGCGGCCGCTGATGCGCGTCACCCCAACCGCCGCCGCCGGGGCTCTCGAGGCGCAGGCGTTGGCCGGCGTGCAGTTTCACGCCGACGATCTTGCTGGCCATGGGCGGCGTGTTCCAGCCTTCCTCGCTTTGCCACGCAAAGGTGTTGAGCGCACCCGATGCACCGCCCGAGACGCCGAATGGCGCGAAGCGGCCGCGCTCGCCGAGCAGCGCCACCTCTGTCGTTCCGGGTGATAGTGCCTCTATCTCGTAGACCGCGCCGACACCGCCACGATGCAGCCCCGCACCGCCACTATCCGGCCGCAGCGCCCATTGCGTGAAGATCACCGGATAGGCGGCCTCCATGATCTCGGCCGGTGGGATCGTTGCGGTGGAGATCGGATTGTTCGCATGGTGCAGCCCATCGCTCTGTG
Organism: Acetobacterales bacterium; assembly: GCA_038250135.1. Lineage (GTDB taxonomy): Bacteria > Pseudomonadota > Alphaproteobacteria > Acetobacterales > Acetobacteraceae > Falsiroseomonas. The sequence continues at coordinate 1,566 of JBBSCP010000310.1, read as the reverse complement.
GATTGCCGCCAAGCCCGCCGCCAAAGAAGGAGAACATCACCCAGCGCGTGCCATCCTTGCGTTGGCCTGACAGCGACAAGGCGTTGATCGTGCCGAAGGGCGCGGCCGTCGCATGCTCTGGCACCGCCTTGCCGAGCGCGCCGAAGATCACGCCGATCAGGCGCAGGATGGTCTCGGTGTAGCCCGCCACGGGCCGCGGCGGCCCGACGCCGAGCAGCGATGTATTCGGGATGACGAAGTCGATCGGCCGCAACACGCCCGCATTCGCCGGCACGTCGGGGAAGGCGTGCTTCAACGCGACGTAGCAGGCAGCGACCGTTGTCGCCTCGCTGATGTTGATCGGCCCGAGGCAGGCGGCCGAGCTGCGCGAAAAATCCAGCAGCATGCGGCCATCGCGTACCTGCATGTCGAGTGCGATGGTCAACTTCTCATCGACTACGCCATCATTGTCGAGATAATCCTCGAAGGCGTACTCGCCCTCGGGCAGCGCCGCGATCTCAGCGGCCATCAGCGCCGCCGCGCGATCCGACAAGGCCGCGAAGGCCGTGGCCACCACCGCGTCGCCGGTATCGTCGAGCAGATCGAGCAACCGCTTTTCGCCGAGGTCCAGCGCGTTGAGCTGCCCGTTCAGATCGCCCCAGTTGGATTGCGGCACGCGCGAATTGGCGGCGAGGATGTCGAGGATATCCTGCTGCATCACGCCGGCGCGTATCAGCTTCACCGGCGGAAAGCGCACCCCCTCCTGATGGCTTTCCGTCGCACGCGGATTGTAGTTGCCCGGCACATTGCCGCCGATGTCGAGCCAATGGCCGACACTCGCCAGCCAGCAGAACAGCGCGCCCTCCCGGAACACCGGCCGCACCAGGCGAAAATCGTTGAGATGCGTGCCGCCTTCATAAGGATCGTTGAAAATGAACGTGTCACCGGGCTCCAGCCCCGCGCCATTCGTCACACGCCGGATCACCGCCTGCACTGCGAAGGACATCGCACCGACAAAGATCGGCAGGCCCTTCGTGCCCTGTACCAGCGTCGCGCCGGTCTCAGCGTGATATAGGCCGTGGCAGGCATCGCGCGCCTCGGCGATGATCGGGTTGAAGGCGCTGCGATAGAGTGTCGCATCCATCTCATCGGCGATCTGCTCAAGCCGGCCCTTCAGGACCGCGAGGGTCACGGCGTCCAATGTCATCGAGCGAGCAGCTCCACCAATGCACTGGCCTCACGATGCGGTGCGAGCGCCAGCACCGCCTCCTCGATCGCATCCGTGCGGGCGCGGCCATAGACCGGCTCGGCAAGTTCGTGGAACTTTGCCCGCACCTCGCGCTCGGTGAAGGGGTCTTCGATGTCGCCACGGTTGGTCGTGACTTCGGCGCTATGCACGGCGCCATCCTCCAGCATCACGCGCAGCCGCGCCGGGCGCAGGCCGGGCAGCATCGCCCTCATCGCCGCATCCTCATTCACCGTGACGCGCGCGGCGAGTGCGAGGATCGCCGCATCCTCGCGCGCCGGGCCGCGAAACGCCGGCACCGTTGCCGCGCCATGCGCGATCAACGTGGCCAGCGAGAAGGG
>JBBSCP010000309.1:0-5891 GCA_038250135.1 Acetobacterales bacterium | reverse complement strand
GGCCGCGCCGTAATGCACGTCGGGCTCCAGCGTCGCGCCCTCGGCCCATTCGTTCCAGGCATTCACACAGACGATGGCCTCGCCATGCGTCGGGTGGCGGCGGGCGAAATCGATCGACTGCGCCATCCACGCCTCGAACTTCGCGGGAGTCGAGTTGAAGATCGTCATGCCGCGCCCGGGCCGGCGCGCCTCATTGTCCCACATCGGCGTGGTGGTGCGGATCAGCGGGAAAACCGGCTCGGGCTCGGCGCGCGCCTGCTCGACCATCGCATCGTAGTCGAGCACGCGGCCGGTGAACCCGGCATCGAAGATCTCAAGCGTGTGGTTGATCGTCGGCTGGCCCTGGCAGAGCTTGTGCGGCGGGAATTCGATGGCGCCATCCAGCCCATAGGCGCGCGGGTCGAGATCGCCGAAGCCCTGCGCCATGTAGATCAACGGCTCGATCCCGTGGCGCGTCGCGAATAGCTGGCGCCAACGCGCAAAGGTGGCAGGCGCGTCGGGCACATGGCCCGGGCGATAGATGAACAGCAGCGGCCGTTCGCCGAGGCGGATGTAGCGCGGGTCGAAGAAATGCCGCGCGAAATCGTCGATCAGCGCCGCGTCATCCTCGGGGCGGTAGCTTTGCTGCAACAGGATCTCGCTGTCATGGCCATCCCAGGTGCGGGTCCAGTTCTCGTTCGCCCACATCAGGGTGAAGGGCATGTCGAGGCTGGCATCGGCGAGCAGGCGCTCCACCGGCCGGTCGAGCACGCGCTTGCCGTCGAACCAGTAGTAGTAGAAGCAGAATCCGTGGAGGCCGGCAGCGCGCGCCATCTCGATCTGCCGGCGCATCGCATCGCCCTCGGCCAGGTCGTAGAAGCCCAGATCACGCGGGATGCGCGGCTGTACGTGGCCCTTGAAGCGCGGACTGCCCTTGGCGACGTTGCGCCATTCGGTGAAGCCCTCGCCCCAGAACTTCTCGTTCTCCGGCACGGCGTGGAATTGCGGCAGGTAGTAGGCCAGCACCTTGGCACGCGGCGTGCGGCCGAGGCCGAGAGTTGGGTCGGCCCGCTCGAACAATGGTCCCGGATTGGTCGCGAAATGTTGCGCGGCGAAGACCGGCGAGACGGCTTGGCCGATCGGCGTTGCGCGCCGGCCCTCGCGCCGTCCTTGAGTCACGAAATGCACGAAGGGGTTCACCCCGGCACGTCGCACATCGTCATGCATCGCGAGGTAGTGGCGAGTCGAGAAGGCCGGCGCGGGGTCGCGACCCTCCAGCCAGCCGGCGGCGAGATAATGCAGGATCGGATCGATTGGCGCCTCGCCCTCGGGAAAGCCGGCGCGATAGAGCCCGGGGTCCAGCTCGCTCTCGATCGCCCAGGTCTGCGGGTGAAGCAGCTTCGGCGCTTCCTCGGACTGGCCCTTCGCCGTGATCGGGACGCGCACGACGCCGCGCTCGGTCGTGATCTCCGCGATCAACACGCCCAGCGGGCGCTGGTCGGCCTCCGTGCGCGCCTCGGCGCCGGCGCAGTAGAGTTGCAGGTCGACCACGCCCTGCTCGGCGGGCAGTGGGCCGAAGACGCGAACCTCGCCGCGCATCAGCAGCAGCCTATGCGTGCGGGTGCCATCGAAGATGAACAGCGCCTTGGGCTCGCCCGGCCCGGCGAGCGGCGGCACGAACAGCCGCAGCGTCACCGCCGCGCAATCGACGATGCGCAGGCTGGCATCGACCAGCGCCCAACCATCGCCGTGCAGGCCACGAAAGGCCTGGAGGCGCGAGGCCGGCGGCGCGGCGGGCACTGGCGCGGGCAGCGGCGGCGCGGCGGGCACTGGCGCGGGCAGCGGCGGCGCCTCGGCGGGCAGCCCGGCGAGCGGCCAGGCGGGCTGTTCAGACAGCGTCGCCAGGAAGCGCTGGACCCGCGGATGGTGCCGCAGCGCAACGCCAATGCCGCGCACGCGCAAGATGAGTCCGGGGGCGGGGATGAAATTCTCGGGCAGGGCGATGCGGAAGCCGCATTGGTCATCCACCTCGCGCACCAGGGCGATGTCCGTGCGGACGCGGTCGGCAAGGCCGGTGGCAACCAAGGTGCCTGCCTGCACGACATCGACGCTCAGCTTCTCCGACGCGCCACGGATGAAGGCCCAACCCTCGATGCGCGTGGGCGTGAGAATTTCGACCATGCCCTCGACGGTGGCATCGATCGTGTCAATTGCCGTCTTCGCGCTCATGCCTGGCTCCAAAAGGGCGGACCCCGCCGGAACGGCAGAGGGAGCGCAGGCGGCATGGGTTTCATAGTCGGTTAACGACTTTGTATTGCCCCTGCTCCCCGCACTAAAAGTGACTACTTTTAGGAGAGCCGCAAGACGAATACACAACCAGAGCGCGCAATTTTTCGTGGGGTTGCCTGGCCGCGCCGTGGATCAGCGGCGATAGTTGAGGCCGTTCGCCGCGAGGAAGGCGGCATAGCGCAGGCGGTTCGCCTCCCGCGTTTCCAGATATCGCGCCTGTGTGTCGTAATAGGCTTCACTGTCGAACAGATCTTGCGCCGATCCTGCCATCACCTGTTCAGGATCGGCAGTCGGCAGGGCGGCGTAGTCAATCAACTCCGCCGTCCGAGAATCATGGCCGAACAGCACCGAGGGCACGCCCGAATTCAGGGCCAGGATCGTGCCGTGCAACCGCGTGCCGAGCACGCCCGCGCGGGTCTGGAGGAAGCGTGCCCAGGCTTCGAGGTCGAAGAACACATGCCCCTTGCGCCGCAGATAGTCCAAGACCGCCTCGGCATCGGCCAGGCCATAGAGTTGCGCCAGGTAACGCGCCGGATAGTCGCCGAGCGGCGGCGCCGCCGCGCCATAGACGAGGGCGCGAATTTCCTCCGGCTCCGACTGGAACACGATGTCGTGTCCCTGGGTCGCGGCATAGTAAAACAGCCGCGCATTGGTGCTCGACTCGGCGGCAAAGGCCTGCGTGATGCCGTAGCGCGTGGACTGCACGACAAAACCCGCCCCGCCGCCCTCCGCCACATCGGGCAGGATCTGCATGTAGAGCGAGGGGCAGCCGGTGGTGACGGCATTCTCCACGCCGATGCTTTGCAGCCAGGCCCGCGTGAAGTCGCCGCGCGTAGAGATGAACGCGCCCTTGCGCCCGAGCGTACGGGCGAGGCGGATGGCGCTGTCGCTGACCACCACCTGGTCGAGCGACAGGGAGGGCGCCTGCAAACCGATGCCGATGGTGACGACGGGGATCTCCAGCCGGTCGATCAGGTCGCAGAACCAATCCCATTTCGCGCCGGCATTCAGCCAGTTCGCGGCCGGCACCACGACGGCGTCGAAGTCGCGATTCACCGCCTCCGGATCGAAGCCGAAGCCGATCTGCGCGACTTCACCTTCGATGTTGCGAAACATCGCCTGGGTGAACATGAAATTGCCGGTGTTCTTGCCCACGGCCTCATAGAGCCGTTCGAAGGGCATGGCGTCCGGCTGGTCTATCCGTGGCGTAATCGAAATAACTCCGATCCGCTTGGCCGTCATGGCCTCGCCCATCGCCTGCACCAGAAGAGACCTCCAGCCGAAACGCCGCGACCCAGATCGCAACCCGCTTGCTCTGGTAGCGCGTCCCCGACCGCGCCTTCAAGCCCGTCGCGGCCACGTGACAGGCAAACGCCGGCAAGACGGGTCTAGGCGCCCGGGCGCCGAACAGGCTATCCGAACCGTCCCGCAAAGGTTCCCGCCCCGCCCATGTCGCGCGCCGCCCCCCGCTCCCTGCCCTCGCCCGAAGACCAGGCGGCTCGCTTTGCGCAGCAGCGTGAGGCCGACCGAACGGCGATCGCCGAGGATTATGTCGAGCTGATCGCCGACCTGCTGCTGGAGGAGGGCGAAGCTCGCGCCGTGGACATTGCGCGGCGCATGGGCGTGGCGCAGGCCACCGTCGCCGCCACCGTCGCCCGGCTGCAACGCGACGGGCTGGTCGAGACCAAGCCCTATCGCGGCCTGTTCCTCACCGAGGCCGGCCAGGCTGTCGCCGCGGCGGCGCGGGCACGGCATGAATTGCTGGTGCGCTTCCTCCTCGCCATCGGCCTGGACCCCGAAACGGCGGAGGCCGACGCCGAGGGGCTGGAGCACCATGCGAGCCAAAAAGCACTGGCCGCCTTCGCCCGCTTCCTCGCGGAGCGCGACACGCCAAAGACCTGAGCTTTCGTACCGATACGCTCGGCGCTACGACCATCGGCTCAGGCGTCCGCCCCGGTGGCCGTGACGCCTTGTTCGCGAAACGGCGGTTCACGCCGGCGTCTCGGGATCGTTGAACTCGGGTGCCAGGCTGCCAGGCAGGCCGAGCCCGAAGGTATTCAGCGTCAGCGCCACGAGGCAGTAATAGCCGAGGATGCCGATCAGCTCGACCATCCCGCGCTCACCCAGCGCCGCCACGCCCTGCGCATAGAGCAACTCCGGCACGCGCCCGGTGGCGAGCAAGGTGCGGGAGATGTCGTGCACCGCCTGCTCGCGTGCATCGCTTATGCGAGCCCGCAGCGCCGGAGAGGCTGTTGTCGCCGGCGTCTCCCGCCAACGAATCGCCAAAGGCGCTGCCGCCGAGATGCAGCTGCGCCTTCCAAGCCGTGATCTGGTGAGGGTGCACGTCGAAGAGCTTGGCCAACTCGGCCAGCGTCTTCTCCCCCTTGATCGCCGACAGTGCCACCTTCGCCTTGAAAGCAGGACTGTGGGTCCGTCTCGTTCGCTTCGTCATGTTCGCTCCTGATCCGCGGCAACATTGCCGCCGTCAGGCAGGAAATCCACCTATCGGGCTGTCCGAATTTCCCAGGCCACCTCTCCCGGTGCTGGAAGCCGCCTTTCGAACGGAATCCTTCCAATGGTTCCGCATCGTCGAAAACAGTTTTGATAACCATCTTCACTGACGGGACGGGCATGGTGGTGGGCTCGGGCAACCCGTCCGTGGCCGCCGGCGCCGCCCGAGGCGCACTCAGCCTGCAAACCCAGGGCTGGCGGCCCAATACCACCGCGGTCGGCGCCGGCGACTATTTCGGGATCAACGGCCTTCTCTACATGGCAACCACGGCGGTCACCGCCTCGGGCACCGGCACGGCCACCATCGCAATCGGCCCGCCGCTGCGCGCCGCCGCTGCCGTGTCGGAGGCGCTGGTGCTGAGCATGCCCAGCGTGGCGATGCGGCTGGTCTCCGACGACGAGGCGATCAACCCGACCCGACCGGGCCGCTTCACCGCGATCACCATACGTCTGGAGGAGGCTTTATAGAGGATCAGTCTGTCGCCCTCGGGAGTCACGGCCTCTGAAACCAGCACAGGTCGAGAAACGTGACGTCATGATCCAGCGCTTCCCACTCTTGGCGCAGCCGTCGCAACACGGCGGCTTTGCCCTGTTCAGGCCATGGCGCGCTGGGCGGGTCAGCATAGGGGCTGGACACAGGGATGAAACCGTTGTCCAGCATCAAAGCGACGAAGTGCAGCATGCGCTCGGTGTCGTCATTGCCTGGCGGCGCCTCATGCAACCGATTCATTGCGTTGATGATCATCGGGAAGCTAACGTCATCGATCTCCGCCGACACGGCGAGTTGCGCTAGTTCTTCAGGGATATTGGACATGTGTTTCTCCATCAGTCCTCACCGATCCCCTCATTTTCAGGCGGCGGCGACTGCCGTGAAGACGGCAGCCTTTGCGACGGCGGTGGCGAATTTCCTCATGAGCGGCGCGAGGCGCTGGGCTGGCATGTTCGGGATGAGGTCGTAGAGCATGCAGCCTTGCCGGAACAGGGAATGGGTCCGCTTCCTGCTGGTGTTCGATTTCAGCAGGCGATCCATGCCGAGGCTCTCGCCGACGGCGCCGAGCAGGGTCAGCAAGGCGGTGGCGAAGGCGCTGATCAGCAGCAGGCGGTCGCGGCGC
>JBBSCP010000308.1:0-5902 GCA_038250135.1 Acetobacterales bacterium | reverse complement strand
CGGCCAGCGCCAGCGCATCGTCATCGCGCGCGCGTTGGCGGTGGAGCCGGAGTTCATCGTGGCGGACGAGCCGGTGAGCGCGCTCGACGTCTCGATCCAGGCGCAGGTGATCAACCTGATGGCCGAGCTGCAGGCCGATCTCGGCCTCGCGATGCTGTTCATCTCGCATGATCTCAGCGTGATCGAGTACATCTGCGACCGCGTCGTGGTGATGTATCTCGGCCGCGTCATGGAGGAAGCGTCGGTGGAGGCGCTGTTCTCCCGCCCGCGCCATCCCTACACGGAAGCGTTGCTGGCCGCGGCACCCGTGCCGGACCCGGAAGTGGAGCGCCGGCGCGTGCTGCTTTTGGGCGACATGCCGAGCCCGGCCAATCCACCCTCCGGCTGCGTGTTCCGCACGCGCTGCCGCTACGCGCTGCCAGCCTGCGCGGAGACGCGCCCGCCGCTGCGCGAGGTGGCGCCCGGGCACACCAAGGCCTGCATCCGCGACGACATCCTGTGATGCCGCGCTCAGTCGCGGCGGCGGGCGAGCAGCCGGTCCGCGGCGCGGAGTGCCAGCGCCTGCGCGGTGAGCGTCGGGTTCACCGGGGCGGCGGTGACGAAGACGCTGGAATCCACCACGAACAGGTTCGGCACGTCGTGGCAGCGACCTTCGGGATCGACGATGGAGGTCTCGGGATCCTCGCCCATGCGCGCCGTGCCCATGATGTGGAAGCCGGCCTGGTCGCGAAGCGGCGTGCGGAAGAACTCGCGCCCGCCTGCCTCGCGGAGGATTTCGGCGGCGCGGTCCAGGCCGAAGTCGAGCGCGCGGCGCGAATTGTCGGAGACACGGTAGATCCAGCGCGCTGCGGGCTGGCCGTCGCCATCCACGACGCGGTCGGACAGGGTGATGCGGTTTTCGTCCTCAGGCAGGTCCTCGGCGCAGACGGTGAAACCGCAGAGGCGGTCGAACAGGCCCTCCAGCGCGGCGTGGTGCGCGCGGCCCCAAGGCAGGCGACGGCCGATCACGGCGCCCTCGGCAAGTCCCAGCGGACCCGGGCCGGCGCCGAGCTGCAGCTTCACGCCGCCGACGAAATCGCCGCCCGCCGGCATGTGCGCGAATTGGAAGCTGATCAGCCCCGCCTTCTCGCCCGCGGTCCAGGCGCCGAGCGGTTCGTCGAACAGCGCGTCGATCTTCGCATAGGGGTGCAGCATCAGGCCGCGGCCGACCAGGCCGGAGCGGTTGGCGAGGCCGCTCAGCAGCAGCAGCCGTGGCGTCGCGGCCCCGTTGGCGGCGAGCACGAAGCGCGCCGCGCGCAGGCGGAACGCCGGGCCATCGCCGCTGCGGCAGACCAGCGCGGAGGCGGCGCCACGCGTATCGGCCTCGATGCGCAGCAAGCGGGTTTGGCCGAGCACGCGAGCACCGGCTTCGATCGCGTCGTCAAGGAAGGCGTGCGTGGAGGTGGCGCGGCTGCGGCTCGGGCAGCCGATGTCACAGGGGCCGAGATGGGTGCAGCGCGTCGCCCCGGGCGCATCGGCATCGCGGCCGACGACGAGATCTACTGGCCACCAGTGCCAGCCGAGGCGGTCGAAGGCGCCGGCCATGCGGCGCCCATGAGCGCCGAGCGTGGGCAGCGGCTTCGGCGCGGCCTGGCGCGGCGGCGCAGTGGGGTCGCCGGGCAGGAAGGCGGTGCCCCAGCGCGTCTCCGCGATCTCGTAGAAGGGCGCGAGGTCGCGATAGGCCAGGGGCCAGTCGCGCCCGACGCCGTAGCGGCTGCGCATGCGGAAATCCTGCGGCCGGAAGCGCGGCACATGCGCCGACCAGTGCGTGGAGGTGCCGCCGATGCCCGATGCGTGCATCGGCTTGATTGGCGTATCCGCGTCGTCCACCGGGTCATCGTCCGGGCCGCGGCGGATGTTCGGGTTGGAGGCCAGTACGCCGCCTCGGCGCAGCGCGAAATCGGGCGAGGCATGTGCGGCGGCGGCCTCGTCGAAGGCGCCGCCGCGCTCGACCACGATCACGCGCAGACCCGCCGATGCCAGGCGCCAGGCCACGGCAGCGCCGCAGGGACCGGCGCCAACGATCGCGACATCCGCTTCGAGATCCGCCATGCCCGACTCCCCTCCGATGCCTGAAGACGAGGCCCTCGCCGCGCTGCTCGACACGCTGCTGCCCGGCGAGCCGCCGCGCTGGCCCTCCTGCACCGAGGCGGTTCCCGTGGCCGGGATGCGCGCCGTGCTCGATGCGGCGATGATGCAGCAGGCCGCGATGCTGGCCAAGGGCGATCATGCGGAGATGGCGTTGCGCGTCACCAGCTTCGAGCGCGAGGAGCCGGCGGCCTTCGCCGCTTTGCTGCGCGCCGTGACGCGCGCCTACTACAGCGCACCGCGCGTGCAGGTGGCGGTGCGCGACCTGGCGGAGGCGAGCCCACGCGAGGCCTCGCCGCTGGCCGACCCTGCCCTTGTAGCCGGCGTGCTGGCGCGCGGCATGACACGAAGGAGACACGACGATGCCGCAGGATAACCCTCTGGTGCTGGTCCACCCCGAAGGCGTGGCGCCGGCCGCCAGCTACGAGCATGTCTCCCGTGCCGGGGACTTCGTCTTCGTCGCGGGGCAGATCGCAAAGGACGAGGCGGGCAACTGGATCGGGCTCGGCGATGCCGGGGCGCAGGCGCTGCAGGTCTACGTCAATATCAGCAAGTGCCTGGCGAGCGTCGGCGCGACGGCGCGCGACGTGGTGAAGATCAACACCATCATGGTGGATCGCGCGGATCGCGACGCCGTTACCGCCGCGCGCCTCGCCTTCTTCGGCGACCACCGCCCGCCGCACACCGGCATCATCATCGCCGGCCTCGGCTCGCCGGAGGTGCGCGTCGAGGTCGAGGTGATCGCCTACCGCCCGCGCGGGCGCGGTTGATGGCCGTTCCGCTCTACGACCACGCCCGCATCTATCGTCGCCGCAAGCAGGAGATCGACGCCGCCCTCGCGCGCGTGCTGGAGAGCGGGCGGCTCGACTGGGGTGACGAGGTGCCGGCCTTCGAAGCCGAATTCGCCGCCTTCGTCGGCGCCGCGCATGCGGTGACGGTGAATTCCGGCACTGGCGCGCTGAAGATCGCGCTGCTCGCGCTCGGCATCGGGCCGGGCGACGAGGTGATCACCGTGCCGAACAGCGATATCGGCACGGTCTCGGCCATCCACCACACCGGCGCTGCGTCCGTGCTGGTGGATGTCGATCCGGCGACGCTGTGCATGGATCCCGCAGCGGTGCGCGCCGCCATCACGCCGCGTACGCGCGCCATCCTGCCGGTCGACCTCTACGGGCAGCCGTCGGCGCTGCGGGAGTTGATAGCCCTGGCGCAGGCGAAGGGCCTTGCGGTGGTGGAGGATGCCTGCCTCGCGCTGGGGGCGGAGGTGGAGGGGCAGCGCGTGGGCTCCCTCGCGGACGTCACCTGCTTCAGCTTCGCACCGACCAAGCATCTCGGCTCCATCGGCTCCGGAGGGGCCTGCACGACGCAGGATGCTGGCCTGGCGGCGCGCATGGTGCGGCTTTCGGCCTATGGGCAGGACCGTGCGCGCCACCGCAGCATCGCGACCACGGGGATCTCGCTGCATCACGAGACGGACGGCCTCAACGAGCGGATGGACGAGATCCAGGCTGCGGTCCTGCGCGTGAAGCTGCCGGACGTGCCGGAGAGCCTGCGCGTGCGGCGGCATCAGGCGGCGCTCTATGCCGCGGCGCTCGGCAAGCTGTGCGAGGTGCCGCGCGAGGTGCCGGGCACGCGGCATGCCTTCCGCAACTACGTGGTGCAGCTCGAAAGGCGCGATGCGCTCCGCGAGGGGCTTTCGCTGCGCGGGATCGGCAACTCGCTCTCCTACGCTCCGCCGATGCACCTGCAGCCCTTTTATGCCGCGCGCAACCCGCAGCATTTCCCGGTGGCGGAACGCTCCTGCGCCCGCCTGCTCGGCCTGCCGATCGGGCCGCAGCTGGATGACGGCCAGATCGCGGAGGTTTGCGCGGGCTTTGTGGCCGCGGCAGGGAAGGCGGAGTAGGTGCGGGCGAGGGAAGCCTGCGACCTGATCGTCGCGGGCGGGCATGTGCTGACCATGGATGTGGCGGCGCCCGAGTTCCCCGATGGCGCGGTGGCGATCGGTGCAGGGCGCATCCTGGCAGTCGGTGAGCGCAACGCGATCGCGGCGCGCTACGAGGCGCGCGAGACGCTGGATGCATCGGGTTGCGCGGTCCTGCCGGGGCTGGTGGATGCCTATGCGCATGCGGGCCATGGGATGATCCGCGGGCTGCTTCACCCCGCGGCCGGCTGGCCGGCCTATCCGCTCTACTGGCACCATACGGAGCCGGCGTGGTGGCGCGCGGAGGCTGATCTTTCGGCGCTCGAGAGGCTGATGGCGGGGGTGACGACGGGCCTCTCGGTGATCGGCGCGACGCCGGCGCGTGCCGATGACACGGCCTTCGCGACTGCGAATGCGGAGGCCTACCTCGCCGCAGGCCTGTCCCTTCTGATCGGCATAGGACCGCCGGATCCGATCTTCCCGCATCTTCCCGTGCCCCTCACCGGCAGCCTGCCGGAAGGCGATGGCTGGACCACGCGTGGCTTCACCGAGGCCGATGCGCTGCGTGTCTCGATCGAGGTGATCCGGCGTTGGCATGGCGCGGGTGAGGGACGCATCGGCGTGGCGCTGGCGCCGCCCTATCTGTTCGGCCGCCACGTGATGCACCGGCGCCAGCCGCACCGGCTGCCGGATGCCTCCGACGTGCCAGCGATGCTTGCCCATGCGCGACTGATGCGCGAGGTGGCGGATGAGCATGGCGTGCTGATCCAGACGCACATGTTCCGTGGTTCCGTCAGCTTCGCGCTGCGCCATTTCGGCGCCGCCGAGGTGGCGCGCCTGCTTTCCGGGCCGGTGATCGCGGCCCATGCCAATGGGCTGGAGGAGGAGGAGGTGCGCGTGCTCGGCGCGCATGGCTGCGGCATCGCCGCCGTCGCCTTCACGCACGAGAACCTGTGGTACGGCATGGCACCGATCCCGGCGCTGACAAGGGCAGGCTGCCCGGTCGCCGTGACCACGGATGGCGCGGCGCCCTATTCGTCGCTAGACCTCTGGCGCGAGCTGTCGCGCACGGCGTGGAACCAGTGGATTGCGGCGGATACGCAATCCGTCATGCCGCCGGAGACGTTGCTGCGCATGGTCACGCTGGACGCGGCGCGCGCGCTCGGCATGGCTGATCGCATCGGCTCACTCGCCGCGGGCAAGGACGCCGACGTGACCGTGGTGAATCTGGACGCGCCGCATCTCGGCGCGGTGCAAGACCTGCCAATGAGTCTCGCGCTCTATGCCACCGCCTCGGATGCGCGCGATGTGGTGGCGAAGGGCGATGTACTGCTGCGCCGGCGCGTGCCGATGCGCGTGGACGCGCCGGCGATTCTGGCCGCCGCGCGCGAGCATGCGGCGCGCGCGGCGGGGCGGGTGGACCTGGCGCCGTATCGTCGCGGCGCGGCGCCGTGGTCCGGTCAGGCCGACTGGCCGACGGCGTAGCGGGCCAGCAGCTCGGCGTGCGGCGTTACCAGGAAGCGGCTTTCCAGCCAGGATTCCTGGTGGGCCCATGCAGCGTGCGGCGATCCAACGGTTCCTGCCTCCGCACATCGAGACCCGCGGCGCAGATCCGGTCGCCGCGCAGGCCCTCATGCACGGCTTCGAGATGAATCATCGGCCCGCGTGCGGTTTGGCGCAGGATTGCGTTGGGGTTCATCGCCGCGATCGCGGGGTATCGATCAGGCCCTGGACCTGCGACGTTAAAGCACGTTTGGTTCAAACGGAATCGTTTGAACCAAAGTCCGTGCTTTAGATTCAAGTGTTTATAGCGCACGAAATCGGTTCAATCGAACCGATAGTGCGCTAGCGGGT
>JBBSCP010000307.1:0-5950 GCA_038250135.1 Acetobacterales bacterium | reverse complement strand
GGGCGCGGGCTCGACGTGGAAATGGGCGGGAACCTCGAAGTCGTCGGCACCGTTGCCGCGCCGGAGATCACCGGCGAACTCGCGATGCGGCGGGGCGATTTGCAGGTGCTGGCGCGGCGCCTGGCCTTTGAGCGCGGGCGGCTGGCCTTCGATGGCGGGCTGATGCCGGACCTCGATTTCCGCGCCACCAGCGTGTCCGGCGATACCACCGTCGCCGTGGAGGTGACCGGCCCGCCGACCTCGCCGACCATCGCCTTCACCTCGGTGCCCGAATTGCCGCAGGACGAGGTGCTGGCGCGGCTGCTGTTCGACCGCCCCGCCGGGCAGCTTTCCCCCATCGAGGCCGCGCAGATCGCCCAGGCCATCGCCGGCGCGACCGGCATCGGCAATGGCACGGTGGCCGGCGTGCTGGAGAGGGTGCGGGAGACCTTCGCACTGGATCGGCTTTCGGTCGGCGGCGGCGAAAGTGCCTCCAGCCGCACCGACCCCGATGGGCGGCGCGGCGCCTCGCTCGAAGCCGGGCGCTACGTCGCCGAGGGCGTCTATGTCGGCGTGCGGCAAGGCACCGAGACCGGCAGCACGCGCGTCGGCGTTCGCGTCGAGCTCACGCCACGCATTCGCCTCGAAGTCGAGACCGGGGATCGCAAGGCGGGCGAGCGCGTCGGCGTGGCGATGGAGTGGCAGTGGGGAAGATAGTCAAACTCGCATCCACCCCAGCCAGTCCCACCAGGTCGCCGCCAGCAGCAGGATCACGCCATAGCCCGCCAGCGTGATGACCACGCCGCTGCGCGTGAACTCCCGCCCCTGGAAGCAGCCCGTGCCATAGGCCACCAGATTTTGCGGCGCATTCACCACCAGCATGAAGCCGAAGGACACGGCGAATTGCAGGATCATGGTGATGCCCAGCACATTCACCGGCACCCCGGCGCGCGAAACCTCCTGCAACACCGCGATGACGATCGGGATGAAGGCCGAGGCCAAAGCGGTGGCCGAGGCAAAGCCCAGATGCACCACGATCAGGAAGGCCGCCAGGACGGCCACGATCATGAAGGGGGTGGAGGATTTCAGCCCGAAGCCCTCGACGATCAGCCCCGCCAGCCAGGGCGCGCCGCGCGTCATCACCAGCACCGTGCCGAGCGCCACACCCACGCCGAACAGCAGCAGCGTGCCCCAGGGCACCGAGGCCTGCGCCTGTTTCCAACTCATCACGCCGATGCCCGGCAACAGCAGCACGGCAATGGCGATGATGGTGGTGCTGGCCGTATCGATCGGGTGCAGCTTGCCCTCGGTGGACCAGAAGAACAGCAGCGCCGCGGCGACCAGCAGCGTGCGCCATTCCGGCCCGGTCATCGGCCCGAGCGAGGCGAGATCGGCCGTGATGCGCGCCCCGCCACCCTCGATCCGATCGACCTCCGGCCGGTGCATGCGCCACAGGATCACGTAGATGACCGGCGCCATGATGAGCCAGAAGGGCGCGGCGGCGATGAACCAGTCGAGCCAGGTGACACTCTGCCCCAGTGCCCGCTGCGTGAAGCCGAGCATGGTCGCGTTCTGCGCCGCCGCCGTCAGCACGCCGACATTCATCACCGAGCAGATCTGCGCCGAGCCGATCATCAACAACGCGGCGAGGCGCGATTCCCGCTTGATGCCGAAGGCCGCGATGATGCCGAGCATGATCGGCACCACTGCCGAGACCCGCGCCGTGGCCGAGGGCACGAGGAAGGCCAGCAGCACCCCCACCGCCAGCGCACCGGCGAAAACTGCGCGCGTCTCCGACCCGACGTGGGAGAGCACCAGCAGCGCGATCCGTCGGTCGAGCCCCGTGGCCGCCACTGCGGCCGCGAAAACCAGCGCGGCGCCCACCAGAACGACGGCGTTGTTGGCAAATCCCGCGATCGCCCAATCCCGCGCGCGGGTGATGCCGACCAGCTTGGTCGGATCCGCCACGTCGGGCGCCGTGCCGATCAGCAGGATGATGGCGACTGCGATGAGGATGGCGCTGACAGTGGTATCCACCGCCTCGCTGACCCAGAGAATGACGGCGAAGACCAGGATGCCGATGGCACGCTGCCCGGCCACAGGCAGGCCGGCGAAGGGTGGCAGCAGGCTGATGACAAGCAGCACGGCCAACGCCGCCAGAAGCCCCACCCAGCTACGGCGCGGCACGGCGGCCGCCGCCACTTTCACCGTTGTGCTCATGCCTCGGCCCCTCGGGTTTCATCGGCAGGATAGGCGCGGCGGCGGGGCGGCGCCTTGCGCCGGATCAATCCCCGACGGCGGGGATGCGCTTCACCAGCGCGGCATCGAGCGCCGCGCGACGGGACCAAAGGTCGCGATACCAGGCAAGGCGCGGTGCCACCTGCGCGTGCAGCAGGCGCTCGGCCGAGACCCAGGCGCGCGCCGCCTCGGCCATCGTCAAAGCACGCTCGGGTGCGGTGAGCAGGGCGCGGAGTTCAGCAGCAAAGGTGTCAGGCGAGGTGACGATCAGCCCGGTCTCGCCATGCCGGATGCTGCCGGCATAGACCACGGGGCTCGCGAGGCAGCACAGCCGATGGCCGCCGGCCTCGATGGCCTTGAGGTCGGACTTCATGCGGTTGAAGCGCGTATCCGCCAGCGGCAGGAAGGCCAGCTCGCAGCGGCCGAGCACCTCGCGGTAGCCGGCATAGTCGGTGGTGGGCGTAAAGCGCTTGTGCGGCGTCTCCAACGCATCGAAGCTGCGCCGGTCGTGGACGACCTCCACGGCAAGGCGCCCGGCGGCCTCGGCCAGCACGGCGTTCAGCGCGGGCAGGAAGGGCGCGATGTCGGCCTCGCGATTCAGCGCGCCGAAGAACAGCGTCAGGCGCATCGGATCGGTGAAGTTGCGCGGGCGCGGCAGTTCGGCGAGCGCGTTGGGAAAGACGCCGATCGTATCGTTGAACGGCGAGAGGAGTTCACGCAGCGCCGGCGTGGAAGTCTGCACGGCATGCACGCCGCGAAAGGCCAGGTGGTCGGTCTGCGCGATGGAGGGCCAATGCGCCGGGTCGTCGTCGAATTCCTGCACGATGACGGCGCCGGTCGCACGGAGGCTGCGCAGATAACCAGGGCTGTCAGGGCTGTTCAGCAGGCGCCGATGCAGCAGGATGATGCGCGGCACCTCGGCATCAAGCGGCGGCGATTCGGCATTCTGCCCCGCCAGCGTCATCACGCCGGGCCGTGTGGCGAGCGCGGCCAGCGGCTCCAGGATGCGCACGTCGTTGACGCCGCCGACGGGTTTGAGGATGCGGGCCACGATCACCAGCGGCTTGGGTGGCCGGCGTGTGGCGCGCCAGACATATTGCAGCGGGGCGCTGCGACGAAGCCAATCGGCGGGGGCGACGCCCATCGCCTGCAGCGCCGGCGCCATCTGACGAGCAAAGGCCTCCGCCTTGTCGCGCCCGAAGATGCGCGGCACGACTTCCAGTGGGATCAGACCCGCCTGCTCGATCGCCTCGCGCATGCCCTGGCGCGTGAACCAGCGCAGATGCGTCTCGTCGAACAGGCCGGTCTTCTCGTAGCGCCATCGGCCGGCCAGGAGCCGCGCGGTGAAGGACCAGTGCTCAATGTTGGGCACGCAAACCAGCAGCACGCCTGCCTCGGTCAAAAGCCCGGCATCGCGCTTCAGCACGCCCCAAGGGTCGCGCAGATGCTCCAGCACATCGCCAAAGACCAGAGCATCGAGCGAGCCGGGCGCCACGGGCGGCGGGGTTGTTTCAATATCAACCCGGAAAACCTCGTCGCACTGCGCGGCCGCCGCGGTGGCGAGCGCCGCATCCGGCTCGATGCCGAGGAAGCGCGTGGACGGGTTGCGGCGCTTGAACGCCGCAGCCAGGCCACCGGCGCCGCAACCGACATCGAGCACCAGCTTCGCATCCAGCGGAATGCGGCTCAGCAGATCGGGGTTGGCGTGCAGGCCGTAGGTGTCGTCGCCGCTCACGAGGTGGGCACCGTCTCCCGCGCGGCTTCGATGGCGGCGAGCACGTGGTTCAGCCCGCGCCGCAGCGTGGTGGTGGCGAAGCCCAGCGCCTGTTCCGGGTAGCGGTCGAGTTCCGCCGCGACGGCCAGATGCGTAAGCGGCGGCGCCGGCAGGCCGATGTCGCGCCGGTAGCGCGTGCCACGCGTGTAGTCGAGCGGCACAAGCTGGCGCAGCACGGCAAGCCGCGTGGCGGTCAGGCGCTCGGGTGTGGGATTCGATGCCGCAAAATCAGAAAGTTTGCTGTCCAGCGCGGCGAATGCCTGCTCGGCTGGCGAAAGATCGAAGCGCGCGCCGGCGGCCTTCGCATAGCGCGCGAGATGCCCGCGCAGCTCGGCGATCAGCGCCGCGGGGTCGAGCGGAATGGCCAGCCGCGTCGCCAGCCGGAACAGCGCCAGCGCGTAGAGCCGGATGTCGGTGAGCAGAACGCCAGGGTCCGCCACCTCGATCCGGTCACGATCCGTATGCCAGGCGGTATTGCCGCCATTGCCCATCACGAAATACCAGCCGCGCCGCTCCACCTCCGCCTTGGGGATGCGCGAGGAGGCCGAGAAGCAGCCCGAAATGCCGAGGTTGTTGAACGAGAAATCGGAGGATTGCGTCGGCCGCTTGCCGCCCGCCACCTGCCCCGTGGCGTCGCGCACGGCCTCGGTCACGAAGGCACGGTTCTCCGCCATCCAGGGGATGGTCGGGTAGTCGGTGGCGTCGCGGCAGCCGGGGCTGTCGCAGTTCATATGCGCCACGCAATCGCGCGCGAGGTCGCGGGCGAAGGCATCGGCATACCAGGTGCTGCCCGCGAACTTGCCAGTGCTGTGGCCCGGCCACCAGCAGATGCGCACGCCGCGCAGCAGCTTGTCGCGATGCGCGTGCATGACCCGTGCGACTTCGAGCATGCAGGCATCGCCGGTCGCATTGTCACCCACGCCGACATCCCAGGAATCATAGTGCCCGTGCAGCAACGCAAAGCCGGGCTCGCGGCCGGCGATGCGCACCTCCGGCAGCACTTGGTCGAACCAGCCTTCCTCGACGATGGTGGTCAGCGTGGCCGAAGCCCCGCGCGAAGCCGCCTCGATCAACGCCGCGCCATCCTGCGCATTCACTGCGCAGCCGGGGATGGTGGTGCGCCAGGGGAGATCATCGAGGTCGGGCGTGCCCCAGATGGCGCTGCCGCTGCCCCAATGCATGTCCGGGCCGGGGTTCACCGCAATCACGCCGATGGCCCCCAGCGCCGCGAAGGCCAGGATGCGCTCGGCCAGGATCATGCCGCGGAAGACGGCGATCCTGCCTTGCAGATCTGGCGCGCCGGGCGCGGGATCATAGCCCTCGCCAAATAACTTGGCGGTGTTCGGCGTCCAGCCCATCGGCGGGTTGATCGGGTGCTCGACAAAGGCGAGCGGCGCGGTGAGGCCATCGGGCGCCGTCTGTGCCAGTTGGGCGGGACGTGCGGCGAAGCGGCACCCTTCCAGCGTCACCTGCGCGTGTTTCGGGACGGCCAGATACAGGCGTGGCCGATGCACCGTGACCGGCAGGCCGAGCGCGGCAAGACGTGCGGCGATCTCCTCCCCCGCCGCCGCGGCCTCGTCAGGGTCCTGCCGACGCAGGGCGGAAAAGCGCGTGACCAGCGACCAGGCATCGCCGATGCGCGCGCTCGCCATCAGGGCCGCTTCGTCGGGCGTTGTCATCGCGCTCAATTCATCGTCACGCCGGTGGAGCGCACCACCTCGGACCAGCGATCGATCTCGGCCAGCACATAGCGCTGCGTCGCCTCCGCGCTGTCGCCCACCGGTTCGACGCCGATGGCCGCCAGACGCTCCTGCACCACCGACGAGGCCAGCGCGCGACGAAGCTGCGCATTCAACGCCTGCACGATCTCCTCCGGCACCCGCGCCGGGCCGGCGAGGCCGAACCAGTTGGTCGTCACCACGGTGGGGAAGCCCTGCTCGGCCAGCGTCGGGATGTCCG
>JBBSCP010000306.1:0-5955 GCA_038250135.1 Acetobacterales bacterium | reverse complement strand
GATGGCGATCAGCGCCTGCGCTGCCAAGTCAGGCAGGGCGAATTCGGCCGCGAGCAGCGCGGCGATGCCGGGGGCCAGCGCCGCCAGGGTCTCCTCCAGCGGGGCTTGGGGCCGCAGCAGCAGGTCCCGCGCCACGCCCTCCTGCAGCCGTCTCAGCGCGGCCAGGGCGGCCAGCCTGGCAGCGATCGGCGCCTCCGACGCATCGATTGCCGCCGCGGCCTCGCCCAGGCCGAATACCGTCTCGGCGATCCAGGCGGCGCGCACCACGGCCGCGCCGGCGCCGCCAGGGCCGGCCAGCCGCGCCAGCGCCGCCACGCCCAGATGGTTCGCCACGCCGTTTACCAGGCTCGTCGCCACCAACTCGCGCCGCAGCCGGTGCTGCGCGATCAGGCCCGCGAAGCGGATGCGCAGCGCGCTCGGGAAATAGCCCACCAGCAGGGCCGCGAGGGCGGGTGCGGCGGGCAGGTCGGAGGCCTCCACCGCCTCGGTCAGCCAGAGCTTCGCGAAGGGCAGCAGGGCCGCCAATTCAGGCCGGGTAAGTCCCTCGCCGGCCGCGGCACGGGCGCGCAGGCCCGCCGAATCGGGCAGCCCCGCCACCGCACGGTCGAGCAGCCCCTCGCGCTCCAGCCGGTCCATCAGCGCGGTATGGGCCGGCAGGTCGGCAGCGACGGTCATGCCCTCCAGCGAGATCGCGAGCGATTGCGCGTGATTGTCGGCCAGCACGAGCTGCCCGACCTCCTGCGTCATCTCGGCCAGCAGCGCATCGCGCTGCATGCGCGTGAGCGAGCCTTCGCGCTCCGCCGCGGCCAGCAGGATCTTGATGTTGACCTCATGGTCGGAGGTCGAGACGCCGGCGGAATTGTCCAGCGCATCGGTGTTGAGCCGTACGCCGAGCCGCGCCGCCTCGATCCGCCCGGCCTGCGTCATGGCCAGATTGGCGCCCTCGCCCAGCACCCGCGCATGGATTTCGCGCCCATCGATGCGGATCGAATCATTGGCGCGGTCGCCGGCCTCGACATTCGTTTCGCTAGTGGCTTTTACATAGGTGCCGATGCCGCCGAAATACATCAGGTCCACCGGCAGCTTCAGGATGGCGCGCAGGATGGCGGCGGGCTCGGCGCGCGCCTCCTCGATGTCGAGCAGCTCGCGCGCCTCCACGCTCAGCGGCAGGGATTTCGCACCTCTCGGCAGCACCGCACCGCCAGGCGAGAGCAGCCGTACGTCGTAATCCGCCCAGGAGGATCGCGGCATCGCGAACAACCGCGCCCGCTCGGCGTAGGAGGTCGCCTCATCCGGCGAGGGGTCGAGGAAGATGTGCCGATGGTCGAAGGCGGCGACCAGGCGTGTCTGCTTTGAGATCAGCAGGCCGTTGCCGAACACATCGCCCGACATGTCGCCGACGCCGGCACAGGTGAAGGGTGCGTCCTGCACGCCTGCGCCGCGCAGTTCCTGGAAGTGGCGGTCGATCATCACCCAGGCGCCGCGCGCGGTGATGGCCATGCCCTTGTGGTCATAGCCGGCGGAACCGCCGGAGGCGAAGGCATCGCCAAGCCAGAAGCCGTATTCGGCCGAAAGGCCATTTGCGATGTCGCTGAAGCTCGCCGTGCCCTTGTCGGCGGCGGCGACGATGTAGGGGTCCGCCTCGTCGCGCGGCACGACGTTCGGCGGCGTCACCACCGCACCCGACTCGGCAAAATTGTCGGTGAGGTCAAGCATGCCGCGGATCAGCGTGGAATAGACCGCGATGCCCTCCGCCATGAAAGCCGCACGCTCGGCGGGCGGGTGCTTGAGGATGAAGCCGCCCTTCGCGCCGGTCGGCACGATCACGACATTCTTCAGTCGTTGCGCCTTCATCAGGCCGAGGATCTCGGTGCGGAAATCCTCGCGCCGGTCTGACCAGCGGATGCCGCCGCGTGCCACGGGGCCGGCGCGCAGATGGCAGCCCTCCATGCGCGGCGAATGCACGAAGATCTCGCGGTACGGGCGTGGCGCGGGCATTTCGCCGGCGCGCGCGCTGTCGAGCTTGAACGCCAGGTAGGGCTTGTGCTGATACCAATTCGTGCGCAGCGTCGCATCGAGCACGGTGCGCAGCCGCGACAGGATGCGGTCCTCATCGGGGTTCGCCACGCCATCGAGCAGCATGCGCCACGCCGCATCGAGCCTCGTCTCGTCACGATCCGTGATGGCCGGGTCGAAGCGCGTGTGGAACAGCTCGATCAGCAATTGCGCGGCCTGCGGATTGGCGGCCAGCGCCGCCTCCACGCTCTCCTGCGCGAAGGGGAAGCCCACCTGTTTCAACCATCGATACATCGCGCGCAGTTGCCAGCAATCCTGCCACGACAGGCCGGCGCGCAGCACGAGGCGGTTGAAGCCATCAGCCTCCACCGCGCCGTCCAGCAGCGCATGCAAGGCGCCGATGATGTCGGGGAAGCGATCCTCCGGGCAATCGGCGCGCGCCTCCAGCCGATAGACGTGCAGCACCACCACCGGTCCAGGCGGCTGCCCCCCTTGGGGATCGAGCCGGTAGGGCACTTCCTCGATGGCGCGCAGATCGAGGCTTTCGAACAGCGGCAACGCATCGGCCAGCGGCAGTGGCCCACCGGGGTTGGCGAGCCGCAGCACCAGCGTGCGGGCATCGGCGCCGGGCGGGCGGGTGAGTTCGGCCTTGGCCCGGCCGCCCGGCGTCAATTCCTGCGCGAGATAAATGTCGGCCAGGCCCTGGCCGACGCTTTCCGTCTGGCGATAGGTCGGCGGGAAGGCATCGCGCCAGCGCGCGAGCAGGCGCGCGCCCTCGGCCTCGCCGCGCTCCTTCGTCAGAGCCTCCTCCAGCCGTTCGCCGAAGCTGCGCGCGGCCTGCGCCATCGCGGCTTCCAGCGTCGCGTCGTCCACCTCGGGAACCTGCCCGGGGACAGTGCCGATCACGTAATGCACGCGCGCCAGCGCGCCATCGCCGAGCAGCGTGTAGAAGGCCGAAAGCCGGCCCTGGAAGGCGCGCGCCAGCAGGCCGCCGATGCGGCTGCGCAGCGACGTGTCGAAATGGTCGCGCGGCAGCCAGGCGATGGCGGAGACGAAGCGCTCGAAAGGGTCGCGCCGCAGCAGCAGCGCGCTGCGCGGCCGAATGGAGAGATCCAGGGCCAGCCGGCAGCCCTCGAGGATCGCGGCCTCCGGCGCCTGGAACAGTTCGTCGCGCGGCCAGGTGTCGATGATGTTGCGCAGCGCGCGGCCGTCATGGCTTTCGGGATCGACACCGGCTAGGGCCAGCACGCGCAGCACCTTCTCGCGCAGCAGCGGGATGGCGCGCGGGTTGCGGTTGTAGGCTTCGGCGGCGAACAGGCCGAGGAACAGCCGCAGCCCGGTGAGCCGCCCGGCCGCATCGGTAATGCGCGTGATGACCACATCGGCGTGCTGCGGGCGGTGCACGGTGGCGCGCATGTTGGCCTTCGCCACGGTCACCGAGTCGAAGCCCGTGAGTGCGGCGCGCACGGCGTCGGGCAGGCTCGGCAGGTCGCGCAGCGCATCGAAGACCGGCAGCGCGGGGTCGCGCAGCAGGCCGAGGTCCTCCTCCGCCGACACGCTGACCCCGCCCGATTCGTCGAGCGCCAGTAGGCGATGGCCGAGCAGCACGAAATTCTCGCCGGCGAGCCAATGCAGGAAATCCCGCGCCGGGGCCTCTGCCGCTTCCTCCCGCGCGCGCTCCAGGGCGGCCAGCATGGGGCGGAAATCGGTCACGGCGCGCTTCACGTCGGCCATGGCGCGGGCGAGTGCCGCCTCGACCGCTGTCCATTCCTGGTCATCGGCAGCTGGCGCCGGGCCGCCCGTGCCGGGCAGTGCGGCGCCGCCGATACCGATCGCGATGCGCATCAGGCTTTCGGGCGCGCCCTCGCCCAGCGCGGTGAGCCGCCCCGTGGCATTGCGCGTGACAGGCATCACGGGATGCAGAAATTGCCGCACCGCGCGGCCCCGCACGGCGAGCGCCGCCAGCGCGCTGTCCACCAGGAAGGGCATGTCGTCGGTGACGATCTCGGCCACCGCCAGGGCGCCCCGACCAGGGCCGGGCGGCAGCACGCGCAGCCGCGTCTCGCCCTTGCGGCGCATTTGCGCGAAGCCGAACAGGCTGGCGGCGGCCTCGGCCAGCGCTTCGGGCGCCGTGGCGGCGAGCTCGGCCGTCGGCACGGCGCCATAGAGCCGGCGCAGGAAGTCCGCCGCTTCCGGCGGCAGCGCGGGAGCGAGGCGTGCCAGCGCCTCGGCGGCCGCCCGGAACAGCTCGGCGCGCACGCCATCGGCCGGGCTGTGTTCTTGCGTCATGGCGTTCTCCTTTGCCGGCAAGGTGCGGTCGAAGCGGGGCGCGCCGCAAGCACCGGCTGCACGCGGCGCGATCTTGCTGCTAGAATCTGCCGATGATCGACGACCTCGCCGCCCTGCTCGCGCCCGTCACCCCGGAGCGCTTCTTCGCCGAGCATTACGACAAGGCCCCGCTGCACATCCGCGGCACGCCGGCCAAATTCGCGCAGGTGCTTTCCTGGCGGCAGATCAACCGGCTGCTCGACATGACGCATATCTGGAGCGCCACCTCGCTCAAGCTGGTGATGGACAGCGCCACCGTGCCGCCGGAGCAGTTTTGCACCCGCGCCACCAGCCGCGACGGCACGGCCGTGCTGCAGCCCGACGCCAAGCTGGTTCACGCCTGGGTGGCGAAGGGGGCCAGCGTGGTGATGAACGACGTGGACAGCCTGACCCCGGGCCTCGCCAGCGTCTCCGCCGCGCTGGAGGGGGCGGGGCTGGGGAAGGCGCAGGCCAACGTCTACATCAGCTGGCAAAGCCACAAGGCCTTCCGCACGCATTACGACTCGCATGACGTCTGGGCCGTGCAGGTCGAGGGCGCGAAGGATTGGAACATCTGGGAGGGCCGCGGCGACTATCCGGTCCCGCACCCGGTCTTCAAGGGCCAGCCGCAGGCGCATCATGACCAGGCTCGCGGCAAGCTGCGCGAGGTGGTGCGGATGCAGCCGGGCGACCTGCTGTATCTGCCTCGCGGCTGGTATCACGACGCGCTGGCCGAGGCGCCGGCCAGCGTACATGTGGCCTATGGCGTGCATGCGCCGCTCGGGATGGACCTGATGAACATCCTCGCCGAGCGCGTGCTCTACGACCCCGAATTCCGCAAGCCGCTGCCGCGCCAGGATGGCTCGGTGCCGGCGAAATTCGCCCTGACGCAGCGCGCCGGGCTGCTCGGCCAGCGCCTGTCGGAGTTGTGCCGAGACCCCAAGGTGATGGAGGTGCTGGCGCAGTTCGTGGCGAATTATCGCTTCGGCCGCGGCGGCTACGACATGCTGGCGGCGCGCGGCATCGCGGCGCCGGCGGCCCACGCCTCGGCCGAGGGCGAGGTTTTTCGCGTCGTCGGGGGTGGTGCGAAGCCGGTGCGGCGTGGCGCGGAATGGGTGCTGAAGGCGCCATCCGGTGCGGTGACGCTCGCCCAGGGGGAGGCCGAGGCCGTTGCCTGGGTGTGTGGCCGGCCCGACGTGACGCTGGCGGAACTCGCCAAAGCGCATCCGGGCCTCGATGCCTCGGCGCTGCTGGCGCGGCTCGGCGCGGCCGGGCTGCTGGTGCCGGCGGCATGAGAGTGTTGCTGGTCGCCGCCGCGATGCTGCTGCCGGTGCTCGCCCCGGGTCGCACCTTGGCGCAGCCGCGCGCCTTCTCCTGCGTCGGCGCCGAACGGTTGGAAGATGACGTCTTCGGCGTGCCTTTCGCCCAGGGCAGCACCACGCTGAACGAGGCCGGGCGCAGCGCGGTGGCCGCCGCCGCCGCCCTGGCGCGGGAGGACCCCACGCGCAACCTTTGCGTGCTCGGCCATGCCGACCGCACCGCCGGTGCCACGACCAGCACCCAGACCGCCGCGCAGCGCGCGCGCGCCGTAGCCGCCGCGCTGTCCAGCATCCAGCGCGTGGAGCGCGACCG
>JBBSCP010000305.1:0-5959 GCA_038250135.1 Acetobacterales bacterium | reverse complement strand
TGCTGATCGGCGAAAGGCCCGGCCTCACCGCGCTCGACAGCATGGGCCTGTACCTCACGCATGCGCCGCGCCGCGGCCGCAGCGATGCCGAGCGCAACTGCATCAGTAACATCCGTCGCGGCGGGCTGAGCGCGCCGGAGGCCGCCCGAAAACTGCTGTGGCTGATCGGCGCGGCCCGGCGCCTCGGCGCCACGGGCATCGCGCTGAAGGTTGAGCAGCCGGGGACGCCCTCGGTGAAGGAGGGCAGCACTGCGCCCGCCATTGCGCGGACCGGCACGCCATAGCAGCAGTTGCGCGGTGGGGCCGAGTGCGACCAGCCGTCCGCCTTCGAATACCATCACGCGATCCACGATGAAGGCGGCCTCGTTCAGGTCATGCAGCATGACGAGTACGGCCAGGCCACGACGCGCCGGCTAGATCAGGCACTGGCGCGGATCGCCGAACTGGAGGCGCGCAACGCCGAGTTGGCGGCGCGCCTCGTGCAGTTGGAGCGGCCGGGCAAGACGCCGGGGAACTTCTCGCGGCCGGCCACGAAGGGCCAGAAGCCGGATGGCCCTGCCTACGCCGCCTTCCGCTCCGTCGTCAGCACCGCTGAGGCCAACCGCCGCTCCGTCCTCGACAGCCTCCGCAGCGCCTTCGCCGCACCGCCAGCCAACCAGGCTGTCGCACTACCGGGGTGAGCAACTACCCTTTCGTCGATGCCTTCAACAGCTCCGAGCTCGGCACACAGATTTCGCGTAGGGGCCCGTCCACCTCATGATCTTAGGTATCACACGCCAGACGCCGCCTATACCCGCCAACGCCGGTGCTGCCACAGCCACTGGCCGGGGTGTTCGCGGATCCATCCGGCGACGATGTCGTTCATCAACTGCGTGGCGGCCGGCACATCCACCTGGCCGCGGGCGTCCCGCGGAAGGGTGATGGCCTCGGTCAGTTCCAGGCGGAAGCGCCCGCCGGGCAGGCGGATGGCGCGCGCGCCGTGCAGCGGGCAGTCGAACCGCCGCGCGAGGCGCGCCAGCAGGGGGTTCGCCGCCGTCGGGCGGCCGAGAAACTCCACCTTCGGTCCGCGGCCGAAACGCTGATCGATCAGCATGCCCAGGTGCAGGCCTTCGTCGAGCGCCTCCATCATGCGGATCGGCGCAGCATGGCCGGCGGCGATCAGGCGTCCCATCACAGGCTCGCGCATCGCGAGGATGTCGCGCGCGATGGCGCGGTTGTTGGGGGTGCGATAGAGCGCGGCGGAGGGGAGATCGCTGCGCCGCGCGGCGACGGCGGGAAGTTCCCAATTCGCGAGATGGGCGGCGAAGAAGATGGCGGGCTTGCCGTCCTCGCGCAGTTGCATGAAGCGCTCGGCGGTGCCGGGCGAAAGTTCGATGCGGCCTTGGCCGGGGCGTTCGGGATCGTAGTCCCAGATCTCGGCGAGGTGGACGTATTCGCTGCTGGTGCGGCCGAGATTCTCCCAACTCTCGCGCAGGATTTTTGCGCGCGCGGGCGCGTCCAGTTCCGGGAAGGCCGCGTCGATGTTGTCGCGCGCGATGCGGTTTGCCGAGGTCAGCGGGCCTATCATGCGCGCGAGGAAGGCGCCGACGCGCCCCGCGCGTTCGACGCCCAGAGCGCGGATCAGCGCGAACACCGCGCGCACCAGCGCGGCCAGGACTTCCTCGACCAGCCGGATCAGGAAAGCCTTCACCGCCTTGCTAATTGGGCCGCAACTGCGGCCCCGCGCACAGAATTCCCGTTTCGATGGTGCCCCAGCGCGTCGGCGCGAAAGGCAAGCCGCCGGAGGCGGCGCCCGCCGCTTGAGGGCATCACAAAGTTACGATGATCTTCCCGAAGACGCGGCGCGATTCCAGGCGCTCCAGGCCTTCGGTGAAGCGCTCGAGCGGCACGACGGTGTCGAGCACCGGGCGGATGCCGTTCGCCATCCTGCCGAGCCCATCGGCCACGTTGCGCATGGCGCAGCCGAAGCTGCCGATGATGCGCAGCTGGCGCTGGAACAGCATCATCAAATTGGTCTCGGCGGAAACGCCGGAGGTGCTGCCGCAGGTCACGAGCCGCCCGCCGATGCGCAAGGACAGCAGCGAGCCCGCCCAGGTGGTGGCGCCGACGTGCTCGAACACCACATCGACGCCGCGCTTGTTCGTCACTCGGCGCGCGACGGTGGAGAAGTTCTTGTCGGTGTAGTTCACGACATGGTCGGCGCCGAGAGCGAGCGCCTTGGCGCATTTCTCGTCATCGCCGGCAGTCGCGATCACCGTGCAGCCGATTGCCTTGGCGATGCGGATGGCGGCCGAGCCGATGCCCGACCCCGCCGCCTGGATCAGCACCGTCTCGCCGGGCTTGAGCTGCGCGTTGTCGAACAGCATGTGCTCGACCGTGCCGAAGGTGACGGTGGCGCAGGCGGCGTCCTCGAAGCTGAGGCCGTCGGGCACGTGCACCAGCAGACGCGCGGGGATGTTGGCGAGCTCACGCGCAAAGCCATCGACGTGGAAGCCCGCCACACCCGCGACGTTCTCGCAATGATTGTCGCGCCCTTCCCGGCAGGCCGGGCAGACGCCGCAGGTGCGCGCGCCGTAGGGCACGACGCGCTGGCCGGGCACGAAACCCGTGACGCCGGACCCCACGGAGACAACCTCGCCCGAGGCTTCCGCGCCCACCGCGAGCGGCAAGGCGCGCTGCGCGAACGCCATGCCGCGCCAGCCCCAGACGTCGATATGGTTCAGCGCGATGGCGCGCACCCGGATCTGCACCTCGCCCTCGCCGGGTGGTGGCGGCGGCGGCAAATCCTCGATCCGAAGATCCTTGTCGCCGTGTAAACGAAGCGCCTTCATGGTGTTGTGCCCTCAAGCGCGTCGTGTCCTGGGCACGCCTTCGGCGTAACGCGGCGGCAGCGTGACGCATTGGCGGCCGCGGCCATTCGGTCGCTCGGCCCTGCGGGCCGCATGGTGTCCGACCAACGCATCAAACCGTCTCTCCACTCAACACCAGACACACATTCTGTCCGCCGAACCCGAAGCTGTTCGACAGAACGTTGGTCACCTTCGCCGCGCGGGAAAAATTGGGCACGACGTCGAGCCCGATGGCCGGGTCGGGTTCCACATGGTTGATCGTCGGCGGCAGCATCTGGTCGCGCAGCGTCAGCAGGCTGAACGCCGCCTCGATGGCGCCGGAGGCGGACAGCGTGTGACCGATCATCGATTTGTTCGAGGAAATCGGCGGCACCTGCTCGCCGAACACGGCGCGCAGCCCGAGCGTTTCCATCTTGTCGTTCTCAGGCGTGCTGGTGCCGTGGGCATTCACATAGGAGATGTCGGCCGGCGTGAGCCCCGCGTCGGCAATCGCGTTGCGCATCGCCTTGATGATGGCGCCGCCATCGGGGTTGGAGCGCGTGCGGTGGAAACTGTCGGATTTCTCGCCGCAGCCGCGCACGCGCCCCAGCACCACGGCGCCGCGCGCGCGCGCATGGGCGAGGCTTTCGAGCACCAGGCAGGCCGCGCCCTCGCTCATGATGAAGCCATCGCGGGTTTTCTCGAAGGGGCGGGGCGCGCGGGCGGGGTCGTCATTGCGCGTGGACAGCGCACTCAGCAGCGAAAAGCGGATCAGCGCCTCGGGCTGCACCGTGCCATCGGCGCCGATGGCGATGGCGGCCTCGGTCTCACCGCGCTGGATCGCCTCGACGCCGAGCTGGATGGCCGAGGCGCCGGTGGCGCAGGCGGTGGTGATGGCGATGGGCGCCCCGAGCGTGCCGAAGCGCTGCGCGAGTCGCTCGCCCACGCCGCCGAAGCAGGCGGTGCCGAAAAGGGATTCGAGTCCCGTCGCGGCTTCGGTCAGCCCCTTGTAGCGCGGCTCGCCTTCGACGCGCGCTGCGAGGTCGAAGCGGTGCGGCCATTCGACCTCCACCGGCGGCATGCCGAGCATCAGCGGCCCCGGGAAACCGCCGGTGGCCCCGAGCCCGGCCTGCGCCAGCGCTTCCTCCGCGGCCAGCGCCGCCATGCGGCCGACGCGCTCGGAGGAGGTGAGCATGGGACCATCGGCCTCCTCCGGCAGGTCCACCGTGCCGGCGATGGTGGTGCGCAGATGCGCGGTCGGGAAGCGCGTGATGCGCCGGATGCCGGAGGTGCCGGCAAGCAGCGCCGCCCAATTAGCCTCTGTCCCGAAGCCGAGCGGCGTGACCAGGCCGATGCCGGTGACCACGACGATGGGCCTCCCCGCGTGGTCGTGGAAAGCGGGGTCGAGATCGCTCATGGCTGCGACTCCTCCGGGATGCGGCCGAGCAGCGCCAACGCCTCGCCCCGCCAGGCGCCGAAGCCCGTCACGAGGATTTTCTCGGGTGCACCATCGAACGGCGCCTCGGTGGCATCGAGCGGCGCGGGCAGTTTGGCATAGGCGAGCGCCAGGGCGGCCATGGCGAGGCTCGCGGGGAAGCTTGCCTCCACCCCCCAGCCGAAGCGGTTGCCGGCGGCACGCAGCGTGATCGCGCGGTCGAGGCCGGCCAGAAACACGCTCTCGGCCCCAGCAGGCCCGGCCATGCCGGTGGCACCCGAAATCACGACGAGCGGCCCGTCCGGCAGGTCGAGCCGTGCGGCGGCGCGCCGGGCGGCGGCGAGGCTGGTGTCGGTGCCGTCGCGCCGCGCCTGTTCGCAGGCCATGCCCTCGATCCGGGCGAGGCCACGCGCCCCACGGCCACGAGCCAGGTCCGCAGATTCGAGCACAAGGAAGGCCGCGAGGGTTCCCGGAATGGCGCCCGGCGCGTTGCCGCGCGCGAAGACCGGCGCGAAGCTCGCGCCACGGCGCAGCAGCCCGCCCGAGTGATACAACAGCAGAACGTCCCACCGCGCGGCCGCGAAGGCGCCGCCGACCAGCGCGGCCGGGCTGCGCCCCTCGGCCACCCGCGCCGCGGCCACGCGCACCGCATCGGCGCCGGCCTGCTCCTCACCCATGAAGGTGCGCGACGCGCCGGTCACGCCATGCACGATCGAGATGTTGCCGGCCAGCAGGTTCGAAAGCTGCGCCAGGAACAGTGTAGGCCGCAGCCCGTTCGCCAGCATCTCGTTCAGCCGCAGCGCGGCCTCGGCAGGTGGCAGGGGGGCGAGGGCAGTCAGCACCGCCTCGTCCAGCGCCAGGTCGCGTTCACCGCCGCCGGCGGCGACGATCAGGTCCATCTCCGGCGCCAGCGCCCGGGCGCCGGCATCATCCAGCGCCAGGCCCGCGGCATAGGTGCCCAGGCGCTGCCAGGGCTCCATCTGGCGCTGGTCGCCCTTCTTCGGGATCTGCCGATCGAGCTCCAGCACCGGCGCGGGGTGAAGCGCGAAGGGAGCGTGGCTTACGGCATCGAGCGGGCTCGGCGTGCCGGCGGCGAAGGCGGCGCGATGCGCTGCCCGGCCCTCGCCCAATGCCGAGACGAGCCCGAGGCCCGTGATCCAGACCTCATGCGGCATCAGCGGTGCCTCATCTTCAGCTATGCCCTGGCAGGCCGATGCGCCGCGCCGTGGCGACCATCGCCTCGCGCAGCGCCTCGGCCGGGAAATCCATGATCCGGTAGGTGATCTCGGCATCGGCGATGCGCTTGCCGCCTGAGAGGATTCGCGCCTCCGCCACCGCGAAGCCCGAGCCGTCATGCGTGCGCTTCGCCTCGACCGTGAGCGCCGCACCGGGGCCGATGAAGCCACGGAATTTGGCTTCCTTCACCGTCAGCAGGAAGGGCATGCGCTGCATGTTCTCGAGCGAGAGGATCAGCCAGCCACCGGCCTGGGCCATGGTCTCCACCAGCAACACCCCGGGGACGATGGGGTAGCCTGGGAAATGCCCCTCGAAGACCGGACTGGCCTCGGGCACATGGCTTTCCACCACGATGGCGGTCGCATCGAGGCTGACGACGCGATCGACCATCTGGAAGTATTCAAGAAGCATGGCGGGCGGTCCGAGGCCTGGCCTTCAGCCCTTGGCGGCCTTGGCGGCG
>JBBSCP010000304.1:0-5977 GCA_038250135.1 Acetobacterales bacterium | reverse complement strand
GCCGGGCGGCATTGCCGGAGGCGAGCCCGGGCGTCTATCTGACCGCCTCGCTCGGCGTAACCTTTCCCTTCAACCTGCTCATCGGTTTGCCAGTCTATTGGCAGATCGTGCAGTGGCTGGGTGGTGGCTGGCGCAGGACCCTTCCTGCCGAATTGATTTCGCACTTTGAAAGTGATTGATTCTAAAGGATTAATGCCGGTCTTCCTGCTGCGGCGTGATCGGATCCTGATGTCACCGCTGGCGCATCGACGCCTGCCTAAGAAAGCGCCACAAGCGCCGGAGAATCGCCCGAAAAATAAGCCTTAATGAGCCGCTTGTCATTTTATCGCTATACTGCGATGTCCCAGGCTGTTGCGGATGTCCAAACGACACCGCCAGGGAACAGGGGGTTTCAACAATGAAGTGGTCCATGCTTGCAGGCGCCGCGGCGGCCTTCTTGGCGTTTGGGGCGGCCGATGCCCTGGCTGGTCGTGATCTCGATCAGATCAAGGCGCGCAACACGCTGCGCTGCGGCGTACAGGGTCCGTCCAATCCTGGCTTCGGCGTGCCGGACAGCCAGGGCCGCTGGGGCGGCTTCAATGTCGAGGTGTGCCGCGCCATCGCCATCACCATCTTCGGTGATCCGAGCCGCGTCGAATTCGTGCCGGTGACGACGCAGTCGCGCTTCCCCGCCTTGTCCGCGGGCGAGGTCGATGTGCTGTCCAACAATACGACCTGGACGCTGACGCGCGACACCAACGTCAACCGCTTCAATTTTCCGGCCATCACCTTCTACGACGGCCAGGCGCTGATGGTGCCGCGCCGACTGAACGTGACCAACGGCCGCCAGCTCAATGGCGCCACCGTCTGCGTCCAGCCCGGCACCACGACCGAGCTGAACATCTCGGACTTCTTCCGTGCCAACAACATCCGCTTCACCCCGGTGGTGATCGCCGACCTCGACGAGATCCGTCGCGCCTATGACAGCGGCCGCTGCGATGTCTTCACCAACGACTTTGCAGCGCTCGCCGCGCAGCGCACCCTGCTGACGCGCCCCGCCGACCACGTCATCCTGGCCGATCGCCTGTCGAAGGAGCCGCTGGCCGTCACCGTCCGCCAGGGCGATGACGAGTTGGCGAACATCGTGGCCTGGACCACCTTCGCCCTGATCGACGCCGAGGAGATGGGCCTCACCATGGCGAATGTCGAGCAGATCGCCGGCTCCTCCACCAACCCGGTGGTACGTCGCCTGCTCGGCGTCGAGGGCAATATGGGTGAGAGCCTGGGCGCCGCGCGCCCCGATTTCGCTCGCCAGATCGTACGCACCTTCGGCAATTACGGCGAAATGTTCGAGCGTCACCTCGGCGTGAACACGCCACTCGGCCTCGAGCGCGGCATGAACAACATCTGGACCCGCGGCGGTCTGCTCTACGCACCGCCGGCGCGCTGAACGATCGGCGGTTGCTGCCGCGCCATCTGGTCACGCCATCACGGCGTGATCGGGTGATGCGATCCCGCACTGGAAAGGCCTGCCTGATCAGGCAGGCCACGTGGTTGCCCGCTCGCTCGCCCCATCCCTCACGGACCCATCTCGCATGAGCAGCACGACCAGCGCCGCCCTGCCTACGGCCCGTGGACTGATCCGGCTGCCGGGCGGCGCCACGCAGCGCGGCCTTCTGATTCAGGTTGCCCTGCTGCTTGGCGTTGTCGCGTTGGGTTGGTGGCTGTGGTCGAACGCGCAGGTCAACATGGCCGCGCGTGGCCTGCAGTTCGGCTTCGGCTTCCTCGAACGCTCCGCCGGCATCCCGATCGGTGAGGCGATGATCGCCTACGCTCCCTCCGATACCTACAGCCGCGCTCTCACCGTGGGCCTGCTGAACACGCTGCGGGTCGCGATCATCGGCTGCTTTTTGTGCACCATCTTCGGCGTGCTGCTCGGCCTGGCGCGCCTTTCGGCCAACCCGCTGCTGCGTGGCCTGACTGGCGGCTATATCGAGCTGGTCCGCAACACGCCGTTGGTGCTGCAACTGGTGTTCTGGCACGCGGTGATGCTGCAGATGCCCAGCGTCCGCCAGTCGATCAACCCGCTGCCGGGCGTCTTCATCAGCCAGCGCGGCCTGAAAATCCCGGCCCTGCTGAACGAGCCCGAGCTCTGGGCCTTCCTGGGCGCTATCCTGGCCGCGCTGGTCGGCTGGTGGCTGCTGCTGCGCCGGGAGCGCGCGCGCCAGATCGCCATCGGCGAACGCCGCCCCACCCTGCTGCCGGGCTTCGCGATGCTGCTGGGATTTCCAGCCCTCGCCCTGCTCGCCGGCTTCGTGCCGACGGTCGAATGGCCCGTCATGGCCGGCTTCAATTTCGAGGGCGGGTTGGCCCTCTCGCCGGAGTTTTTTGCGCTTCTCGTTGGCCTGGTCATCTACACCTCCGCCTTCGTGGCGGAGATCGTGCGGAGCGGCATCCAGTCCGTTCATCCAGGACAGGGGGAGGCGGCGCGGGCGCTCGGCCTGCCGAACGGGCGGATCATGCGGCTCGTCATCCTGCCGCAGGCGCTGCGTGTCATCATCCCGCCGATGACGAGCCAATATCTGAATCTGACAAAGAACAGTTCGCTGGCGGTGGTCATTGGCTACCCCGATCTGGTGTCGGTGGCGAATACCTCGATCAACCAGACCGGCCAGGCGATCGAAGTCATCACGATCTTCATGGCGATCTATCTGTTTTTGAGCCTTTCGACGTCAGGGCTGATGAATTGGTACAATTCCCGCGTCGCGCTGAAGGAACGCTGAGATGAGCGCCAGCCTCGCGCCCCCGGCCGGCCCGTCCCAGGCCGCGCGGATCGGTGCCTTTCTGCGGGCCTGCTTCGCCGGTCCCCTGAACAGCGCGATCACGCTCGCTTGCCTCGTTGTGCTGTACTACGCCGCGCCGCCGATCTGGGACTGGGCCGTGGGGCGCGCCACCTGGTCCGGCACCGCGGCGCAGTGCCGGGAGGCCGGCGGCGCCTGCTGGGCCTTCATCCGCGAGAAATTCTGGTTCTCGATCTTCGGGCTTTATCCGTATGAACAGCGCTGGCGTCCCGCCACCATGCTGTCGATCCTGGTGATCATGGTGCTGGCCAGCACGCAGCGCCGCTTCTGGGGGCGCCGGCTGCTGGTGGGATGGGCCGTGGCGGCGCCGGCGATGCTGGTGCTGATGGCCGGTGGCGTCTTTGGTCTGGAGCCCGTCGCCACGCGGCTTTGGGGCGGGCTTTCCATCACCGGGATCATCGCGGTCTATGGCTTGGCGCTCGGCTATCCGCTGGCGATCCTGCTGGCTCTGGGCCGGCGCAGCGAGTTGACGCTGCTGCGCTGGTTCTCCACCGCGGTCATCGAATGCGTGCGCGGCGTGCCGCTGATCAGCCTGCTGTTCATGGCGGCGATCATGCTACCGCTGTTCCTGCCGCAAGGCGTCACGCTCGACCGGCTGGCGCGCGTGCTGGTCGCCTATACGTTGTTCACCGCGGCCTACATGGCCGAAGTCGTGCGCGGCGGCCTGCAAGCCATGCCGCGCGGCCAGTATGAGGCCGCTGAAGCGATCGGCCTTTCCTATTGGCAGAAGATGCGCCTGATCATCCTGCCGCAAGCACTCACCATCACCATTCCTTCCCAGGTCAACACCTTCATCGGCCTGTTCAAGGACACGACCCTGGTCGTGGTGATCGGCGTGTTTGATTTCTTCACTACCTTGCGCGCCGCACTTGGCGACTCGCAATGGCTTGGCTTCGCGACCGAGGCCTATGTCTTCGCCGCCGGCGTGTATTTCGTTCTTTGCTTCGCGATGAGCCGCTACTCGATGCATCTGGAGCGCACCCTGCAGCCCGGCACCCGCTGATGGTTGCCGCCCCGGGGTGGTCCGGCTAGCCTGAGACGGCCCAGACGGAACCCCTGATGCCCGGACTTTTGGCCGACCTCCTGGCACTGCCAGCTCGCCTCACCCTGATCGAGCAGCGCCTGGAGCAGATCGCCGCGCTGGTCGCCGCCCGCAGCGCACCGCCCGCGCTCTCTCGCAGCGTCTATCTTGGCGAACATACCGCCCTTGCGCTGCTGGAGGGCCGGCTGCCGATTTATGTCGATACGCGCAGCACCGATATCGCGCCGCATTTGCTGCTGCATGGTGCCTGGGAGCCGGAGGAATTGCGCGTCTTCCGCCGCCTGTTGCGACCAGGCGACCTCGCACTCGACCTCGGCGCGCATGTCGGCGTCTATGCGCTGACGGCGGCGGAGGTGGTCGGCGCCACGGGCCGCGTGCACGCCTTCGAACCCAACCCGCGCAGCGCAGGGCTGTTGCGGCGTTCGCTCTCGGTGAACGGCTTCGCCAGCTTCGCGGAGGTGCATCTGCTGGCCGCCGGCGCCGCGGCCGGGGCCTCGACCATGCTGGTCACGCCGGAGTGGGAGGGCGGCGGCTTCCTCGATCTCGCCATGCCGAGCGCCGCCCCCCGCCCGGATGGGCGGCAGGCGCTGACGGTGCGGGTCGTGGCGCTTGATGCGATGTTCCCGGACCCCGCTACCCGGCTTGGCGCTGCCAAGCTCGATATCGAAGGGATGGAAGGCCAGGCCCTACTCGGCATGCGGCGCCTGCTGGAACGCTCGCCAGAGGCGCGGCTGCTGCTGGAATGGGCGCCTGCCATGCTGGCCGGCCAGGGCATGCCGGGGCCGGAGGTGGTGGCGCTGCTGCGATCCTTGGGCTTTCGCTTCTGGCGCATCGAACGCGATGCCACGCTGCTGCCCCTGCCGGCCGAGGAACTCGCAGGCTGGGAGGCGGGCATCCGCAACATCGTTGCCGCGCAGGGCGAGCCGCCCTGGGATGTGGAAGGGCGCGCATGAGTGACATGATTCGGCGGCTGAACGCGGCCTGGCAGATCCGGAATCACGGCGCGCGCTCTGATCACGCCGCGCACCCTGATCTGGGCATCAACGCCCCCTTGCTCACCATCCCGCAGCTTGTGGGCAAAGCCAACCGGACGGTGGTCGAAGGGGCGATTCGCGCCCGATGCCAGGCCTTGCCGTTGGATGAGGAGACGGTGCTTTGCCGGATTCTCGGTCGTTACAAATTCCTTGTCGATCGGCGCGATCTCGGCTTGTCGGTCCATCTGATGCTGGACGGCTACTGGGAATTCTGGGCGACGGATTTCATCCTGCGCCACCTCAAGCCCGGGCAGGTCGCCTTCGATGTCGGCGCCAACCTTGGCTACTATGCCGTGCTGATGGCCGATTGCGTGGGCCCGAAAGGCCATGTCCATGTGGTTGAGCCGAACCCCCATCTCGCGGTGCTGATCGAGAAGAATCTGGGTTTGAATGGGTTCACCGAGGTTACCACGCGGCATCGCGCCGCGGCTTTTTCAACCTCCGGCGTGCAACTGCGGTTCGCGGCCGAAGCCCATGACCCGAAGAATGGGCACCTGCTTGCGCCCGATGCCGCGGCGGCACAGGCGGAGTATGCGGTGCGGTCGATCTGCCTCGATGATCTGGCGGATCGCCCGGCGCACTTCATCAAGGTCGATGTCGAGGGGGCCGAGGAGGCCGTTTGGCACGGGATGCAGCGGCTGCTCGACGTCAGCCCCGAGGTGATTGTCCTAATGGAGTTCAACGCCGCGCGCTGCGCCGGTCCTGCCGCACTACTGGCGGCCATCGGGGCCCGCTTTCCGTTGCGCGAGCTCAATTTTCATGCGCGCGTCATCGACTCCAACGCGCCCGACCTGCTGCGCCGGTCCGAGGATTCGCTGCTGCTGCTCACGAACCGCACACGCCTGGAACCGCAACGGGTGCGCTAGAAACTATTGAATCTACGCCACGAAATCCGCTCACACTGGTCGCGGCGCGGCCGCGATGTATTAGCGGATAGTGCTGTAACCTAAAGCACGTTTGGTTCAAACGGAATCGTTTGAACCAAAGTCCGTGCTTTAGATTCAGGTGTTTTTAGCGCACGAAATCGGTTCAATTGAACCGATAGTGCGCTAAGCCGCGCG
>JBBSCP010000303.1:0-5987 GCA_038250135.1 Acetobacterales bacterium | reverse complement strand
GTCACCCAGGCGGCTTCCGTACTGGCGAGGTAGACCACCGCCGCCGCCACATCCTCCGGCGCGCCCATGCGCTGCGTCGGGATTCGCGACAGCAGCGTGGTGCGCGCGGCCTCGGGCAGGTTTTCCGTCATCGCCGTCTTCACGAAGCCGGGTGCGACCACGTTCACCGTCACGCCGCGCGTCGCCACTTCCTGGGCGAGCGACTTGCTCATGCCGATCAGCCCGGCCTTTGCCGCTGCGTAATTCGCCTGGCCCGCATTGCCGGTGACGCCGACGATCGAGGCGATCGAGATGATCCGCCCGTGGCGTCGCTTCATCATCCCGCGCAGCGCCGAACGCGCGAGCCGAAAGGGCGCCGTCAGGTCGATCTCCAGCACCGCGTTCCAATCGGCGTCGCCCATGCGAAGTGCGAGCATGTCTCGCGTAAAGCCGGCATTGTTCACCACGATGTCGAGCGAACCGAGCGCCGCCTCCACCTGCTCGACCAGCGCTGCCGGGGCAGCCGGGTCGGCGAGGTCGGCGGGTGCCACCAGCACGCGCGCGCCACCCA
This sequence comes from Acetobacterales bacterium, assembly GCA_038250135.1. Taxonomy (GTDB): domain Bacteria; phylum Pseudomonadota; class Alphaproteobacteria; order Acetobacterales; family Acetobacteraceae; genus Falsiroseomonas. The sequence goes on along the minus strand of JBBSCP010000303.1, from coordinate 5,437 downwards.
ACGACTCCGCCACGCGGGCGAGTTCGGCCTCGCGCCGGCCGGTCAGCGCCACGGTGGCACCCTGGGCATGCAGCGCGCGGGCGATGGCCTCACCGATGCCGCCCGTGGCGCCGGTGACCAGCGCCACCTTGCCGGTGAGATCGAACATGCGGCGGTATCCTTCAGACGGTCTTGAGAAAGGCTTCGATGTCGGCGGGCGTATTGATGGCACTCGCCATGGCGTCGGGCATCAGGCGCTTCATCAGCCCGGTCAGCACCTTGCCCGAGCCCACTTCGACGAAGCGGTCGCAGCCCATTTCGCCCATGGCGAGGATGCATTCGCGCCAGCGCACCGTGCCAGTTACCTGGCGCACCAGCAGGGAGCGGATCTCGGACGGGTCGGTCGCCTTGGCGGCGGAGACATTGGCCACCACCGGCACGCGCGGGGCGACCATGGTGGCGTTTTCCAGCGCTTCGGCCATCGCATCGGCGGCGGGCGCCATCAGCGCGCAGTGGAAGGGTGCCGAGACCGGCAGCTTCATGGCGCGCTTCACGCCCGCGGCCTTCGAGGCCTCGATGGCGCGCTCCACCGCGGCGGCGGCGCCGGAGATCACGATCTGCCCACCGCCATTGTCGTTCGCCACCTCGACCACCTGCTTCTCGCCGGTCAGCGGATCGGCGGCGGCCGCGGCGCAGATCGCCAGCGCCTGGTCCATCTCGGCACCGAGCAGCGCGGCCATCGCGCCCTCGCCGGCCGGCACCGCCTTCTGCATCGCCTCGCCGCGCAGGCGGAGCAGCCGTGCGGCGGTCGGCACGTCGAAGCAACCGGCGGCGGCGAGGGCGGCGTATTCGCCAAGGCTGTGCCCGGCCACAAGCGCCACCTTGGCGCCGAGGTCAAAGCCGCCCTCGGCCTCGAGCACCCGCAGCACGGCCAGCGACATCGCCATCAGCGCGGGCTGGGCGTTGGCGGTGAGGATGAGTTCCTCAGGCTGGCCCTCGAACATCAGCTTGGCGAGCTTCTGGTTGAGGGCGTCGTCCACCTCCTGGAACAGGTGGCGGGCGGCGGGGAAGGCGGCGGCGAGGTCGCGGCCCATGCCGGGGGCCTGGCTGCCCTGGCCAGGGAAGGTGAAGGCGAGCGCCATTTTGGTTCGTGTGACCCTGCGATTAAAGCTCGCGCGGCCTAGGGCCGGCGGCAGGGGCGCGTCAAGGGTGGGCAGCAGGGTTGCAAGGCCTGGGACGCCCCGCACGGCCCCGGCACGCCGGGGCGAGGGAAGCCACGAACCTCAACCAATCCTGCGTCCGGCAGGCGCAGCTGCGCGTCTCCCGCCGCTTCGGCGCGAACGTCACGGCGCAGGTCTCGCTCGAGGCTCCGGGGGCGGACCTCACCACGTCGCGCGGCGCCATCACGCCGAGTACGCGGCTGGATGGCGCGGCGAGCCCGGCCTTCGAGGAGCTCCCGGACCTGCTCGGCCGCCTCACCTGGCGCGATGCGAACAACGAGTTCGTCATGCGCGGCCTGCTGCGGCAGATCACGCTGTGCCTGGAGGGTTCGACCTTCGGCCCGGCGCCGGAGAAGGACGCGCTCGGCCATGGCATCGCCGCGCAAGGGCGGATCGGCCTCGGCCAATTCATCCCCGCATTGGGGCGGGACAAGTTCACGCTCACGGGTTTCTACGGCGAAGGGCTGGGCCGCTACTTGGCGGGCAATAGCTTCAGGCTCGGCGCGGTGTCCAACATCGGGCTGACCGGCGGCACCGACTACAGCCTGGATACGGTGCCGACTTATGGCGGGCTCGCCGCCTACCGGCAGTTCTGGTCGCCGACGCTGCGCTCCAACCTCGCCTATGCTTACGCGCGCCAGGACCTGCCGAACTACTTCAACGGCTTCACCCCGGGCTCCGCCGCAGCGCTGTCGATGAACCGGGAGATGCAGCAGGTCATCGCCAACCTCATCTGGAGCCCCTTTGCCGAAACCACCACGACCCGCCAGCCCTTTGGCCGGGTCGACCTCGGCCTGAAATATGTCTGGAGCCGGCGTGAGCTGGAGGGCGGCGCCCGGGCCGCCTGGCTTGGCCTTCGGCGTGGCGCGGTTCTGAAGACGCCAAGCCAAGGGTTTATCTGCGCGCGGAAATGTGGTGCAGAGCAGTGTCACGTCATCCTTTCATGAAGGCCGCCAACCCATGCCCCTGCTCCGAGTTGTCAAGCGCAAGCGCCGCGAGGCGATGGCCAATCCCAAGGGCAATGATTTGCGCGCCGCCCGCCTCAAGGCGATGAAGCGCCGCAAGGCCAAGCGCCTGCGGGGCCTGTGAGCCCACTGTAAGGGTGGGCGACGGCGCGGACCGAGGCGCCACCCGGCGCTTGAGGGCTCAAAAAATCTTCCGCCGGTTGGCAGGAAGGGGGGCGGCGGGATACAACCCGGCGCCCCTTTTCAGTTGGAAACCTCAACCGATGCCCGCCTGGCAGTATGTCTATGTGATGAAAGACCTCACCAAGTCCTATCAGGGCGGGCGCGAGGTCTTCAAAGGCATCACCCTCTCCTTCCTGCCCGACGTGAAAATCGGCGTGCTCGGCCCGAACGGCGCCGGCAAATCCACGCTGATGAAGATCATGGCCGGCCTCGACAAGGAGTTCGGCGGCGAGGCCTGGGCCGCCGAAGGTGCCCGCGTCGGCTACCTGCCGCAGGAGCCGCACCTCAACGCCGACAAGACCGTCGGCGAGAATGTGATGGAGGCCTTCACCGCGCTCTCCGCCCAGCTCGCGCGCTTCAACGCGATCTCTGAAGAATTCGCCGAGCCGATGGATGACGACAAGATGAACGCGCTGCTCGCCGAACAGGCCGAGCTGCAGGAGAAGATCGACGCCGGCGAGGGCTGGGAGATCGACCGCAAGATCGAGATCGCGCTCGATGCGCTGCGCTGCCCGCCCTTCGACAGCAAGGTCGGCCATCTCTCGGGCGGCGAGCGCCGGCGCGTTGCGCTGTGCAAGCTGCTGCTCGAAAAGCCCGACCTGCTGCTGCTCGATGAGCCGACCAACCACCTCGACGCCGAAAGCGTGGCCTGGCTGGAACAGACGCTGAAGGAATTCCGCGGCGCCGTGCTGATCGTGACCCACGACCGCTACTTCCTCGACAACGTCACCAACTGGATTCTCGAAGTCGATCGCGGCCGCGGCTTTCCCTACCAGGGCAACTACTCGGCCTACCTGGAGCAGAAGCGCAAGCGGATGCAGCAGGAGGAGCGCGAGGAAAGCACGCGCCAGCGCCAGCTCGCCCGCGAACAGGAATGGATGGGCCGCAGCCCCGCCGCGCGCATGGCGAAGTCCAAGGCGCGCATCTCGGCCTATGAGGAAATGCTGGCCAAAAGCCAGGATAAGGGCCTCGGCGAGAACGAGATCATCATCCCCCCCGCACCCCGCCTGGGCAACATCGTCATTCAGGCCGAGGCACTCCGCAAGGGCTATGGCAACCGCCTGCTGATCGACGACCTCAGCTTCAAGCTGCCGCCGGGTGGCATCGTCGGCATCATCGGGCCGAACGGCGCAGGCAAGTCCACGCTGTTCAAGATGATCACCCAAGTCGAGCAGCCCGATGGCGGCAAGCTCATCGTCGGCGACAGCGTGAAGCTCGGCTATGTGGACCAGAGCCGCGATTCGCTCGACGACACCAAGACCGTCTGGCAGGAAATCTCGGACGGGATGGACATGATCACCATCGGCAAGCGCAGCCTGCCGAGCCGCGCCTACGTCGCCGCCTTCAATTTCCGCGGCTCCGACCAGCAGAAAAGGGTCGGTGTCCTTTCCGGCGGTGAGCGCAACCGCGTGCATCTGGCAAAAATGCTCAAGCGCGAGCACAACGTGCTGCTGCTCGATGAGCCGACCAACGACCTCGACATCGACACGCTGCGCGCGCTGGAAGACGCGCTGGAGGAATTCGCCGGCTGCGCCGTGGTGATCAGCCACGACCGCTGGTTCCTCGACCGCCTGGCCACACATATCCTGGCCTTCGAGGGCGACAGCCACGTCGAATGGTTCGAGGGGAATTTCGAAGCCTACGAAGTGGACAAGCGACGTCGACTTGGCGCCGCGGCGGACCAGCCGCACCGCATCAAGTACCGCCCCCTCGCGCGCTGATCGGATGGACCCGGCCGACGCCCGGCTCGCGGAGGGCAACGGCATCACTACCGCGCGGCTTTCGCTGCGCCCGGTGGGGAAGGAACATCTGCCTGACCTGATCGCGCTGAAGGCCGATCAGGTTGCCTTCGGCCTCATGCTGCACGGCACCCGCTCGCCCGAACGGACGCGCGAGGAGCTTGAGGACGACCTGGAATTCTGGCTGGTGCGCGGCTACGGCACCTGGTCGGTGTTCGAGCGTGAGAGGGGCGATTTCCTGGGCATCGTGGGGCTGATGGAACGTCCCGATGGCCGTGGGGTGGCGTTGCGTTACGCACTCTGGCCCGCCTGCCGCGGCAAGGGTTTTGCGCGCGAGGCTGCGCGCGCGGCATTGGAATTCGGCCACCGTCGCGGCGTGGCGCGCATCATCGCCGTGGCGAAGGCCGAGAACTCGGCGTCAGTGATGGTTATGTTTGACATCGGCATGCGCATCTGCGGCGATTTTCGCCAGCATGGACACACGATGTTGATGTTCGAGAGCACCCGACCTCCCGCCTGATCCCCCCGCCTGATCCCCCGCCAGATTATATTGGCCCGCGGTTATGCCGCTTGCCAGATCCTGCAACCGCACGGCGCCGTCTCGGCCTTCAGGGCGCGGATCTGCGCCGGGACGAGACGCAGCGACACGCCACGCGCCACCGCGGCGTCGAGATCAGGCGTAATGGCCTGCAGCCCAGTCCCACCCGGTGCCGTTGCGCGAGGTAAAAAGGCGCTCTTGCTGCTCACGGTTGCGTTACCAGAGTGAGTATAGTATGCAATTACGTGTCGGCATTGGGTTTATTTTACACGCGGGATCGGTAAATGTCTTATGCGCTTGTTCCCTTCCCGATCCTCGACGGTTTCGCCGCACTCAAACGGCGCATGGATCGCTGGCGTTCGGAAATCGGTGCACCGGGTTGGACGGGCGTCATCTGGCCGGAGATGCTGGGCACGTTGAGGCTGCTGCGCGCGCAGTTGCCGCAGGCCGAGTGGACTGCGCTGCGCGGCTTCCTCCGCAGCAGCGAACTGGCCACCGTGGCGCTCGAAGACCCGATGACACGCTGGTCCTGGGAACGGCCGCGCGGCCAGCGCGCCGATGCGGAATTGACCGACATGGTCTATGGCCATGCCAGCCAACGTCGGCGCATCGCCGAAGCGACGCCGCTCGGGCAGGATGTCCACCAGGCTGTCTATAACCTGCCCTCGCTGGTCGCCCTGCGGGAGCGGCTCACGACTTTCCGCAGGCTTTTCGCCACGACCACGGCCCGGAACCCGCAAGCCGCCTTCCTGTCGATCGGCGCTGGGCATTTAC
>JBBSCP010000302.1:0-5993 GCA_038250135.1 Acetobacterales bacterium | reverse complement strand
TGGCGCGGTGCTGTTGCTGGTCCGGCGTATCCTGCGTGATCGGCACTGCTGCCTCGGCGGGCGCCTCGGTTTGGCCAACGAGGCGCTTCAGCAATCCCAGGTTGAGTCGCGCGCGGTCGAGCGCCGCCTCAGCCTCGGCTTGCACGGCAGCTTTGGCGGCGTGGCGACCGCCCCAGCCCTCCTGCGCCACCTGCCGGCTGGCCCGGCGGATGTCACCGGGCGAGAGCGCAGCCCTGGCGGAAAGCAACGCAAACAGCCGCTCGTCATGCAGGGAGGGCGCGCAGATCTCGGCCAGCGATGACCAGGAGACGATGTAGAAGCCGCGGCCGCCACTGATGTTCGTGATGACGAGTTCGAGACCCTTGCGGGCTGAGGGGCGCAGCTTGGCACCCAGCAGCAGGGGCGTGGTGAAGGGTACGACGACCCCCCGTTCCAGAAGGGTCGTCGGCCGATAATCACCGGAGGCCATCCGCTCCAGCCGCGCCGCAAGGTCTGCTGCCATGGCGCAAGATTGCCATGCAGATAGCTGACAGAGTGTTTATTTTACCAAACCGGTGGCAGCAGCGGCTTCAATCGGCGGGCGTCAGGCTTTTGATCAGGTCAAACACGCGCTTGCGGACCGAGGCATCGGTGATGCGGTAATAAGCGCGCACCAATTCCAGCGTCTCGCGCCGGTGCAGGGTGTTGTCCTCGAAGCCGTCCTGCGCCTCGGCGAAGCCGCCGCCGTGGCGGCGCGTGGCGTTGGCGCTGCCGCCCATCTCGCCGGGCATGTCGTCGAAGAAGAAGCCGATCGGCACGTCGAGCACCCGCGACAGGTCGAACAGGCGGCTGGCGCCGATCCGGTTCACGCCGCGCTCGTATTTCTGGACCTGCTGGAAGGTGAGGCCGATGGCCTCGCCGAGTTTCTCCTGGCTCATCCCCAGAAGGGTGCGGCGCAGGCGAACCCGGCTTCCCACATGCACGTCGATCGGGCTTGGGCGATGTTCACGCTCCGCACGCTCGACCACGTCATCACTCGCCATGGCCACCACTCCAAACTCCACTCAAGGGCATTGTCACGTCGCTCGCACCAGGGGGGTGGCCGTATTGGCCTAGGGGCGGCACCGCAGGGGAGAAGGGCTGTTACCATCCCCAATGCAGTTTTTTGGGAATAGTCGGAGCTCAAGGTTTTGTCAACTCTTTTGATAATTCTCATTAAAGCGTCGCCACCTCCCAAGGCGGGGTCTGTCTGGCCCATGATCCACGCTGTTGAACAGGTTTCACGCGCCAGGCACCGCCGAATTCGTGGCATGATCCCGGCCGGAACCAGATCAGGGCGAGGTGGTCGCGTTCCCACTGATTGCGCCATCCTTAGGGAAATGCACGTCCAGGTTGCAATACCATCTGAGGATCAGGGCAAGGCCGAGCAGCAGCAACGGCGCGAGCAACCCCAAATGGCTGAATACCGTAGCCACGCCAGGGCGCGGCAGGGGCGCCAGCAGCACGGAGGTCTCGGCGAGGCCAAGCCGAGCCACCTCACGCCCGCGGCTGTCGAACACCGCGGAGATACCGGTCTGCGCCGCGCGTACCAGGGGCAGGCCTTCCTCCACCGCGCGCAGCCGGGCGGCAGCGAGGTGCTGGTGCGGCCCGGCCGAGACGCCGAACCAGGCATCGTTGGTCACGTTGAGCAGGAAGCCCGGGCGCGAAGCGGGGGTGACGGCGCCGGGGAAAATGACCTCATAGCAGATCAGCGGCGAGAATCCGGGCAGGCCCGGGATCTCCACCAATCGCCGTCCTGGCCCGGCCGTGAAGTCCAGCGCCGATTGCACCAGACGCAACGGTACGAGCCCGCGCGCGGGCATATACTCGCCGAAGGGGACCAGATGCGCCTTGTCATAGGTGTCGAGCAGCGCGCCTTGCGCGTCCAGCGAGACGAGGCTGTTCCAGACGCGGCTGGCGCGGCCAGCGGCGTCGAATTCGGCTCGCACCGTGCCGGCTAGCAGCACCGCGCCCGGCGGCAGGGGCGCGGTGGCGAGGATCGCGGCCTCCCGGTCACTCGCCAGCAGGAAGGGGCTCGCGGTTTCGGGCCAGACCACCACGATCTTGCTGCCCGGCGCCTCCTGCTCGGCGAGACGAACGCCGCCACGGGTGAGGTCGATGTAGCGCTGGAAGATCGGAAAGCGGCTGTCCTCGCGCCACTTGGTCTCCTGCGCGACGTTGCCCTGAACCAGCACCATGACGATGGGGAAGGGCTCGGGCTCGGCCGGCCAGAGCCGCACCAGGCCGACCAGGGCGAAGACCGTGAGGCCGCCGGCCATCGCGATCCAGCCCCGCCCGCCTCGAAGGGGCGAGAGGGCCATCAGCACGGTGGCAAGCGAAAGCCCATGCACGCCGATCACCGCCGCCCCCTGCAAGGGCAGGCTGGCAAAGGCCCAGACGGTGCCGAGCAGGTTCCAGGGGAAGCCCGTGAACACCACGCCGCGCAGCATTTCGGCCAAGACCCAGGCAATGGCGAAGGCCAGGATCCGCGGCCAGCCCGGCCGGCCGAACCGGGCAGCCAGCGCCGGCAGGATGGTGAAGGCGCCGAGCGGTAAAGCCAGCGCCGGCGCCGCGATCGGCACCAGCCACCAGAATCGCTCCACCTCGGTCAGGATGGCGTTGGTCAGCCAATGCAGCCCAGCGAGGTGGAAGCCCCAGCCCCAGGCCAGGCCGATCAACGCGGCGCGGCGGCGCGTGGGCGCCTCGCTCACCATGATGAACAGGCCAGGGAGCGAGACCAGCAGCACCGGCAGCGCGTGCACCGGCGGCAGGGCCAGGGCCGCAACGGCGCCCAGGCCGAAGGCGGTGGCCAGGGCGCGCCAAAAACCCGGGCCGTCCAGCCGGCGCGTCAGCGCGATGCGAAAGCGCCCGACGCTGAGGCGTTGGCGACGCGGCACGACAATCGGGCGCGTCGCCATCGGGTTTTAGGCGTTGCCAACCGGTGGCTGGACGCGGCGGCTCTGCCACAGGGCCACGAAGTCGATCGGGGCGAGCATCACGGGCGGGAAGCCACCGTCGCGGGTGATGTCGGCCAGGATATTGCGCGCGAAGGGGAACAGCAGGCGAGGGCATTCCACCAGCAGCACCGGTTCGAGCTGCTCCTGCGGCACGTTCACGGTGAAGACGCCGCAGTAGGCGAGCTCGGCGATGAAGCAGGCAGTCTCACCCACCTTGGCGTCGGCGCGGATCTGCAACGCGACCTCGAAGATGTTCGGGCTGCCTGGTACCGGGCGGGCCTGGACGTCGAGAGAAAGATCGACACGGGGCTGTTCGCGCAGCGTGATGAAGATCTCGGGCGCGCCCGGAACCTCGAAGGAGAGGTCCTTGGTGTACTGGACGTTGAGCTGCAATGGCGCCAGCGGCTGGCTATTGGGCTGGCTATTGGGCTGGCTATTGGGCTGGCCGTTGGCAAGGGGCGAGGGGGGGGCGTTCTGGTCGGACATGGCTTCCGTCTTTATGTCGTGCTTGCAGGTGCTGCGGGCTACCACGCGGCCGGGCTGCGGGCCAGACGCGCACTAAAGCGCCACGCGCACGACCCACACCACCGGCCCTTACTTGTTGGGCCGCGAAGGCGGCCCCGCGCGCGGACCGCCTGGGCGGACCAAAGCGACAGCGCGTCGGCGCGAAGCCGAGGCGGCCGGAGGCCGCGCCCGGCGCTTGAGGGCCTGCTAATGATGCTTCCAGATGACGTCCTCGAGCGCCGGCTCGGTCGGGTCGCAATTGTGCCAGGTGCCGTTATCGACGCTGCGGCCGGTCATCGCGAGAATGAACCCCCAATGCGAGACCACCACCGTGTGCGCCCAATCATCCAGCGCCGACATCTCGCCCCGGAAGCGCGCCGCGCGGTCCAGCACCTGCCGGGCGGGTTCCTCCTGCTCCGGCCACCAGACCTCCTCCAGATGCGTGAATTCGAGGTGCGGCCATTGCGCGCCGAGCGACGTGGTGGGGCTGCCGATGTCACAGATGAAGGCGTAGCGCTCCCGCACCAGGGGGTTGACCTGCACCTTCAAGCCGAGACGCTTCGCCAGCGGCGCGGCCGTTTGCAGGGCGCGGCTATAGGGGGAGGCGATGATGCGGCGGATATCCTGCCCGACCAGCGCCTCCGCCGCGCGTTCAGCCTGCTCATGGCCGAGCGGCGTAAGCTTCGGGTCCTTGATCCCCGGATCGCGTTTCGTCACGCTGAAGACCACGTTGAACTCGCTTTGGCCGTGACGCAGCAGGATCATGGCGCGGGACGCTCCGGGCTCGGGTGGGTTGCCGCAACACAGCCTTCATCCCGAAGCGCTAGGTTGACGAAACTTGTCGTTGCGGGCGGGCGTGCGCGCTACTAAGTGATGTATCGTTGAGGAGTTGTCCATGTCCGGCGGTTTTCCAGTCGATCTAATTCTATTTGCGATGGTCGCGGCCTTCCTGGTGCTGCGGCTGCGTAGTGTGCTCGGCCGTCGTACCGGCTTTGAGCGTCCGCGCCCGGACAATGTCGTGCCCTTCGACCCGAAATCGGGCGATGCAAGCGGCGGCCGGGCCAATGATCTGCCGGAATTGCCAGCCGCCGGACCCCAGGAGGGCGCAACGCGCCGCTTATTGCCCGATGCGCGCGGCCCGGTCGGCCAGGCGCTGGCGCGGATTCGCGGCGTCGATCCGAGCTTCGATGCGAACCCCTTCCTGGACGGTGCCGAGGGCGCCTTCCGCATGGTCGTCGATGCTTTCGCCCGCGGCGACCGCGCGACGCTGCGCGCGCTGCTGAACGATGACACCTATGCCGGCTTCGAGGGTGCGATCACGGCGCGCGAAAAAGCTGGCGAGATGCAGCGCAGCGAAGTACGCGCGATGCAGGAGATCGGCATCGAGGCGGCGGATCTGCGCGGCACCGTGGCCGACGTCACGGTCCGCTTCGTCAGCGACCAGATCAACCTGACCACCGCCGCCGATGGCTCCATCGCCGCCGGGGCCGAGGCGGTGACCGAGATCGCGGACATCTGGACCTTCCAGCGCGACCTGCGCAGCCAGGAACCGACCTGGCGCCTGGTGGCGACTCGCTCCGCCTGAGGATGCGGGGCCGCTTCCTGGCGGCGGCGCTGTTCTTTGCGGTTCCGGCGCTGGCGCAGGAGCCGCCCTCGTTCTTGCCTGGCTCCTCGCTGCCTGCCTCCTCGCTGCCTGCCTCCTTGCCCGGTTGGGCCAATGATCGGCACGCCGAGGCGCTGCCGCCGTTGCTCGCCGCTTGCGCGCGGCTCGCTCTGGCGCCGTCGCCTAGCGCGCCGCCCAATGCCGCGCCCTTGCCCACGGGTTTTCACTCGCTCTGCGCCGAGGCGGCGATGCTCCCCACCGGCAACGACGCCGCGGCGCGGACCTTCCTGGAACACCGCTTCTTGGTGCAGCGGCTCGGCGAGGGGCTGCTGACCGGTTATTTCGAGCCGGAACTGCGCGGCAGCCTGAGCCGCACCGCCCGCCATGCCACGCCGCTGCACGCCCGCCCGCCCGAACTGGTCGAGGCCGACCCGCATGGCAGCCGAGTCGCCGGTGTGATGCGCAATGGGCGGCTTGAACCCTTTGCGGACCGCGCTGGCATCCAGGCCGGCGCGCTGGCGGGGCGCGGATTGGAACTCGTCTGGGTGGACGACCCGGTGGACGCCTTCTTCCTGCACATCCAGGGCTCCGGCCGCATCGCCTTGACCGATGGGCGGGTACTGCGGCTCGGCTACGCGGGGCAAAACGGGCACCCTTATTACGCGGTGGGGCGGGACCTCGTGGCGCGCGGCGCGCTAACGCGTGAGCAGGTGAGCCTGCAATCCATCCGTGCCTGGATGCAGCAGGCCGGCCCGGCAGAGGCGCGGGCGCTGATGGCGCGAAACCCCTCCTACATCTTCTTCCGCTCGCTGCCGCACCTGTCACCGGAGGCCGGGCCGATCGGCACCATGGGCGCGGCACTGACCCCGATGCGCTCGGTGGCGGTGGACCGGATGCATGTGCCGCTCGGC
>JBBSCP010000301.1:0-5998 GCA_038250135.1 Acetobacterales bacterium | reverse complement strand
TTCATCCCCATCGCCCGTTCCGCAAAGGCGCGCTTGAGCGGCGCGATGCGGTCCACCGCCGCGATGCCGAGCCGGCGCGCGATCCGCACCGGCGCGAAATCCGTCCCGAACAGTTTCTCCAGCACATGCGTCGCACCCAACATCAGCGCCGCATCGGGCTGGGCGCGCCGCGCGTAGCGTGCCAGCACCGCGGCCTCGCCGGGGTCCTCATTGGCGTTCACGGCCGCGATGATGATTTCGGCCAGCGCCGCGACGTCGCGGAAGCCGAGGTTCAGGCCCTGGCCGGCGATCGGGTGGATGCCGTGCGCCGCGTCGCCGACCAGGGCCATCCGCGTATCCGTGAAGCGCGAGGCCCATAGGGCGCTCAGCGGGTAGGACCAGCGCCGGCCGATGGGGCGGATGCGGCCCAGATGGTCGCCCAGGCGGCGGGTGAGCTCGCGCCCGAAGGCCGCGTCATCCATCGCGAGGAAGCGTGTGGCCAGCGCCCGCTTGTCGGACCAGACATAGGCGGAGGCATGTGGCAACTCGGCCGTGCCGAAGCCTCCAGGACCCGCCAAGGGAAGCTGCGCGAAGGGGCCATTGGGCAGGAACATCTCAAGCGCCGTGCCGTGGTGCGGGCGCTCATGCGCGAAGGCCCCGACCATGCCGGTCTGGCCATAATCATGCCGCACCACCTTGATGCCGGCCTGCTGGCGCAGCGGGCTGTCGCGGCCCTCGGCGCCGATGACCAGGCGCGCGCGGATGACCGGGCCGCCGGCGACGCGGATCTCGGCGTGGTCGGCATGGCGCGTCACCACCGCCTCCGTCGGGGCGAAGACGCGCAGGTTGGGGAGCGAGGGCAAGGCGGCGTTCAGCGCCACGCGCAGCGCCCGGGCCTCGACCATCCAGCCGAAGGGGTCGGGGCCGATATCCGCGCTCTCGAAATCGAGCTTCAGGGAGGATGGCGCTGCGCCGGGCCGGCCATCGGCAACACGGATATGGTGGATCGCCTGCGGCTGGTGCGGCAGCCGGTCCCAGATGCCGGCGGCGGTCAGCAGGCGCTGGCTGGTCAGCGCGATGGCATAGGCGCGGCCATCGAAATCCGGCAACTCCATGGGCGGCAGGGGCGCGCGGTCCACCACCGCGGTCGCGATGCCGGCGGCGGCGAGAGTGGCGGCCAGGGTGGCGCCGACAGGGCCCGCGCCAATGACGCAGGCGGTGAGGTCGATTGTCTCGGTCATTGGCTGAGTGTGGCGTTTCGCGGCGCCGTGGCAAGCCCGAGGCAATTGCCTGAAATTTGTGCACTCACCGCGCCCGGGCCTGGCGGATGACGGGTGAGCCCGGTGCGCAACGGTGTCGCACCGCGGAAACGGCGCCGTGGCACGGTCCTTGGATTGGACTTGCCATACCTGACCTTCAGGAGGGGAGTTTTCGGCGCGATGAAGCTTGTGATGGCGATCATCAAGCCCTTCAAACTGGACGAGGTGCGCGATGCGCTCACCCCGCTCGGCGTACAGGGGCTGACGGTGACCGAGGTAAAGGGGTTCGGCCGGCAGAAAGGCCAGACCGAAATCTACCGCGGGGCCGAGTACCATGTGAGCTTCCTTCCGAAGCTCAAGATCGAAGTCGCCGTATCCGCCGAGATGGTGGATGCGGTGGTCGAGGCCATCGCGGGTGCCGCTCGCACCGGCAAGATCGGCGACGGCAAGATCTTCGTGCTGGATGTGGAACGCGCGCTGCGCATCCGCACCGGCGAAACCGACGACCAGGCGCTGTGACCATGGCGCCGCACAACACTCACAGGGGATTGACGGGCATGAGAATGCTTGCGCGCGCGGCGCTCGGCGCCGTGCCGGCGCTGCTGGCCGCCGGCTCGGCCTTCGCACAGGATGGGCCGAAGATCGACACCGGCGATACCGCCTGGATGCTGACCAGCACGGCGCTCGTGCTGATGATGACGGTGCCGGGTGTGGCGCTGTTCTACGCCGGCATGGTCCGCAAGAAGAACGTGCTCGCCACCATGATGCAGTCCTTCTTCGTCTGCGCGCTGGTCGGCGTGGTCTGGATGGTGATCGGCTACAGCCTGGCCTTCGGCGAGGGCAACGCCTATGTCGGCGACCTGTCGCGCCTGCTGATGACGGGCATGGCCGAGAACTGGGACAAGCCCTTCACGCTGGGCTCGGGCGACGCCGCGGTGGCGACGACCATCCCCGAAAGCGTCTTCGCGATGTTCCAGATGACGTTTGCGATCATCACCGCGGCGCTGATCACCGGCGCGGTCGCGGACCGCATGAAGTTCTCTGCGCTGGTCGTGTTCATCACGCTCTGGACCGTCATCGTCTACTCGCCGATCGCGCATTGGGTCTGGCATCCGGCGGGCTGGATCTTCGCACTCGGCGCGCTGGACTTTGCCGGCGGTACGGTGGTGCACATCAATGCCGGCGTGGCCGGCCTCGTCGCCGCCGTCGTGCTCGGCAAACGCATGGGCTACGGTAGCGAGAACATGTCGCCCTACAATCTCGGCCTCGCGGTCATCGGCGCGGCGCTGCTCTGGGTGGGCTGGTTCGGCTTCAATGCGGGTTCGGCGGTCGGCGCCGGCGCGCGCGCGGGCATGGCGATGCTGGTCACGCAGGTCGCCGCCTGCGGCGCGGTGCTGGCCTGGATCGTCGCGGAGTGGATGCTCAAGGGCAAGCCCTCCGTGCTGGGCGCGATTTCCGGCGCGGTGGCCGGGCTTGTGGCCATCACCCCGGCGGCGGGCTTCGTGCTGCCGGGCTCCGCGCTGGTGATCGGCGTGGTCGCGGGCCTGGCCGGCTTCTGGGGTGCCACGGCGCTCAAGCACTGGTGCGGCTACGATGACAGCCTCGACGCCTTCGGCGTGCACGGCATCTGCGGCATCGCCGGCGCGCTGCTGACCGGCGTCTTCGCCTATGGCCCGCTCTCGGCCTCGGCCTCGACGCCAGATGGCTATGGCGCCTCGATGGAGCAGTTCATGATCCAGGTTTACGCGGTGGGAGCGGTGTTCGCCTATACGGCGGTCGCCACCTTCATCCTGCTCAAGATCGTGGACGCCATCGTCGGGTTGCGCGTCACCGATGAGGATGAGCGTGAGGGCCTCGACGTCGCGCTGCATGGCGAGCGGATCGGCTGAACAAGCCGCGTCGCGAAGACCTGAAGGGCGCCTGGCCTCCGGGCGCCCTTCTTTCGTTTCGGCCTGTTTCAGGCGGCCTCGGTCACCCTAGCGCACTATCGGTTCGATTGAACCGGTTTCGTGCGCTATAAACACTTGAACCTAAAGCACGGATTTTGGTTCAAACGAATCCGTTTGCACCAAACGTGCTTTAGGCGCTGCGGCGGGGTTGTGGCAGCCTACCTCCAGATCGCAAGGGAGAGCCGCCATGCCTGTCTTCAATGGAACACCTGGCGATGACACGCTGCCCGCAGGCGGCGGTGGCCTCAACAGCGCCGACACGCTGAACGGGCTCGCTGGCGACGATGTGCTCTACCCCGGCGGCGGCAATGACAGCGTGCTCGGCGGCAGCGGCAATGACGACATCGTGGCGGGCCTGGGCAACGACACGATCGATGGCGGCACGGGCCGCGATGCCGTCAGCTACGCCCTCATGCCGGCCGGCTTTGTCGTCATCGACCTGGCCTCCGGCATCGCGACCGGCACGGGATTCCTGCACGAATTGTCGGGGATCGAGGACGTCATTGGCGGCAGCAACGACGAACGCATCATCGGCGACGAGCAGGATAACAGCTTCCTCGCTCAGGGCGGCGACGACTACCTCGTGGGCGGGGCGGGGAATGACGTGCTGTTCGGCGGCTCCGGCGACGACACCCTCATCGGCGGCACCGGCGCCGACAGCCTGTTCGGCGGCAGCGGCAACGATCTCGCGCTCTTCGAGGTGATCGGCACTGCCGGGCTGTTCGTGGACCTCGAAGCCGGCACGGCCAGCAGCGCCTTCACCGGCAATGACACGCTGGTCTTCATCGAGAATGTGAACTCCAGCCGCGGCGACGACGTATTGCTCGGCTCGGCCGAGCGCAATCAGATGTTCGCCAGCAGCGGCCATGATTTCATCGACGGGCGCGGCGCCGATGACACGCTCGAGGGCAGCCTCGGCAATGACACGCTGTTCGGCGGCGAAGGCAACGACCTGCTGCGCGGTGGCGACCAGAACGACATCCTCGATGGCGGGGAGGGCAATGACCGGCTGGAGGGCGGCGCGCATCGCGATACCGCGAGCTATGCCGAATTCACCGCCAATGTGGTGGCGGACCTTGTAACCGGCATCGCCGTGGCCGGCGGCGGCGCGCTCGGCACCGATACGCTGGTCGGCATCGAGAACCTCGCCGGTGGCGAGGGCGAGGACACGCTGCGCGGCGATGCCGGCACCAACCTCATCACCGGCGGCGATGGCGCGGATTTCCTGGTCGCGCGCGCTGGCGACGACACGCTTCAGGGTGATGATGGCAACGACACGCTGATCGCCGACGGTTTCACCCTGGCCGATTCCGGCGACGATCTCGCCGAGGGCGGCGACGGCGACGACCAGATTTTCGGCCTGTTCGGCGACGATACGCTGCGCGGCGACAGCGGTGCCGACACACTGGATGGCGGCCGCGGCAATGATCTCGTCGAGGGCGGCGACGGCGACGATATGATCCTCGATGGCGGCGCCGACAGCCTCGGCGGCAACGACACCTACCGTGGTGGCCAAGGGCTCGACATCGTCTCCTACGCCGAATCTGGCGACATCATCTACGATGCCGGCCTGGTCATCGATCTGGCAAGTGGCGTGCAGCTACCGGGCAGCGCGGGAACCGACACTTTCGAATCGATCGAGGGCGTGATCGGCACCAGCTTCGGCGACACCTTCACCGGCACCGATGGCGAGGCCAATCATTTTGATGGACAGAACGGCAATGACAGGCTCTCCGGGCTCGCAGGCAACGATACCCTGATCGGCGACAGCGGCAATGACCGCCTGCTGGGCGGCGACGATGCGGACCGGCTGGAGGGCGGCAGCGGCAATGACGCCCTGTTCGGCGGCAATGGCGACGACAAGCTGCTCGGCGGAAGCGGCAACGACACACTGCAGGACACCCAGGGCTTCAACCTGTTCGATGGCGGAGACGGCGTCGATGTGGCCGATTTCAGCGGCGGCATCGGCAATCTCGTCGCCAACATCGCGCTCGGCTATGCGATCTTCGACACCGGCAATGAGGTGTCGCTGCTGCTGCGTATCGAGAACCTGACCGGCGCGGGCGGGCAGGATACGCTGCGCGGCGGCGGCGGCGGGAATGTCCTGAACGGCGCGGCGGGCAACGACCTTCTGGTCGGCGAAGCGGGCGGCGACACGCTGATCGGCGGCGCGGGCAATGACACGCTTGATGGCGGGGCGGGGCGCGATTCGCTCGATGGCGGCAGCGGAATCGCCGACATGCTGACGCTGGCGGAGGCGCTGGCCGGCGCCTCGGTCAACCTGGCCACCGGCTTCAGTACGGGGCTCGGCACCGGCTATGATACGCTGGCCGGGTTTGAACAGGTGCGGGGCTCGGACTTCAACGACACGATCTTCGGCGCCGCCGGCCACGAAACCCTGTTCGGCGGCGCGGGCAACGACAACCTCAACGGCGCCGAGGGCAATGATGTGCTGGTCGGCGGCGCGGGCAACGACACGCTGCGCGGCGGCGCCGGGCGCGACATTTTCCTCTACGACTCTCTGGCGCCGGGTGCGCTCGACCGCATCGTCGATTTCACGCCGGGGGCCGCGGGCGATACCCTCGATGTCTCGGCGATCGATGCGAATGGGCTGGTTGCTGGCAACCAGGCCTTTGCGCTCGGCACCGTGGCCGGCGCGGGGATTGCGATACGCACCGCCTTCAGCATCGCGGGCGTGGCCTACACGCGCTACGATTTCCACGTGGACAACAATGCGGCGGCCGACCTCTCCATCCAGTTCAACGGCAGCCGCACGCTGACGGCGGGGATGGACCTCATCTTGTAGCTTGG